>JBCCLJ010000052.1:0-34603 GCA_039026915.1 Acidobacteriota bacterium
CGGGGACCGGGGCGATCCCCGAGCCGAGCTTGAGGTTCGAGACGGGGTTGTGGGCCACGGTCGAGTCGGTCGCTCGAATGATCTCGAGATCGCCCGGCTCGAGATGAACGCAGTGCGCGAGGACGGTCTGCGGGCCGAGCAGTCCTACTGCCTCGAGATGCTGCAGCACCGTGGCGTCGAAGCGCTCGCGCGCCGTGCTCTGTTCCTGACGTGTCTCCGCCGCATGCACCGTGACGAGCGCGCCGGTCTCTTCGGCGAGCCTTGCGACGCCCTCGAGCTGCTGCGGCCCGACGGTGTAGGTCGCGTGAGGGTTGAGGGAGGGAGTGACGAGCGGCTCGTCCTGCCACGTTTCACAGAAGGCTCGCGCCTCGTCGAGGCGCACCGCCTGCTCCTTGCCGTCGATGCCGACGCCGTCGAAGAAGAGGCCGCCGGTCGCGACGCGCATGCCGAGCTGGCGGGCCGCCTCCGCAGCCGTGTCGGGGAACCAGAACATGTCGAAGACCGACGTGACGCCGGCGAGCAGGTTTTCGGCGAGGCCGAGCTGAGCGCCCAGCGACGTCGTGTGTGGATCGAGGATCGCCGATTCGGCGATCCAGACCTTCTCGAGCCAGGCTTCGAGAGAGAGGTTCTCGACGAGCCCGCGGAAGAGGGAATCCCCCGCGTGGCAGTGCGTGTTGACGAGGCCCGGCGCGAGCAGTTGCCCACTCGCGTCGACGACTTCATTCGCCCCGCTTCGCCACGCGGCAAGCTCTGCGTCGGGACCGACGGAGACGATGCGGCCGTCGCGCACGGCGATGCCGCCGCCGTCGACGTCACCGGCTGGCGCCACGACCCGAGCTCCGTGCAGGACGAGGTCGCAGTAGAATTCGTTCGCTTCGCTCATTCGTGCTCCCACGACGAGAGGTAGTCCTTCTGTTCGGCGGTGAGCTCGTCGATCTCCAGCGACATCGACTGGAGCTTGAGCCGTGCTACACGCTCGTCGATCTCCTTGGGGATGTCGATCGGCGCAGCGTCGAGCCTGCCGGCGTTGTCGGCCACGTGCCGAGCGCTGAGCGCCTGCAGGGCAAAACTCGTGTCCATGATCTCCGCCGGATGGCCGTCGCCGCAGGCGATGTTGACGATGTTGCCGTCGCCCAGCACGTGAATCCAGCGATCTTCGAGACGGTAGCCGGTGACGTTCTCGCGGAAGGAGCGACTCTCGCTGGAGAGCGACGCGAGCGCGTCGACGTCGACCTCGTTGCGAAAGTGGCCGGCGTTGGCGACGAGCGTGCCGTCCTTCATGCCAGCGAAGTGCTCCGGCGTCAGCGTGTCCTTGACCCCGGTGACCGTCAGCACGATGTCGGCGCGCTCGCAGGCGTGCGCCAGAGGAGCCACATCGAAGCCGCGCATCGCCGCGTCGGCGGCCTTGACCGGGTCGACTTCGCTGACGATGACGCGCGCGCCGAGGCCCTGCGCGCGCAGTGCGCAGCCCGCGCCGCACCAGCCGAAGCCGGCGATCGCCACGACCTTTCCGGCGATCACCTGATTCGTCGAGCGCATGACGGCGTCCCAGACGGACTGGCCGGTGCCGTGCACGTTGTCGAAGAGATACTTGCAGCGGGCGTCGTTGATCAGCAGGACCGGAAAGGCAAGCTCTCCAGCTTCGGCTCGAGCACGCGCCCGGAGGACCCCGCTCGTCGTCTCCTCGCAGGCGCCGAGCACGCCTCGGCCGATCGTCGCGTAGTCGTCGTGGAGCAACTCGACCAGGTCACCGCCGTCGTCGATGACGATCTGCGGCTCGAGCTCGATCGCCGCCACCCGGTAGTCGAGCATCGCTGCGGGTGAGGCTCCATGATGCGCGTAAACGTAGACGTTCTCTTCGCGCGCGAGAGCGGCGACGATGTCGTCCTTCGTCGAGCCGCTGTTGCTGCCGGTGACGGCAACCTGGGCACCGCCGTCGCGCAGAACCAGTGCGAGGTAGGCCGTTTTTGCTTCGAGGTGGATGCTGACGGCGGCTCGCATGCCTTCGAACGGGCGGTCGCGCCGGAACTCGGCCTCGAGCGCGCGCAGGATCGGCATGTTCGCTCGCGCCCATTCGATGCGCTGGGCGCCCTGATCGGCGAGCTCCGGTGACGCGACGAGACTGGCCCGTGGGCTCAATCCGCCGACTCCGCGCGGTAGGCGCTCTCCAAGGCCAGCACGATCATCTCGTCGAAGGTCGTGGCGCGCTCGTCCGAGGACAGGGCTTCGTCGCGCCGAATGTGGTCAGACACGGTGCACAGTCCGACGGCCTCAGCTCCGAGCTCGGCGGCGACGGCGTAGATGCCGGCGAGCTCCATCTCGACGCCGAGTACACCGAGGCGATCCAGGGCGTCCCAGATCTGATCGTCGGGGCTGTAGAAGAGGTCGGTCGAGAAGACGTTGCCGACGCGCACCTCGGTGCCCTGCGAGCGCGCGGTCTGCACGATCGACTCGAGCAGAGGGTAGCTCGCCAGCGGCGCGAAGTCGTAGCCGCGAAAACGAATGCGATTGACGACCGAGTCGGTCGAGGCACCCATGGCGACGAGCACGTCGCGCAGCTGCACGTCGGGGGCGGTCGCGCCGCAGCTGCCGGTGCGAAAGACGCGCCTGACGCCGTAGTCGCGGATCAGCTCGGTGCAGTAGATCGAAGCCGAGGGAATGCCCATGCCGTGGGCCATGACCGACACCCGCCAGCCCTTGTACTCGCCGGTGAAGCCGAACATGTTGCGCACGTCAGTGACGAGTCGCGGCGCGTCGAGGTACTTTTCGGCGATGTACTTCGCGCGCAGCGGGTCGCCCGGCATGATGACGGTGCTGGCGAAATCCCCCGTGTCGGCGGAGATGTGTTTGGTGGCCATGGGTTGCGCTCCGTGAGGTGTTCTGTGGAGATCGGCCCTGGGCGGGCGACGGTGTGAGTTCAGCGGACGTTCGAGCCGTCAGCGAGGTCGTCGCTACGACGGCCTGCGCTCAGGCGCCTTGGGCGAGCGACTGGTAGACGGCAGCGGTCAGCAGGCCGCCGCGCACGTCGCCCAGCAGGTCGCCTTCCATTCGGTTCATGACGTAGGAGAGCGCGAGACCCTGATCGAAGTCGACCAGGATGGTCGATCCACCCCAGCCGCCCCAGAAACACGCGTTGGGGCTCGGTAGCGGCATGACGGCGTTGCCGAGGCCGTACCCGAGTCCGTGGCTCAGCGCGACGCCGAGGACCAGATCGACGCCGGAGGTCTGCTCTTCGAGGGCACGCCGGCAGCCTTCCGGGCTGAGCAGACGCTTGGCTTGCAGCTCGCCGTCCATGGCGAGTACGGCCTGCGTTTGGGCGACCGAGCGGGCGTTGCCGATGCCGCCCGCGGCGGGAATCTCCGCGCGCCTCCAGGCAGTCGTGCTCGAGTTCTCGGCGGGAGAGAACGGATTGGCGAAGGTGCGCGCTGCGATCGAGTGCGGATCGGACTGCTCCTGCGGCGTCGCCTGCGGCGGCACGAGGTCGCCCACGCGCTCGTCGTGCTCTTCCGGAAGGCCGATGTGAAAGTCGGTCCCCAGAGGCTCCGCGATCTCCTTGCGGAAGAAGGTGCCGAGAGTCTGACCGGTGATGCGCCGTACGACCTCGCCCGTCAGATAGCCCTGAGTGATGGCGTGGTAGCCACTGGCGGTCCCGGGCTCCCACCAGGGATCCTGCGCGGCCAGCAGGCCGGTGATCTTCTCCCAGTCGTAGAGGTCCTGGGGCACGGTCGGCTCGTCGAGTCCCGAGAGCCCGGCGGTGTGGCTCATGAAGTGAGCGGTGGTGATCTGGGGCTTGCCGAACTCCGGCCAGTAGTCGCGGACCGGACGGTCGAAGTCGAGTTCGCCGCGGTCAGCGAGCAGCAGAGCGCTCAGTGCCGTCATCGTCTTCGTCGTCGAATAGACGTTGACGAGGGTGTCGCGCTGCCAGGGCCGCGTGCGCTCGACGTCGAGGTAGCCTCCCCAGAGGTCGATGACCGTTTCACCGTGGCGCACGAGACAGAACGACGCGCCGAGGTCGTCGTGCTCCGCGAAGTTCTGCCGGAACGCGTCGGCGACGGGCTGGAAGCTGCTGGGGCAGTGCCCCTCGATCGGTGTGTTTTCTTCGCTCATGATCTGCCGGCAGCCTACCTTTCAGCGGCGGTCTCTGGGTAGTGGAATCCAGCGGCGCACGCGGGCACGCTGCTTCTCGCCGACGACCGCCAGGGCGGCCGCCAGCACGTTGCTCGAGACGAGGGCGAGAGCGAGCAGGCACGCGTCCGGAAGCTCGCCGCGCCACTCGTAGAAGACGGTGAGCAGAGAGAAGTGAACGAGATAGAGCGTGTAGGAGTAGCCGGCCACGAAACCGACCGCTCGACGCAGCGCCTCGCTCGGTCGCCAGGCAAGCTGCTGCAACGCTGCCATCGCAGCAAGGAAACAGAGCCCGAGCCCGCAGGCGAGACCCCGATCGAAGGCCTTGGCTGGGTGTGATGCGTCGAGCTGTGCCGCCCAGAGGGCCGAGAGTCCTGCCGCAACGAAGGCAGCGGACGCCCAGGCCCGAGGGCCGATCTTCGATCCCGCGTCGCTCCGAAGCACGAGATAGGCGAGGGCGCCGAGAAGCCAGGTGAGCGCGATGCCGTGGCCCTCTCCGCCGAGCAGGTTGGCCACGACCGAGACCGCGGCGACGGGCAGCAGGAGAAGCGCCAGAGCAGAGACGCGCCCACCGCTACGCAGGAGCACGGCAGCTCCGGCCGCGACGTAGAGCCACCACTCGATGGCCAGCGTCCAGAGCGGTTCTCCCGTGCCGAAGACGGGCACGCCCAGCGCCGGAAAGAGCTGCAGATGCAGCAGGTTGCCGACGATCGTGCGCAGCGAGCGATCCCCCTCGAAGTAGTCGAGCTCGAAGAAGTCGTAGGGGAGCGCATCGAGCGCGCCGATGCAGAGCAGTGCCGGAACGAGTCCGGAGTAGATGCGTGCGGCCCGGTCGCCCAGATAGACCCCGAACCCGAGCCGCTGAGCTCGGTGCCGGTGCAGCGTCCGCGCGATCAGGAAACCGGAGAGAACGAAGAAGACGACGACGGCCAGCTGCTGGATCTGCGGTGGCGGGTTCGGGTGACCCAGAAACGAGAAGACGTTGAAGAAGTCGAAGGCGTGGCCGAGCAACACGATCTGCGCCGCGACGGCGCGGGTCAGATCGAGGCCGAAGCGGGAGGCCTCGGAGAGCTCCAGGGGCTCGCTCGGTGCCCTCACCGACGTCTCTCCAGGAGCCACCACACCGCACACGCGAGACCGAAGAGGCCGTGTTCGAGGACGAGGAGCCAGATGCGCTCGATCTGGTCGAGGTAGAAGACGTAGGACAGCTGCGACGTGCAGCACAGAACGATCAACGGCCACCAGCCGAGAAGTGCTGCAAACGGCAGCGACCAGACGAGATACCAGGGGTTCACCGTGGCGCTGAACCAGACGATCGAAAGGGTGGTGGCCAGTAGAGCCGCGAAAAGGGCGGCCGGGCCCTCCGTCTTCCGAGCGACCAGGGCCGAGGTGCCGAGGGCGGCAGCGAGACAGAGCGCGCCGAAGCCGTTGGCCACCGACCACCCGTCGAGCCCTAGAGCCTCGCCGAGGCGCCGGACGGCGAGCCACGGCCCCGGATTGAACATCCACTCGCGGGCAAAGACCGCGAGAGCGTCGAAGATCGCGGGCAGGTCGTCTCTGTAGGGTGCGAAGAGAGCGAGCGAGCCCGCTGCGAAAGCCGTGGCGAGGCGGAGGGCCGCTCGCCGTCCGGACCTCGTCCAGGCAAAGACGAAGAGCACCGCAGCCAGCGGGGCGGCGGAGATCTTCACCGCGGTGGCGAGCGCGGCGAAGGCCCCGCTGACGGCGCCGTGCCCTCGCTCGAGAGCGACGACGGAGCCGAGCAGCAGCGTCACCAGCAGGCCGTCGATGTGGCCGGATCCGGCAATCTCCTTGATGACGAGCGGATTCCAGGAGTAGGCCAGCAGGACGAAGGTGCGTCGCCGTGCGGCCAACTTCAGCAAGAGGAGACAGCCCGCGAACTCGGCCGCCGTCAGTAGTGCCTTGAAGACCAGCATGCTGCCCGGCCGAAGCGAGTTCGACGCGGCGAAGAAACTCTGCGCTGCGGGGCCGTAGACCGTGCGGTAAGCGGTGAAGCTCAGGTTGTCGTAGATCTCGACCCACAGCGTCTCTTCGAAGAGTTGGAAGAGCAGTTCCTCGCGCTCGTTGCGAGGCTCGTCGAGCTCCAGGTACTCACTTTCGAGCTCCAGCGGTGGAGCTGCGTAGGGACTCGCACCTCCCGCCAGCACGGCTCCGTCCCAGAGATAGCGCCAGGCGTCGTTGTCGAAGAGCAGGAAGGTCTCATAACCCGTCTCTGTGCTTGAGAGATCACGCTGAACGGCGTCCCAGCGCTCCTCTTGCGGGAGGCCGGCCAGGATTTGCACCAACCGGAAGAGAAGCGCCGCCGCGAGGACTGCGCGAATCGAGTCGTTGTTTTGCGCTTGGCTGGACGTGGCTCCGTCAGGGCTGTCTCTTCCAGTCGGGGCGAGCAAGGCGAGCGAGGCGCCGTAAGCGGCGAACAGCAGACCGATGAGCGCCAGGTATCCGAAGACGCCCCGGACGTCGCTGGTGGCCGGATGTGCTGCGAGCGCGACCCAGAGTGCCAGCTGCACGGCGGCGAGACTCGTCAGGACCGCGTTGCTTCGCTGTTTGTATAGGGTTTCGACCGTGCTCAAGACTCTGGCCCTGGATTCGTGCGTTCGGTCCTCGCGTTGCGGCTCACGGTAGATTGCAGTGAACCGGCCGCGCGCTCGTACCGTATCCGCTCACGAAACGCCTTCGGATCTCTCCACAACCGACTGTCCACTCGACAGGAGACGCCATGCTTTCCTTCAAAACCTCACGATTTGCCGCCGCTCTCGCCTTGGCCAGCCTTCTCGTCCTCAGCCTGAGCCCGCTCCAGGCCTCGTCCCGCTCCAACGCCGCTCGTCCGGTGGAAGGACGCGACTCGGCGTCGGCGACGATCGTCATGAAGGCCAAGGTCACCAAGATCCTGGAAGGTCGGCGCATCGCTCTCCAGCCGGAGCGCAAGGACGCACCCCCGGTCGAGATCGAGGTCCAGGAGGACATCCGGATCCGCGCTCAGAACAAGAAGGAGTTCGACGGTCGCAAGAAGCTCGGCTTCGAGGACCTCGCCGTCGGACAGACTCTCCGCATCACTCTGCTGCCCCAGGAAGAGCGCGTCGTCAGCTTCGTCGTCCTGCGCGGCGGCGAATGGCTGAACACCTGAAGCTCGCCGAATTCGATCCGACCGTCGACGTCAGAGCGTGACGTCGACGACCTGCGTCAGGAAGACGTCGGCCCGCGGCGCAGCGGTGAGCTCCAGCGGTTGCGACGCAGTCCCCTGTGCTGACTCGATCTCGAGCGTGACCTGTGCAGGGGCATTCCAGAGCAGCAGCTCGTACTCCCCGTTCTTCGCGGCGGCGACCTCCGCTGAGAAACCGTCGCCGGAGACCTTCACCGTCGAGCCCTTCACACCTTTGCCCTTGGCGTTGGTAATCCGGCCGGTCAGCATGGCGCAGACCCCGGTCATTCCTACTTGCTCGCCGTCCGCATAGAGCACCGGGAAGACACGCGTCAGGCCGTTTTTCTCGACGTCCGCGACGACCTCGACGGTCTGATACCCGGCCTTCTCGAACTGAACGCGCATGGTCACGCCGTAGACGTCGTCTCGCGTGTAGATGCGCTCGAAGTTGCGTAGCAGGTAGGTCCCTGTCTTGCGCGTGCGTGCGCGGATCCGATCGGCCGGCGAGTTGTGGTTCATCGCCCAGATCTGCACGTCGCTCATCGGTGAGCCCGAGGAGTCGAAGACGGTGCCCTGGACACGAGAGTTGTCGCGGTCGCCGATGCTGCCCGCGACGCTCGAGCCGCGCATGTCCTGATTCGAGTTCACGTTTTGGGCGTGTGCCGCCGCGGTGGCGATCAGGGCGAGCGTGAAGCTCGCGATCCTAGAGAGGCGGAGCTTGGATCTCATGGGCATCTCCGTTCGTGTGGGCGAGAAGGGTGAAGTGAGTCGAGCCTCGCGGAGCGAGCGAAGTCATCCGCATGCGTCGGGTGCGGAGACGCGACGTGGGCGTTGCGGGAGCGCCGCCGGACGGGCCGACGGCGCGGTCGACACAGCGGCGGACGTGGCGTGGTTGAGAGCAAGAGCCCGACCTTCGGTTGTGGAGTGTGCTCCCTATTGTAGACCGCGCCTCCCTCGGGCCCCTCGAAGAGCCCCGCACGAAAAAGCCCGGGCCTCGGGCCCGGGCTTTTCGCGACGATCGACGGATGCTCAGGCGCGTCGGCGACGCATCTCGTAGCGGCCGACGACGAGGTGATGCACCTCGTCCGGGCCATCGGCGATGCGCAGCGTGCGTTGGCCTCGATACATCGCTTCGAGCGGCGACCACTGCGAGACGCCGGTCGCGCCGTGGATCTGGATCGCCTGATCGATGATGTTGCAGACCTTCTCCGGAACCATCGCCTTGACGGCGTGCACCCAGATCCGCGCCTCCTGGTTGCCGAGCACGTCCATGGCGCGCGCCGCCTTGAGCACCATCAGGCGCATCGCCTCGATCTCGATGCGAGCGCGCGAGATGACCTCGATGTTCTTACCGAGCTGCAGCAGCGGGCGACCGAAGGCCTCACGACTCATGCCGCGCTCGACCATCAGATCGAGGGCTTTCTCGGCCTGACCGATGGAGCGCATGCAGTGATGGATCCGTCCCGGTCCGAGGCGGACCTGCGAGATCTCGAAGCCGCGCCCCTCGCCGAGCAGCATGTTCTCCTTGGGTACACGCACGTTCTCGAGCTTGATGTGCATGTGGCCGTGCGGCGCGTCGTCGTGTCCGAAGACCATCATCGGACCGAGCACGTTGACGCCGGGGGTGTCCATCGGCACGAGGATCTGCGACTGCTGGCGGTGCGCCGGGCCGTCGGGGCTCGTCTTGACCATGCAGATCATGATCTTGCAGCGCGGATCGCCGGCGCCGGAGATGTAGTACTTCTCGCCGTTGATGACCCATTCGTCGCCCTCGAGCTTGGCCTGCGTGCCGATATTCTTGGCGTCTGAAGAGGCGAGGTTCGGCTCGGTCATGCCGAAGCAGGAGCGGATCTCGCCGTTGAGCAGCGGCTCGAGCCACTCCTTCTTCTGCTCGGGCGTGCCGACGCGTTCGAGCACCTCCATGTTGCCGGTGTCGGGCGCCGAGCAGTTGAGGCACTCGGAGGCGATCGGGTTTTTGCCGAGCTCGGCGGCGATGTAGGCGTAGTCGAGGTTCTTCAGGCCCTCGCCCGTGTCGGCGTCCGGAAGAAAGAAGTTCCAGAGACCCTGTTTCTTGGCTTTGCCCTTGAGACCGTCGAGGAGCTCGAGCTGGCCGTCGGTGTAGCTCCAACGGTCTTCGCGATCTTCACCGAGGCGGAAGAACTCCTCGGTCGAGGGGTCGACGTGCTCGCCGACGAAGCGTTTCACCGAGTCGTAGAGCGGCCGTGCGCCCTCCGACATGGTGAGCACGTTCAGCGCGGGATTGGGGGCGTACGGGTCGTGACTGGCTTCGGACATGAAATCTCCGGATGCGCGGCGGTTTCGCTCGCTCGTTTTCTCTTTTCGGAACTCGGATTTTAGCAGGAATCAGCGGTGGTGATGAGTCGCTCGCTGCGGCTCCGTCGAAGGTCGAGTCTCGCGCCGCGGTACGATCGTCGGCCCTTGCATACGCCGCGCTCTCGAGCCGGCACTTCGTCACGGTTCGAGACCTCGACCGGGGAGTCCGCCATGCCGCACCGCACCGACCTTCTCGACCTTCTCGCTCGCTACGGTGAGCGTTTCCCCGGTGAGTCGGACGTCGTCGACCGGTATCGCGATTTCGTCGAGCGCCACGAAAACTGCTTCGACCGTTCTCTCGAGATCGGTCACGTCACCGGCTCTGCCTGGCTCGTCGATCCCGCGGGCGAGCGCGTTCTGCTGACGCACCACGGCAAGCTCGGTATGTGGGTGCAGCTGGGCGGCCACGCTGACGGAGAGAGCGACGTGCGGCTCGTGGCTCTCGCGGAGGCGCGGGAGGAGTCGGGACTCGAAGTGGATCTGCTGTCCGCCGAACTCTTCGACGTCGACATTCACGTCATTCCCCGCCGAGAGAAGGGCGGACACGTCGAGCCGGAGCATCTGCACTACGACGTTCGCTTCGCGCTGCGCGCTCGCTCCGAAGACTTCACCGTCAGCGAAGAGTCCCTGGAGCTCGCTTGGGTGCCGGTGGCTGAGATCGCCGCGATGGAGGTCGACGCCTCGGTACGCCGCATGTCCGACAAGTGGCGGGCCGAGAGGTGGACCGAGGTGCCGACGGCCTGATCGCTCCTGCAGACGGCCGGCGCGTGTACGATCGCGCCATGAATCGTGTTGCTGTCATCACCGGTGCTTCCCGCGGAATCGGAGCAGGCCTCGCCGAGGCCTTCGCTCGTGAAGGTATTCATCTAGGACTTTGCGCTCGCTCCGAGTGCCCGATGCCCGCCGAGGGCTCGGCGGAGACCGTCTACCGCGAAGCGGTGGATGTCACCGACGCGGACGCCGTCGAACACTTCGGCCGCCGCGTCGCGGAGAAGTTCGGGGCGATCGATCTCTGGATCAACAACGCCGGCGTGCTCGAGCCGATCCGCCCCGTCCGCGGGGTTTCGGCCGACGAGCTGCGCCACCACCTCGACGTCAACGTCGTCGGCGTGCTCAACGGCACGCGCGCGTTCGTCGATCACCTGCGCGGCCGCGAGGGCGGTGGGGTCCTGGTGAACATCTCCTCGGGTGCCGCACGCAACGCCTACGAGGGCTGGGGCGCCTACTGTGCGGGCAAAGCCGCAGTCGATCGCCTGACCGAAGTCGTCGCGCTCGAAGAGGCGGAGAGTGGCCTGAAGGCCTACGCTCTGGCTCCCGGCGTCGTCGACACGGACATGCAGGAGCTGATCCGCCAGCAGGAGGCCGAAGACTTCCCGACCGTCGAGATCTTCCGCCAGATGAAGGAAGACGACAGCTTCTCGTCGATGGACGACGTCGCCAAGGGCATGCTCGACCTTGTTTTCGGCAACGATGCGCGGGACGAGGTTTTGATCGACCTGCGCAGGTAGGCAGGCGAGTCGATCGGTGTGCTTTGGGTCGCGGTCCCTGGCGGCCTCGACGAGGTCGACTCGGCCGCAGCCTCTCTCCTTCGGTCTGTTTCAGGCGGTTCAAGCTCTCGAGCGAGTCCTGCGGACTCAGTCGTTGTCTCTCTTCCGGAGGGTCGTGGCGCCGCCTGAATCTCGCACGAGCTTTTCGAAGAGAACCGACAGGTCGCTTCCTTCGCCGGGATCGAGCTGGAAGAGTGAACTTCTTTGCCATGAGCGGGGAACGAGTGGAGCTCCTCCGGCGGCTTTCCGGAGGACGACGAGATCCTGATCCGCGACGTAGAGCGTTCTTCCCGAGGTCGTCGGCCAAGCCCGGTCCGGGACGATGAGAATCTCGTCACCCACCTCGGCGGGGGCGACCAGATCGTCGATGTTCTGGCAGAAGAGACGCCCTTGGATCCGCAGAGGCGCGACCGCTCCGTGCACGAACCAGAGCCTGCCGGACTCGTTGAGATCCTCGGCGATGTCCAGGCGCGCTCTTTGGAGCCACGCGAGGTCGTCGTAGTTGGCGGGGAACCCCGGAGTGGCCAAACCCGAGACTTCGACTTCGAGAAGAGCCGCGAGTCGGCTGCCCGCGAAGACCCCGTGGGAGAGACCGACGACTGTGCCGGTGACAATCGCGAGTCCGCCGCCGCTAAGGATCTCGGAGTCGGAGCCGACGATCCCGAAGGACTTGAGGCGCTGCACGTCAAAGTGGTGACACGGGTCTTTCGTGACCGCTCCTGGAGGTTGAGCGCGCAGCTCATCCAGAACGGTGTCGATGTACCCGAGACCTGTCCCGAGACCTCGCTTCGCTGAGGACTCAGCCTCCTCGAGGTCGAGCCAGATCGGCATCTTCATCCCTTCGACGCGGAGCCCCTGCGACTCCGCCGCTGCGAGCGACCAGAACAGAAGGACGGCTGCAAGGAGGATCTCTCGACTCAAGGCGATTTCCTCTGTCAGTCCACCAGCCGGCCGTCCTCGTCGCGGATCTCCGGGCCCGACACGCGCGCTCGGCCGTCGCCGAACTTGGCGTCTCGCGCCCGCAGCGTCTCGCGCAGGCCGTTCTTCGCCACCGACTCGCGGAAGCTGCGCGCCGCCGCCGTGTTGTGACCGCGCACGTCGTTCTCGGCGGCGAGGCGCTGCAGCGTGCGCGCTCCCATGAGCTCCATGCCGACGTTGATGATGCGCTTGTTGGCGGTCAGCAGATCGGGGTCGATGAGCGCGAGCCGGTCAGCGAGCTGCTCGACCTCGGCTTCGAGCTGATCGGGGGCGACGGCCTTGAGCACGAGGCCGATCTCCTGGGCTTCGGCGCCGGTGATCGTATCGCCGGTCAGCGTCAGTCGCTTCGCCCACTGTGGACCAACGTGGTACATCCACATGTTGTTCGGCAGAGCGCCGAGGTCGCGTGCGGGTGGGAAGCCGAAGACGGCGTCACTTGCTGTGATCACCATGTCGCTCATCAGCGCGAGGTCGTTGCCGCCGGCGAGGCAGTAGCCGTGCACTTGCGCGATGCTGGGCTTGTGCATGTCGAAGAGCGCCATGCGGTAGCGCTGCGCCCTCTCGAGCTGCCATGCGTCGTCATCGAGCGACTGGCGGCCGCGGTAGTCGCCGTCAGGCGACTCGACAGGGGAGACCGGCACGTTGCTGCCAGCCCCCGAGAGATCGTAGCCGGCACTGAAGGCTCGACCTGCGCCTTTGAGGATGACGCAGTGCACGGAGCGGTCGTTGTCGGCCTCCCAGAGCGCCTCGCTCAGCTCCTTCTGCAGCTGCAGCGTCAGCGCATTGAGCTTCTCCGGGCGGTTCAACGTGATCCGGGCGCGTCCGCGCTCGACTTCGTACAGGATGCTCTCGAATCCGCTCATGAGTGGCTCCGTCCGGGTGTTCTGCGCCGTCGCGCTAGAGTCTTCACATGTTCACTCTACTGCGCCGTTGGAGCGCCCCTCCGATGGCGGCCTTCGTTGCGCTGGCCCTCATCACGACGTCTCGATTGTCGGCACAGGAGGCTGCCACGAAGCTTCACGCACTCCAGTTCGAGGGGCACCGGGTCGAGTACGCCGTCGCAGGCCTCGACGATCCTGCCGCGCCGACCGTCGTCTGGATCCACGGTCTCGGCTGCCGCTCCGACTTCTGGCAGCCGCAGGTGGAAGTCCTGGCCGGCGAGGCGCGCCTGGTGCTGGTCGATCTGATCGGCCACGCCGGCTCGGACAAGCCGGAAATCGAGTACACGATGGAGCTCTATGCCCGAAACGTGCTCGCCGTCATGGATGCTGCGGGCGTCGATCAGGCCGTGCTCGTTGGGCACAGTATGGGAGTGCCGGTCGTGCGTGAGGTTGCACGTGCGGCTTCAGAGCGCGTTCGCGCCGTGCTCGCCGTCGACGGCATCCTGACCCTCCTGCCGATCTTCAAGCAATTCAACGGTACGGTGACGCAGCGCTTTGAGGGCGACGCCTACGAAGAGAACTTCGGGGCGTTCGTCGAGACCTTCTTCGGCGACTTCGCGACCGAAGAGATCCGCGAGGCGGTGCGCAGCTCGATGCTCTCGGCGCCGCAGCAAATGGTGCTCAGCTCGATGCGGCACATGTACGACGAGAGCGTCTGGCGCCCGGTGGCGATCGAGGCGCCGATCGTCAGCCTGATGGCCGGGAAGGCTGTGTTGCCGCCGAACTACCGCACCCTGCACGTCGAAGAGTTCCCGCAGGCGGACTACCGCACGGCAGAAGGCGCCGGGCACTTCGTCATGCTCGAAGCGCCCGAGACAGCGACGCAGGCCGTGCGCGATCTGTTGGCCGCTTCTTCGGAGAACTAGCTGCCGAACCCATCTCCGGCAGCGGCGAGCTTCCGAAGCCGTGGCGAAAGCTGCCAGTCGTCAGCGCCCAGAGCCTCGGCGTAGCGCTCGTAGGCCGAGGCGACTTCCGCGAGACCGAGCTGCTCCGCCCAGAACATTGGACCGCCCGTGTAGACCGGCCAGCCGTAACCGTTGACCCAGATGACGTCGATGTCGCTGGCTCTCTGCGCTACGCCCTCTTCGAGGATGCGCGCGCCTTCGTTCACCATCGGGTAGAGACAGCGTTCGAGGATCTCCTGGTCGTTGATCTCGCGGCGCTCGATGCCGAGTTTCTTCGAGAACTCGGCGACGAGCTCTTCGACCTCAGGGTCGGGGGACGCGGCGCGCGACTCGGCGTCGTAGACGTAGTAGCCCTTGCCGGTCTTCTGGCCGCGGCGGCCGCGTTCGCAGAGCACCTCTCTCAGGGTGCTCGAGGTCGATGTTTCAGCAGACCAGCCGATGTCGAGGCCGGCGAGATCGCTCATGCGGAAGGGTCCCATCGGCAGGCCGAAGTCGTAGAGCACGCGGTCGACGTCCCAGGGCAGGGCTCCCTCGAGCACGAGCTTGTCGGCCTGCTCGCGGCGCTTGGCCAGCATGCGGTTGCCGACGAAGCCGTGGCAGACGCCGACCAGCACGGGGATCTTGTCGATGCGGCGTGAGACTCCCATCGCCGTGGCGATGACGTCGGGCGCCGTCTTGTCGCCGCGCACGACCTCGACCAGCTTCATGATGTTGGCCGGAGAGAAGAAGTGCATGCCGATCACGTCCTGGGGTCGATTCGTTGCGGCGGCGATCTCGTTGACGTCGAGATAGGAAGTGTTCGTCGCCAGGATGGCGCCGGGTTTGGCGACCCCGTCGAGCTTGCGGAAGATCTCCTTCTTGAGCTCCATGTTCTCGAAGACCGCTTCGATGATCAGGTCGCAGTCCGCGAGCGCTTCGAAATCGGTGCCGCCCCCGAGCAACTCCATGCGCTCGTCGACCTGCGCAGCGGTGATGCCGCCGCGCTTCGCGGTCCGCTCGTAGTTCTTGCGCACGATGCCGAGACCGCGCTCGAGCGCTTCCTGCTCGCGCTCGACGATGCGCACGGGCAAGCCCATGCTGGCGAAGTTCATCGAGATGCCGCCGCCCATGGTGCCGGCCCCGAGGACGCCGACACGGGCGATTCGCCGCTCGGGAGTCTCTTTCGGAACGTCGGCGATCTTGCGTGCCGCACGCTCGGCGAAAAAGTAGTGGCGCTGTGCCTTCGACTGCGGGTCGGCGTGCAGCTGTGCCGAGAGCTCGGCCTCTCTTCGCAGGCCCTCGTCGAACGGCAGCGTAGCGGCCGCTTCGACGCATTGGATGCAGGCCTCGGGGGCATTGAAGCCGCGCGTCTTGCGAGCGATCCTGCGTCGGAACTCGGCGAAGAGCTGCGGGTTCTCGCGCGGCGCGTCGCGGTGCGTCTCCACGTCGCGCAGGCGACGCAGAGGAGCGTCCTCGTCGACCAGCTTCCGCGCGAAGGCCAGGGCGTCGGACTCCAAAGCGTCTTCTCCGACCAGGGCGTCGAGAATACCCAGGTCGACCGCTTCGGCCGCAGGCACGTGCCGGCCGCTGACGATGAGGTCGAGAGCGCGCTCGACGCCGACGAGGCGCGGCATGCGCTGTGTTCCCCCGCCGGCGGGCAAGATTCCCAACTTGACTTCGGGTAGGCCTACCTTCGCGGAAGGCACGGCGACGCGGTAGTGACAGCACATCGCCGTCTCGAGTCCGCCGCCGAGCGCAGTGCCGTGAATCGCTGCGACCAGAGGCTTGTCGAGCGCCTCCATCTGCACCCGAATCTCGTTCGTGTCGGGCGGCAGGCGCGGTCTGCCGAACTCCTTGATGTCAGCACCGGCGATGAACGTCCGGCCCCTGCAGAGCAGGACGACGGCCTTGACGGACTCGTCCTCAGAGAGGTGGGCGAAGGCCTTCTGCAGCCCTTCGCGAACGTGCTGGCTCTGGGCGTTGACTGGCGGGTTGTCGACCCAGAGAAGGCCGATTCCATTGCGGTTTTCGAGCTCGACGGACGGACTGAAGGAAACCATGGTGCCTCGGTTCTCGGAGAGTCTGGCGGGTTCGTTGAGGATCCGTGGCGGATCCGCTCCGCGTGGAGCCTACCGCGGTGTCCTTCCGCCCCTTGCGAGACCTGGCGCGGGCGATTCGAAGGAACTCAGAACCTTCGTCGCGAGTCTGCGTTGTAAGGGAGTTAAGCCGACAATCGCGCTCACGGTTCCTTCCCAGGGAGCCCTTGGGAAACGGCCGCATCGAGCTTAGACTTTTCATCTCTCCTCTCTATGAGCCGGCCTCCCGCCGCGCAGCTTTCCCCCTTCTGGAGTTCATCGATGATCGACTCGATCCGCATTCTCGGCGTGGCCTCCGGCCGCCTGACTCTCGGCACGCTTGCCCTCGCTCTGGCAGCCGTCCCCTCTCTGTCTCAGACCCCCGAAGAACCCGTCGAAGAGGAGGTGACGGTCACGGCGCAGCGCGTCGAAGAGCGCCTCCAGGATGTGCCGATCTCGATCGTGGCGATCGAAGGCGAAGAGCTGGAGCGCCAGGCCATTGCCGACGTGCAGGAACTCGCGGACGCGGCTCCGGGCGTCGTCGTCTCCGGCCAGAGCTCCAGCAACGGTGAGCTGGCCATCACGATTCGCGGCATCGGCTCGAACACTTTCGGACTCGGCACCGAGTCGACGGTCGGCTACTACGTCGACGGCGTCTACATTCCTCGGCCGCAGGGCTTCCTGAACCAGTTCCTCGACCTCGAGCGCATCGAGGTCCTGCGTGGGCCGCAGGGCACCCTCTGGGGCCGCAACTCGACCGGCGGGGCGATCAACGTGGTGACGCGAGCGCCGCAGGGGCAGTTCGGCGGCCGACTGATGGTTGGCTACGGCGAGATCGACGGCCCGGCCGGTGCCAACGAGCAGATGTTCGCCGGCTCCGTCTCCGGCCCGCTCTCGGAGAAGGTGCTCGGGCGCCTTTCTGCACAGCAGCAGACTTCGGAGGACTACACCTTCAACGAGCTGCTGAACCGCACCGCGGACAACGTCGACGGCTACGGCGTGCGAGGTGCGCTGACCTTCCTGCCGAGCGAAGACGTCTCGCTGACGGTTCGCGCCGACCTGACCGACGACGACGCGCACAACAACTTCAACCTCCGCCCCGGCAACATCGCTCCGGAGAGCACGCTCGGCACGCTGCTGCGCTTCTTCGACGTCGAGTCGCCCGACGACACCTACCGCATCGCCGCCAACGTCGCGCCGGTATCGGAGTACGAGGAGAGCGGCATCGCTGCCGATCTCCAGTGGGTTGTCTCGCCGAACGTGCAGTTCCAGTCGATCAGCAGCTTTCGCGAGTACGAGTCTCTTCGCGTCGCCGACATCGATGCGACGCCGCTCGACTTCGTCGAGAACTTCGGCACCTTCGACCAGGAATGGTGGTCGCAGGAGTTCCAGCTCAACGGCGGCAACGACCGCGTCGAGTGGATCGCCGGCCTCTACGCCTTTCACGAAGAAGGCCTGACGAACATCGACACGCGGACGGACTTTGCGCTCTTCGAGGTCCAGTTCTTCGCCAGCAACCCGGGGCTGTTCCTCTTCAACCCGCAGGACTTCTGCTCGCTGGGCTTTCTCGCACCGACGTCGCTGTGCGGCATCGATTACTACTCGGCCGTGGCACCTTTCCTCGGGCTGTCGCAGCCCGGCAACGTCTCTTCGGGGAACTTCTTCATCACCGATCTCGAGACCGACTCGTATGCGGCGTACGGCCAGACCTACTGGCGCCTCAACGATCGCTTCACGCTGACGGCCGGGCTGCGCTACACCTACGACGAGAAGACCCACGTCCAGCAGACGATCGACTTTCTGACGCAGCAGCCGCTGATGCTCGCCGACGAGGGTGATTGGGACGCGCTGACGCCGAAGATCGGTCTCGAGTACCGGCCGAACGACGACCTCATGGTCTACGGCTCGGTGACCACCGGCTTCAAGAGCGGCGGCTTCAACTCGATCTCGCTGCAGCCCTCGTTCGACGAAGAGACCGTGACGAGCTACGAGCTGGGTCTCAAGTCGACGTTCGCCGATCGGCGCGTCACTCTCAACGCGGCGCTCTTTCACTACGACTACAACGATCTGCAGGTCGCGGTGCTCTTTCCGGACCGCTCGACGGTCGAGAACGCTGCCGAAGCCACCGTCAACGGCCTCGAGGTCGACCTCGTCGCCCGTCCGACGCGGCAGTTTCAGCTGGAGCTTGGTCTGTCGCTCCTCGACGACGAGTTCGACTCGTTCGCGACGCAGAATCCTTTCGACGTGGCCCGCGCTCAGGACGCACTGAACGCCCAGGGGAACTTCGACCCGGCGGCTCTCGCGGCCGCCGCCGCGGCAGTGCCGCTCACCGATCTGTCGGGCGAGAGCCTCCTGCGCGCGCCGGACTTTTCCGGTCAGTTGGCGGCGCAGTACAGCTTCCTCTTCGGTGACTCGGGAGCGCTGACGGCGCGGGCGCAGCTCGTCTACAGCGACGACATTTCCTACGACCCGTTCGGTGTGCTGACGCAGGACGCCTACGAGCTGGTGCACGCGAACCTCTCCTGGACGCCGACCAACGGTCGCTGGTTCGTCAACGCCTACGGCCGCAACCTGGGCGACGAGGCGGTCAAGGTGAACGAGATCTTCGCTCGCGTCACCGGATCGCTGCAGGCGTTCGCGGCACCGCGTCAGTTCGGAGTTCAGGTCGGTCTGAACTTCTGAGCGCGGAGCAGGGCAGGCGCACGCGGCTTGCCCTGTCGCGCTCAGCGATACAGTGCCTCGCACACCCAGAAAGCGAGGCGACGATGACCGAACTGCCGACTTGGAACACCGTTACGGTTCACAGGGACGGACCCGTGGCGCGTGTCGACTTCGACCGCAAGGGAAACCTCAACGCGTTCAGCCAGGAGCTGATCCTCGAGCTCACCGAGGTGGCGCAGTTCTTCCAGCGCGATCTCGAGACGCAGGCCGTCGTGCTGTCCGGCACGAAAGAGTCGTTCTCCGCGGGCATCGATCTGAAGGAGCGCCGCCAACGCTTCACCTCCACGGCCAGCGACGTGGAGCAGCGCGACCTCTACTACCGAGGCGTTCGTCTCTGTGACGCCTGGGAGGCGATGCCCCAGGTGACGATCGCCGCGATGGAACGCATGTCGGTGGGGGCCGGTGTCGCCCTGGCGCTCGCCTGCGACTGGCGCGTGCTCGGCGAAGGCGCCTTCCTCTACGTGCCGGAAGTGAAGATCGGCATCAACCTGCAGTGGGGCGCACTCCCGCGTCTGATCACGCTCGTGGGTCCCGCACGCGCCAAACGCATCTGCCTGCTCTGCGAGAGGATGCCGGCGCAGATGGCGCTCGAGTGGGGTCTCGTCGAAGAGCTCGCGCCGGACGGAGAGGTCGCCGACAAGGCTCTCGAGATGGCCAAGGAGGCCGCGTCGATGCCGGCCGCCGCGGTGCGCATGGTCAAGGAGGCGGTGAACGCCACGGCCTATGCCCTGCACAAGGCGACACGCTTCGCCGACGCCGATCAGAGCTGGCTGACGAGTCACTTCACCGATGCGAAACGGGCGAGCGAGGACTTCAACGAGTAGGCGCCAGTCCGAGCTCAGGTTCGGCGCGACCTTCCCACCGCGGCACTCGAGGCCCCGCATCTGCCACCCTGCGACGGCGGGGCGACCGCAGCGCAAAGGATGCGACTTCGTCGTCGCCGCGATCTGAGGCGCAGCGAAGAAGACCTCAGGCCAGCAGACTCGAGCAGCGTTCGAAGCTCCAGCAGAGCGGTCGACGGCCTTGGTACGGAAGGGATGTCGGGAAGTGACAGAGCTGAGTGCGCGTGATTTGCTTTTGTGACATATTCCCTATCAGCCGCTGCCAAGCGCCGCGAGCGAACGTTCTTTGAGGAGTTGTGGATGAGTGTGGAACGAAGAGTTGGGGCGAGGGAGTGGGGAGTACTGGCGGCGTTCCTGGGGTTCGCTTTTCTGTCGCCTGCCGTCGCTCTCGTGGTTCAGAACAACTGGGTTCTCAGCGGCTTTCCCACCGACAGGAAGTTCATTGAGCAGGCGACCGCCGAGCCGATCGAGATCACAGGCATCGCGCTCCTGGTTTCCCAAAACGGTCTCTTGTCCGACGCGATCATCGACGTCATCGTCGACGGCAGCGCGACCGGTCTTCAAGTGGTGGTCCCCTCGGGTACGGACGGCGTCTTCAGTGCCAGGGGGCTGGTGAACGTGCCCGCGGACAGCACCTTCGGTGTGAGGTGGACCATTCCCCCCACCGGGCTGCGGCCGGTACCGATCGCGTCGGTACAGTTCACGCTACACACCCAGCCCGTCTCAGCCGCGCCGGTGTCTACCTCTTCCGCTTTGGGTCTGGGGCTCCTGGCGCTCCTGCTGGCCGCCTTCTCGGTGCAGCGCCTTCGCACGCCGGGGTGAAGGACTGCTGACAAAGGCCTGGCAGCAGCCTGGTGTCAGTCTCTGATTCTCGAGAAACCAAGACGCCCGTGTCGGGCGAGTAAGGCTGTTCCATGGATGAAAACCCGAGTTGTCTCTCCCACGTTTCCATCGGCGTCAGCGACTACGATCGCGCCGTCGCCTTCTACGATGAGGTGCTGGCGACGGTCGGGTGCCGGAGACTGATGGAGCACGAGGGCGCCGCCGCCTACGGCAAGATGTTCCCGGAGTTCTGGGTGCAGATGCCGTTCGACGGCAAGCCGTACGGCGTCGGCAACGGCTCGCACTTCGCCTTCTTCGCGACGAGCCAGGAGATGGTGCACGCCTTCTGGGAGGCAGGCCTCGCTGCCGGAGCCACCCCGGACGGTGACCCCGGCCCGCGTCCGCAGTACGGCGACCCCTACTACGGCTGCTTTCTCCGCGACCTCGACGGCCACAAGATCGAGGCGTGTTTCTGGGACGTATCGAAGATGTAGGTAGAACTCTGCGCCGAGGAAGACCGCTGGAATCTCCGGCATGGCCGGAAGAGCCACTCCCGCGATCGAGTTGCTGAGGGACGCTGTCCAGCAGCTTCGGTCGGACGGGCTTCGATGGCCAAACGGGGTCTACGGAAGGGGAACGAGGTACTCATTTGTCCTCGACGCGGTCGCCTGTTTGGTCGCGGGTGAATCGCTTCGCACGATCTTCGATCGCCCGGTAGCGATTCCCCTTTTTGCTAGCGACGCGAGGCGCTCGTTGCGTGGTCTGGCTTCGACGGCCAAACGAGGTCTACGGAAGGGGGAACAAGGCCCTCATTTGGCCTCGACGCGGTCGCCTGTTTGGTCGCGGGTGAATCGCTTCGCACGATCTTCGATCGCCCGGTAGCGATTCCCCTTCGTCAGGGGACGAAGGATCGACGCAGGCGACCCTCGGCCATGAGACCCCCTCATGGCTGCTGGTCGTAGTACTTCTTGACGATCCACTTCGGCTGTCGGGAGTCGGGCGTGCGCTCGGTTCCGCTGAGATCGACGAAGGGGTTGGCGAGCTCGTCGGCTTCGAGCGGCAGGGTGTCGCCGCTGCGCTCCTGCCACTGCAGCAGCTTCGAGGTCAGCCGCATGACCAGGTCGACGTTCTCCGGAGTCGAGGCCAGGTCTCTCATCTCCTGCGGGTCGATCGAGAGGTCGAAGAGCTGGCGGTGGCCGATGCTCGGGTAGACGATGAGCTTGTGCTGCCGCGTTCGCAGGGCGCGCATGTCGCGGCCGAACGGCAGGAAGACGCTGTCTCGGAGGCGGTTCTCTTCGCCGGTCCACAGCGGCAGCAGGGAATTGCCGTCGACCTCTTCGCTGTCGTCGGCTCCGGCGACGTCGAGGATCGTGGGCACGAGGTCGTGCAGATAGACCAAGGCATCGCTGGTACCGCGCTCGATGCCGAGACCGCTGACGATGAGCGGCGTCTTGACCGAGTGCTCGTAGAGGCTCTGCTTGCCCAGCAGTCCATGGCTGCCCAGCGCCAGACCGTGATCCGAGGCGTAGATCACGAGCGTGTCGTCGGCGTGCGGCGAGGTCTCGAGAGCGGCGAGGACGCGACCGACCTGCTCGTCCAGGTGGGTGACCATGCCGTAGTACTCCGCCAGCTGCTGCCGTATGACGCTCGGCGAGCGCGGCCAGCCGGCAAGGCTCTCGTCGCGAGCTCTCAGCTGACCATTGTCGAAGGGGTGCTGTGGAAGGAAGTTCTCCGGCAGCGGCGGCAGGTTCTCGTAGTAGAAGTTGCGGTAGCGCGGTGGCGGCTGACGCGGGTCGCGCGGCGCCGTGAAGCCGACGAAGCCGAAGAAGGGACGGCTGGCGTCGACTCCCTTCAGCAGCTCAATCGCCGCGTCGGCGAAGAGCTCGGAGGAGAAGGCCTGGGTGGACTTCGGGGAGCTCAGGGCTCCGTCGCTCAGCTCGCGGACGGCGAGTCCGAGGTGCGCTGTCGTTTCGCCCGTCTGGATCGCGCGGCCGCGCTGGTAGCTCTTGCGCAGGGAGTCTTCGTCGCCGTGCCAGCGCCCCGCGATGAACGTTTGATAACCGGCGGCCGTGAGTCGTTCCGGCAGAGAGAGGCCTTGCTCGCCGTCGCGCAGCCAGATTCTGCCGGTGTGGAGCATCGAGCGGCTCGACGCCGAGACGTCGTTGTCCTTCGAGCCGAAGACGTAGGCGTTGCGAAAGCTGAAACCCCGACTCACCAGGCGATTGAGGTTCTCGGTGGCGATGTAGCGGTTGCCGAGGGCGCCGATCGTGTCGGCTCGCTGGTCTCCCGCCAGCAGAAGCAGGACGTTCGGACGCCGCTCGCTCGCCAGGGTAGGAGCCACGACGAGCAGGGCCAGGGCGCAGAGCGGAGCCAGTCTTCGAAGAGCGCGCATCGCCGTCAGCTTACTCTCGGCGGCGTTCGAGGCCGCATCCGTTAGTGTCCCGCCCATGAAGTCGATGCTGAGAGTCTTCGTTCTCGCCACGGCGCTGTCGGGCATCGGTCCGCTAGCGGCACAGACGCCCGAGGGCGGCGACGCGGAGCGGGTGATCTTTCTGACGCGCCATGCGGAGGCGGAGTATCCGTACGAGGAGGACCCTCGTGATCCACCGCTGACGGCCCTCGGCCGAGAGCGGGCAAAGGCCTTGGCTCACGCTCTCTCGAGCGCTGGAGTGACGCAGATTCTGAGCTCTGGATATCGCCGGACGCGCTCGACGGCGGCGCCGCTCGCCCAGCGTCTGGGTCTTGAAGTCGAAAGCTACGACGCGCAGGACCTCCAGGCGACGGCGCGGCGTCTTCGCAAGCTGAACGGCCGGATCTACGTGGCCGGCCACAGCAACACGACGCCGGAGCTGGTGGCTCTCCTGGGCGGTGATCCGGGCGCCGAGATCGATCCGGTCTGGGAGCACGACCGTCTCTATGTCGTTACGCTGGACGCGAGCGGCGGGCACCTGAGCACGACTCTCGTCCGCTACGGAGCGCCATCGAAGCCGCCGCCGGGCGACGAGCCCTGAGAGAGTGCCACGCTGCGGCCGAGCCCCTGATCGGTCAGGCCATCGCGGCGATCGCTGCACGCACCTCACGCACGAAGTCTTCCGGTCGCTCGAAGGCGGCAAAGTGGCCTCCCTTTTCGAGTCGATTCCAGTAGACGAGCCTGCGGTATCGCGCCTCGGCCCAGCGCCTGGACGCCCTGAAGATCTCTTTGGGGAAGAGACTGCAGCCGACCGGCACCTCGACCGGCTCGTTGCCGCCTTTGGCGAAGCTCTCCCAGTAGAGGCGCGCGGAGGAGGCGCCGGACGCTGTCAGCCAGTACCAGGAGACGTTGTCGAGGAGCTCGGTTCGCGTCAGCACGTTCTCGGGGTGGCCGTCGCAGTCCATCCACGACCAGAACTTCTCCAGAATCCATGCGGCCTGGCCGAGGGGCGAGTCGACCAGGGCGTAGCCCAACGTCTGTGGTCGGGTGCTCTGCTGTTTCGAATAGCCGCTGTCCCAGTCGCGGTAGTACTTGAGCGCCAGCAGAGCGTCCTTCTCCTGATCGGTGAGGTCCGTTGCCTTCGGGTCGGCGCGCACGGTGGGCATGTTCAGATGAATGCCGAGGCAGCGCTTCGGATGACGCACCCCGATGGCGGTCGTCACAGCGGAGCCCCAGTCGCCGCCCTGGGCGTAGTAGAGCTCGTAGCCGAGGCGGCCCATCAACTCGTTCCAAGCGTCGGCGATCTTCTCGACGGACCAGCCGTGACGCGTTGGCTTGCCCGAAAATCCGTAGCCCGGGAGGGAGGGCACAACCAGATGGAAGGCGTCGGCGGGCTCACCTCCGAACGCCGGCGGGTCGACGAGAGGCGCGATGACCTTCTGGAACTCGAGAATCGAGCCGGGCCAACCGTGCGTCATGACGAGCGGGCGCGCTTCGGCGTGCGGCGAAACGTGGTGAAAGAAGTGCACTTCGACGCCGTCGATCTCGGTGAGGAACTGGGGCTGTGCGTTGAGTTTCGCCTCGAGTTCGCGCCAGTCGTAGTCGTTCAACCACGAGTCCCGGATCTCGCGCATGTAGGCGAGCGGCACCCCCTGAGACCAGTCGTCGACGGTCTCTCGCTCAGGGAGTCGGCTGCGCTCGAGGCGCGATCTCAGGTCTTCGAGGTCGATCTCGGGAACGTCGATCGTGAAGGGGCGAAGGCCGGTCATGGGGAGCTCCTGCAGTCGGTGTCTCCGCAGACTAGCTGACGATGCCGTGCGGCGCGCTGCGCCTAGCCGTCGTCGCCGCTCTCGGGCTCCGGTGCCGCATCGGCCTCGCGGGGCAGCCAAGGGCAGTGTCGGCAGCCCTGTTCACAGCAGTTGCGCTGCCAGAGCGCGAACGCGGTCATGACGTGCAGCCCCGAAACCGGGTCGATGTACGTCGTGCGCCCCTGTCTCACAGCCTCCCCATGCGCCGCGAGAATCTCGGCGTAGTGGGGGTTCTGGGGCGACAGCCGGTTCGGATGAGGAGCCAGCAGACGACGAGGCACGGGGCGGGCGAGCGACACGACCATGTCCCTTTCTTCGGTGTGAGTGCGCTTTTGGACGTGGCAAGGACCAGCGGCGAACTCCGAGCTTTTCTGCTCAGAATCCACGGCCGTCGCCTGAGAGCGGAGGCTACACTGCCTCGAGATCCTCAGTCTTCCCCCGAATCTGGAACCCGTTGCCGATGAAGAACTTGCGTTTCTTGACCGACGTTGCGGCGCTGCTCGCGGGTCTCGTCCTGGTGGGGGCCTGCGCCGAGCCCCCGGAGCCGAACGATGCGGTTCCGTTCTCGGCGGGCGCGCCGCGGCCCAACGTTGTTCTGATCCTCGCGGACGATCTCGGTTATTCGGACATCGGTTCCTACGGCGGCGAGATTCGCACGCCCCACTTGGACCTCCTGGCTGCCCAGGGACTGCGCTTTTCGCAGTTCTACAACGCCGGTCGCTGCTGCCCAACGCGCGCAGCCCTGCTGACCGGACGCTATGCGCACGAGGCCGGCGTCGGTCGCATGGTCTCGCCCGTTGGCTTGGAGATCACTGCGGGCGCCTACCAAGGCTTTCTGGCGCGTGAAGTGCCGACGATCGCCGAGTCGCTCCGTACGTCCGGGTACGGCACCTATCTCTCCGGCAAGTGGCACGTCGGCGAGCGCTCCGAGCACTGGCCGAGCCGCCGTGGTTTCGATCGCACCTTCAGCTTGATCAGCGGTGCCAGCAGCTACTGGGAGATCCTGCGGGAGGGGAATCCGATGGTGCGCCAGATGTCCCGCGACGGAGAGCCTTGGGAGCCGACGGAAGACTTCTACATGACGGATGCCTTCACCCAGGCTGCGGTCGAGCAGCTGCAGCATCATCAGCGCGAACGGCCCGACGCTCCATTCTTCCTCTATCTCGCCTACACGGCGCCGCACTGGCCGCTACACGCGCCGGAGGAGGACATCGCGCGCTACCAAGGGCGCTACGACGGCGGCTGGGAGGCTCTGCGTCGCGAGCGCTGGCAGCGACTCCAAGCGATGCATCTCTTTCCCGCCGAGATGCCGCAGATCGAGCGTCCCGCGTCGGTGCCGGCATGGAAGGACGTCGAGGACAAAGACCGCTGGTCGGACTTGATGGAGGTCTACGCGGCCATGGTCGATCGCATGGATCAGGGCATCGGCCGCGTTCTCGATCAGCTCGACGCGATGCGTGTTGCGGAAGACACGCTCGTGATCTTCCTTTCGGACAACGGCGCCTGCGCCGAGAGCATCGCCAATCGCGGCCTCGACGATCCCTCGGTTGCGCTTGGCGGCCGGGGGTCTTACGTCGCCTATAGAGAGAGCCCTGGGCTTGGGCCTCGAACACGCCGCTGCGCCTCTACAAGCAGTGGCAGCACGAAGGCGGCATTCGCACGCCGCTGATCGCGCGCTGGCCCGCCGGGTCGTCTCGTCCGGGCCAGATCGAGAACCGCGTCGGTCACGTGGTCGATCTCGGGGCGACGCTGCTCGAGCTCGCGGGCGCCTCCAGCGTTGGCTTCCCCGGTGAGAGCCTGGCACCGCTGTTCGAAGCACCTTCGGAGGCGGGCCGCGACGGCCTGCTCTTCTGGGAGCACATCGGTCATCGAGCCGTCCGCGACGGACCCTACAAGCTGGCCTGGGACCGCCTCGTCGGTCGCTGGGAGCTCTACGACATCGAGGCAGACCCAGCGGAGACGCGGGACTTGGCGGCCGAGGATCCCGAGCGGGTGGAGACGCTTGCTGCTGCGTGGCGAGAGTGGGCTGAGAGCGTCGGCGTCGCGGTCCTGTGAGGACGAGCGCTAAGGCTGGCCGAGCAGTCGCAGTGCAGAACGCCCCTCAGGAGACTCGCTGGCCCAGAGGTTCTGCAGCGCTTCCTTCGTCTCTCTGCGCTCGGCCTCGGTCGTGGCAGCGCGCGCCAGAACCCCGAAGAGCTCGCCGCTGACGGCATAGGAACTCCGCGGATCCGGAGGCCTGGCGGCCTGCAGAGCTTCGACGAGCCTCGGCGCGATCTCGCGGCCTGCGTCGTGTAGAGCCAGCAGCGCCTCCGGCAGCGGTAGCCGGCCGTCGGAGTAAGCGGACTGCGCCTCCGCCTCGAACCGCTCGAGATCTTCGGCCGTCGGCCCGAGGCGACGGACCACGGCACGCACCGTGTTGCGAACGCTCCCTTCCGGATGATCGGCGTGCTCGAGCACGGCTGCACGGGCCGGCTGACCATAGCGGGCGAGGGCCTCGGCGTTGCCGACGTAGTGCAGGCCAAGCTCCAGCAGCACGTCGAACGCCCCCTGATGGCGCTCGAAGGAGAGAGCTCGTGCCGCACGCAGTCGCTGGTCCGAGGGGCCCCTCCGGAGGAGCTCCTCGAGCTGCGCTCGGATGGCCGGCCAACCGCCGGTGTCCTGAAGGACCCAGAGCCAGTCGCCGTAGCGTGCTCTGGAGCGCGTGAAGACTTCGCGCACGTCGCTTCGCTCCAACCGACGTACTAAGAGTGGCGAGCCCCAACCGCGGGTGTAGAGCGCGAAGATCGAACGCAGCGCGCCGTCGCCCTGCTTCAGGAAGCGCCGACGGAAGGCTCGCTGCACGGGATCGACGAGCTCCGGCGCCGTCACAGCGAAAGCACGTGACGCGGCGTCGAGCGTGTCGAGCGGGTAGAGCCCAGAGTCCTCGACGAGCCAGTCGGCTGCGAGCAGGCGCTGCCAGGATTCGGACCCCAGGAGCCACGGGTCGAAGACCAGAGAGCCGAGGAGTCTTTGACGTTGCGGCGTCGACGACGTGGTGCTCGTTGCGCTCTCGAACAGGGTAAGGACGCCCTCCTCGCCGAGCGTTAGAGCGAGTCGAAGATCAGGATCGCCCGTACCGTAGGCGCCGATGACGAAGTTCGGGTCCCACTGCTCCTCGCGAGGGATGCTCCGGAGGATGTCGAGAGCGATTTGACGTCGGGGATCCTCGGGCCCGGGCGGCCGACGCTCGAGCGACCGAGTCAACGCCACCGAGAGCCAGACCCGAGGTGCTTGCTCCTGCGCTTCGATCGGAGGCCAGAGTTGCTCGATCATCGCGAGCTCTTCGGCGCCGTCTCGTCGTCCGTGCCCAATCGCGAGAAGGCGGCCGTAGGCGGCCACCGAGTCCTCCGAGTCCTCGGTCCAGCCTTCGATCGACTGCATCAAGCCCTCGAACGCCTTGCGGTCCGCGTCTTCGTAGGGCAGGCGGAAGTCCGGCGACCAGACCACCATCGTCTCGAGAAGCAGGCGGCGCACGAGCCGGCGTTGCTCGCCGTCCGGGCCGCGCAGGATTTCCTCGAAGCGCGGAGCGGTCTCGGGCCAGTTCCTGACGAGATCCATCCCCGCTTCGCTCCGTCCTGGCGGAGCGGTGAAGAGCTCCTGCCAGAGCTCGTCGACGCCTTCCTTCGACTGGCCCCAGGCGCGGAAGGCGGCCTCGGCACGCCAGCTCCGGGCTTGGTCCGCAGCGAGTTGCTGCGCGTACTCCATGACGCCGGCCGGCGGGCGGTCGAAGCACTGGGTCAGTGAGTACAGCCACTCCGCTTTGGCGGGCTCTTCGGCGCTCTTGAACTTCGCCAGCACGTCCGCAGGCGCCGTTTCGGGGTAGCGCGTGCAGAGCTCGGCCGCCATGGAGCGCCAGAGAGCCTCCGGAGCCTCTTCCGACAGGTCTGCCCAACGATCGCGGATCCACGAGCCGATCGCCCCGGCCTGCTCTGGCTCGGCATATGGGAGCAGCGCAATCCAGTCCGAAGGTGGATCGCTGGCTTGGAGCGCCGCAGCCTTCTGAGCGAGCCGCTGTTCCTCGGCCTCCCAGGCTGCGGGTGTGCTGTCGAACCGCCGCAACAGCTGACCGCTGCGCTCGAAGAGAGCGATGCTGAAGCCGGTGAGAGCGATTTGGCCGTCGGGACCCCGGGCTGTGTTGCCCTGTACCGCGCGCTCGCCTTCCTCGCCGCTGTCGACGAGCGTCTCGCCGTCGCGGTCGAGCAAGACCCATCCACTACGGTCGCTCGAACAGTCGGCGTGGATCTGCCAGGAGCTGAGTAGGAGTTCGCCTTCGTCGTTCAGATGCAGCGAGTTCGGTTGGCCGAGTGCGACTTCACCGTCTCGCGAGATCTTCCTGGGGAGAGCGCGGGGAAAGCTGCGCAGGGCTCCGAGCTTGCCGTCCTCGCGCCAGAAAAGCACGGTCGTACGATCGTCTCCGGCCGCGACGATCGCCACCTCGCCCCGGGCGTTCGTCGTCCACTTCGGCGGGCTTCCGTACACCCGCCAGCTGACGCCCGGTGGAAGTTCGAGCTCTCGGGCGAGTGACTCGGCGCCCGAGTCGTCGACATCGAAGAGTCGCAAGAATCGAGGACCGTTGGTGTGCGGGCTCTCACTCCGGCTCGGAGTGAAGCGCGCCGTGACGAAGCCGCGACCTTCGATCCATACGGGCGGCATACCCTCCGGGAAGGCGAAGCGTGCCGAGCGCGTGCCGTCGGTAGACAGGCGAACGAAGTGGCCGCAGTCCGGGTCAACGGCCGGAACGCAGCGGACGCTGAACCAAAGCTCACCCTCGTCCGTTCGACCGACCAGAGTGACGTCGGTCTCTCTGTTGCTGCCGAGCCCCACCTTTCTCTCCCAGAGCAGCTCACCCTGCTGGTCGAGGGCATAGAGCACCGTGTAGCTCTCCCATCCCACCCATCGCCGGGCGCTCAACAGCCAGTGATCGCCGGTCCAGAACGGCCCACCAACGCCGGCGGTGACCGTCGAGCAGGGCAGGAGCGGGGCGACGAAGAGAAGCCCGAGGGCGGCGCATGCCACGAGATGGACCGTCACGGAGCGCGGAGTGGTCATTGTCCAAGTCTGACCCATTTGCCTCAAACCTCGTTCCCGCCGTTTGGCGGCTCTTTGGACCTTGGTGCGTCTAGGAGGCATCCGGCCCACGAGGCCACTTTGTAAATCCACTCTTCGGAGACAGAGATATGAGAACCAAGACCTTCACCCTGACCTTGCTGATGCTGACGGCGGCCCTACCGATCGCCGCGCAGCCCCAGACCGCCACCGCCGAGACGCAGCGCGCTGTCGAGTCCCTCGAGATCAGTGATCACACCGTGTTCGGCACCGACGAAGTCGTCGATGGCGCCACCCTCCTGGTTCGCGACTTCGTCAACCAGCAGGTACGTGCCTCGGTTTCGACGCAGGCGCTCGAGACGAACACCGCCTATTCGATCTGGTGGGCCGTCTTCAACCGGCCGCAGTACTGCGGTCAGCCCTATTCCTGCACGACGCGCGACCTCGAGGTCTTCGGCGGCGATCCGCGCGTGCGTGCCTCCGTCTTCTATGCCGGAGGCTTTCTCTCGGACGACTTCGGTACGGCCAACTACTCGATGACGCTGATCCCGGGACGCACGACCCGCGAGCTCTTTGCTCAGACCAAGGCCTATGGACTGCGCAACCTGCGCACGGCAGAGATCCATGTCGTGCTGCGCTCCCACGGACCGACCGGCGTCGCCGGCAAGGTCTCCGAGCAGATCGGCACCGCGACGCTGGCCTGCCCGGAAGACGGCTGCCAGAACGTCTTCGCTTCGGTGCACGTGCCGAACATCGACTGAAGGAGAGGGGGAGAGGCTAGGGGGCCGGCGCCGGGGGGGCGTCGGCCCCCTTTTTCTGAAGCCCTAGGGGCGGCGGCGCAGCTCCCGTCCTGCGAACTTGACCGAGCCGATGCGCCCGGGGCTTTCGGCGACAAAGCTCACCGTACCGCCACCGCGCCAGCGGGCCTGCCACCGGCAGTCGAAGATGTCTCCGCCGAGCGACTCGAGGTCACAGGTTTGCCGCCCGAAACGCAGGATCAACCCATCGCCCTCCACGGAGACGATGACGTCCCCGAGGAAGGGGTCGCTGAAGGTTCCGCGGTAGGCGCTGTGGGCGAGCGGCGGCCGCGGGTCCTGCGCTCTGCCGCCAGGGGCCGGGGCGGTAGCTTCCGCTGCGAGCCCGTCGAACAGATCCTTGATCTCGCGATTCCAGTCGCGCCGTTCGGCAGGATCCAGGGTCGCGTCGAAGAGGTCGAGTGCGCGGTACATGAGGGCGTGTCTCACCTCCGCGTGATCGCGGTTGGCGAGCACGATGACCCCGAGCCCTTCGTCGCGCACGAGCCCGTGCAGCGCGATGAGTCCGTCGATGCTGCCGGAGTGAAAGTCCAGATTGCGGCCGTTGTAGTCGGTCTGGAACCAGCCGAGTCCATAGGTGAACCACTTGTTCTCGTAGAGCCGCATGGCCGGATACATCTCGCGGTCGATCAGGGCCTGGGGCTCGAAGAGCTCGTCACACGTCGCCTCGGTCAGCAGCGCCTTTCCCTCTGCCGTGCGGCAGCCGCGCAGGAGGAACTTGGCCCACTCTGCCATCTCAGCGACGGACGACCAGACCGATCCGGCGGCCGCGACAGAGTCGACGCTGGCGTTCTCGGTCTGCACCAGCTCGCCGTCGACCAGGTGGTGCGGCTCGGCGACGTTGTCGCGCTGCCGGGTGCGTTGGAGCAAGGCCACGGAGCGTTCCATCCCGAGCGGCGTGAAGAGGCTTTCGTCGATGAAGTCGGCCCACGACTGGCCCGAGATGATCTCAGTCAGTCGGCCCGCGGCGGCGTACATCACGTTCTGGTAGACGAAGGTGGTGTAGGGCGGCGCCACCGGCTCGACGAAGCGCATGCGACCGAGGATGTCGTCGGTGGTGCGGACCTGCTCGTACCAGAGCAGATCGGTGTTTGGTACTCCGGCGTTGTGCGTCAGCAGATCGCGCACCCGCAGCTGGCGGGTGACGTTGTCGTCCGCGAGGCGGAAGCTCGGGAGATGCTGCACGACCGGATCGTCCCAGGCGACGTTGCCTTCGTCGACGAGCAGACCGAGGGCCGCCGCGGTCATCGCCTTGGTCGTCGACCCGATGGAGAAGAGCGTGTGCTCGTCGACGACGGTACCGGAGGTGAGAGCCGTCGTGCCGTAGCCCTTCGCGAAGACCGTGCTGCCGTCCTTCACGACGGCGATGGCCAAGCCCGGAACGCCCCACTCCTGCGCCGCGTCCGCGACGTAGGCGTCGAAGGCCTTCCAGTCGGGCGCCTGCGCGAGGGTCGGCGCTGAGAGGACCGCTGTGAGCGTCAAGCTGAGCCAGCGGCAAGGGTGCTTCTGCATGAAGGGAACTCCTCGGTAGCTCACCAACGACCTATTCGTCGAACGTCAGTCGACGCTTCTCCTGCCCCGGCTCGGCGCGAAACTCCTCGACCACGACGCGCGGCGTCTGCCCGTGGCGAAAGGTGGCGACCCACTTCAGGCCGCGCAGGTTGGCGGCGGGCACCGGCTCCTCGTGTGTAGCGAGCTCCGGCCCCTCGAAGACGTTCACCTGACAGAGCTCTTCCTCACCGCACAGGGGGCGAGCGCGCGGCAGCCACTCCTCGACCGGCGCGCCCGGGTTGATCCAAGCGCCCCACGAGAATCCCGTCGTGCCGAGCGGCACGAACTGCGTCGGTGCCCTCTCGGCCTGAGCGAGCTGTGCGCCTTCCTTGAGGCTGTAGAGCTTCGATCGGGTCCGCAGCAGGACGCGATCGCCGACGATCGCGGGAGACGCCATCGCCATCTCGTCGAGAGAGTTGACGTGAGCGACCGAGAATTCGCTGCCGGCCTCGATGACGTAGGTGTCGCCCTGCTCGCTGAGCGCGAAGATCTTGCCGTTGTATGCCCAGGGGCTCGCAGTGAAGCTGGCCCCGCCGCGCGGCGCCACGCGGTTGCGCCCGTAGACGGGCTCGCCCGAGCGCGCGTCGTACGCCTCGAAGAAGCCGCGGTCGAGCAAGCTGTAGTAGTTGTCGCCGTAGACGAGGGGGGAGGTGTTGTAGTTGCCGGCGCGCGGCTGATACCAGGCGACGAAGTCGCTGTCGCCGTCTTCCGACGGAGTGATGTCGCCGCTCGCCCCCGGCTTGATGGCGTAGACCGGACGGTGCGAGTCCTGGAAGTAGCCCGACGTCACGTAGAGCAGCCCGTGCGCGGCGAACGGCGTTGCGATCGCTGCCCAGGACATGCGTCCATCCATCTCCCAGAGCACGTTGCCGTCGAGGTCGTAGGAGCGGATTTTCTTGCGCCCGGAAGTGACGATCTCGGTGCGCAGCTCGTTCCTCCAGACGAAGGGAGTGGCCCAGCTCGACACCTCGTCCCGCGGAGCTCGCCACAGCTCGTTGCCCGTGGCGCCATCGAGAGCGGCGAGCCAGGACTCTTCTTCGTTGTCGTAGAGCACGATGAGCTTGCCTTCGGCGAGCACCAACGAGGACGCAGAGCCCCAGTCGCTCATCGTCTTCTTGAAGGGAATGCGTTTCTCCCACGCGAGCTTGCCGTCCAAGTCGAAGGCCCAGATGCCGAGGTCGCCGAAGCGCACGTAGACGCGCTCTCCGTCGGTCGTTGGAGTCTCCGAGGCGTAGCTGTTCTTCTGGTGGCGGGGGAACTCGGGCACGCCGCCGAAGACCGACTCCTTCCAGAGAACCTCCCCGGAGGCCAGATCGAGGCAGTAGACGAGCCAGTCGTGGCGCACCGCGGGCGGATCGGTACGACCGCGCGGTGCGTAGAGGCCGGGCTTCGGCTCCTCGTAGGCGCGGTCGGAGGTGACCGTCGTCAAAAAGACGCGATCGCCCCAGACGACCGGACTCGACCAGCCGATCCCCGGCACGTCGGCGATCCACTCGACGTTCTCGGTCCGACTCCAGCGCTCTGGCAGCTTCGGGTTGTCGTCGATCGCCGAGTTCATCGTCGGTCCACGGAACTGGGGCCAGTTGTCTTCCGCAGCGTCGACCGTTGCCGCGCTGGTGAACAGAGCCAGGAGTGCGCCGATCGAGACGGCACGCAGTGGGGGAGTCGGTCGGGTCATTCCGAACCTCGCTTTCGCTCGTGCTGTAGGGTCTGAAGGAGTTCAAGAGTAACCCGCCGACGGCGGTTTGAAACCGTGCGACTCCGGGCGCACCGGAGGCGATCGATGCAGACACCAGAAACGCCGCTCTCGCCACCGCCTCCTCCTCAGGCGGCCGCCTCCTCCAACCGCAACAAGGTCATCGCCTGCTCGCTCGTCGCACTAGCGCTCCTGGCCGTGGCGATCGGCGTGGTCTTCGTCGGCGGCGCCTTCTTCCTCGGCAAGGTTGGCCTCGACATGATGGCGGAGCAGGTCCGGGCCGACATCCAAGACAATCCCGTGATCGTCGAGCACCTCGGCGAGATTCGGGAGATCACCACGGACTTCGGAGCGAGCGCCGAGGAGACGGCAGCCAACGTCTTCGTCTTCGACGTCGTCGGCAGCAAGGGCGGCGGCCGCCTGACGGCCAACACGGTGACCGTCTCGGCCGACCGTGAGGAAGTGACGTGGGGGCGCCTGCTCCTCGATTCCGGGGAGGAGCTCGATCTCTTTCCCGCTCAGGGGCCGAAGCCGACCCGTTGAGCTTCGCGTCAGCCGCCTTTGGCGACGCGCTCCTTCTCCTCCTCGAGCTCGTCGAGCGCGATACCCTCCGTGATCCAGCGCGGTGCGTCCTCGCCCTTGAGGTAGTGACCGAACCACTCGAGGATGCGACGGTGGTAGTCCTTCTGATTCGCTTCCTCGCGGAAGCCGTGGTCCTCGCCCTCGTAGACGAGCAGCACCATCTGCTTCTGCGCGCGACGGGCAAAGTTGAAGAACTCGGTGCCCTGGTCCCAGTCGACGACGCCGTC
>JBCCLJ010000053.1:0-33462 GCA_039026915.1 Acidobacteriota bacterium
CCCTCGGGCCGTGGACGGCGAAGACGCCGACAACGTCGTCCAGTTCGAACAGGGATAAACCTGCGAAGCAGGTTTTCCCGAGATCCGAACAGGGATAAACCTGAAGCAGGTTTTCCCGAGACCCGAACAGGGATAAACCTGCGAAAGCAGGTTTTCCCGAGATCCGAACAGGGATAAACCTGCGAAGCAGACTTTCCCGAGTACACGGACAGGGTCAGTGCGCGTAGGCGCTGATCCGAGCAATCGAGAAGTGTCAGCGCACAGACCCGAACTCGGGCAGGGCGCGTTGCGACGACGGTTGAATTCGACCATGGCGCCGCCTGAAGCTGATCTCGCGCCTGTGGAATGCGGGTGACAGTTGTCACCCGCACCTGTGACCCCTGTCTCTGTTGAGAAATCGGCAGCGGAGCAAAACTCTCTCAGCGTCGCAAAAGAGCGTCGCTGCAAGGAGGAACCGATGCACCGCGTTTTCAACGAGTCGAAACCCGTCGCCGAGCTCGAGGGCGTCACCAAGGCCTTCGGCAAGGCGAACGCTCTGGAGGACGTCAGCCTGGCGATCCAGCCCGGAAAGCTGACGGCCCTTCTCGGGCCCAACGGCGCTGGCAAGACGACGGCGATCCGCACGCTGCTCGGGCTGCTCCGCCCAGACGTCGGAACGGCAAGGCTTTTCGGCCAGCAGCCCAAAGGCCCCGAAGACCGGATGCGTACCGGAGTCATGCTGCAGACCGCCGGCCTGCCGAACACCCTGCGCGTGGTCGAGCTCGTCGCCCTCTTTCGCAGCTACTACGCCGAGCCGCTGAGCACCGATGACGTCGTCGAGGTCGCTTCGCTCCAGGGCATCGAGAAGCAGTCCTACGGCACGCTCTCTGGTGGCCAGAAGCAGCGACTCCACTTTGCCCTCGCTCTCTGCGGTAACCCGGACCTGCTCTTTCTCGACGAACCCACGGTCGGCTTGGACGTCGAGAGCCGGCGACTCTTCTGGGAACGCATTCGCGAACTGACGGCCAGCGGCCGCAGCATCGTCCTCACGACGCACTACCTGGAGGAGGCCGACGCACTCGCGGATCACATCGTCGTACTGCAGGAAGGCCGCGTGAGGGCCGAGGGCACGCCGTCCCAGCTGAAGAACCAGGTCGCCGCGCGCCGCGTGCGCTGCCTCACTTCACTGCCCGCCCACGAGGTCAGCGAGCTCGACGGCGTCCAGCACGTCGTCTACGACCGCGCGACGCTCGAGATCTTCACCAGTGACGCCGAGAACGTCGTCCGACAGCTCCTCGCTCGCGACGAGCGCCTCAGCGACCTCGAAGTGTTGCCCACCGGAATCGAGGACGCGTTCCTTGCTCTCACCGCATCGCCCGAGAAGGAGGTCGCCTGATGACCGTTGCAGAACCTCAACCCGCACGTCGCAGCCTGCTCAATGTCGCCTACCAGGAGAGCCGCACCGAGTTTCTCAAGGCGCTACGCATGCCGGCCTACTCCGTGCCGACGATCGCCTTCCCCGTCATGTTCTACCTGCTCTTCGGGGTTCTTTTCGGGGGCTCGGCCGGGACGACTTCGATGAGCACCTACCTGCTCGCCACCTACGGTGCCTTCGGCGTCATCGGCGCTGCCTTCTTCGGCTTCGGAGTCGGGCTGGCCGTCGAGAGAGGCCAGGGCTGGATGCTCCTCAAGCAGGCGAGCCCGATGCCGATCTGGGCCATCTTTCTCGCCAAGATGGTCATGTCGGCGATCTTCGCGGCGCTGATCGTCGCCGCTCTCTTCACGGTCGGACTGACACTCGGCGACGTCGAGGCCTCGACGGGTCAGCTCCTGAGGCTTGCTGGCGTCCTGATGATCGGCACGCTGCCGTTCTGTGCTTTCGGGCTCTTTCTTGCGTACCTGTGCGGCCCCAACTCCGCTCCCGCCGTCGTCAACGTGATCTACCTGCCGATGGCCTTCGCCTCGGGCCTCTGGATCCCTATCCAGATGCTGCCCGAGTGGCTGCAAGGTTTCGCGCGGTTCCTGCCGGCGTACCACCTCGGCCAGCTCGGTCTCAGAACGTTCGACGCACACGCTGGCGACCCTCTGGGATTGCACGTCATCTACCTCGTCGCCTTCACCTGTCTCTTTTGCTTTCTCGCCTCGATCCTCATGAAGCGCGATCAAGGGAAGACCTACGGATGATCCCCACACCGCACACGATCCGATCTCGACAGGTTCACTCGGGAGAAACGACTCCGATGCTCGGCAACGCTCGACGGCTCCTTACCTGCGGCCTCGTTCTCGGCCTCCTCGGCGCGCTTCCGCTCCTCGCCCAGGAGAGCGCCACGCTGATCGAGAACGTGCGCCTCTTCGACGGCGACACGGTCCGCGAATCGGTCGATGTGCTCGTCGAAGGCCTAACGATCAGTGCCGTCGGCCAGGACCTGGAAGCTCCGCCGGCGGCTCATCGAGTCGACGGCAGCGGTCACACCCTGCTGCCCGGTCTCATCGACTCTCATACCCACGCCTTCGGCGACGTGCTCACCGACGCGCTGAACTGGGGCGTGACCACGGAGCTGGACATGTTTACCGCCTGGTCCGCGGCGAAGGCGCTTCGAGAGGAGCAGAGGAACGGCGGCGCTGCTCATCGCGCCGACCTCTTCTCCGCCGGCACATTGATCACGGCGGAAGGCGGTCACGGAACCCAGTTCGGCCTGCCGATCCCCACTCTCGACAACGCCGATGACGCTGCCGCGCACATCGCGGCACGCGTTGAAGAGGGCTCGGACTACATCAAGATCGTGCTCGAGGACGGCCGCACGATCGGCCGCAAGATCAACACGTTGAGCGACGCGGCGGCCCGCAGTGCGGTCGCTGCGGCGCACGACCACCAGAAGCTCGCGGTCGTCCACGTGAGCACTCTCGAGAAGGCCAAACTGGCTCTCGACGCGGGCGCAGACGGCCTCGTGCACATCTACGACTCGGGCGAGCCGGACGCTGAGTTCGTCAAGGCCGCAGCCGAGCGAGGACTTTTCGTCGTGCCGACGTTGACGGTGCTCGATACGGTGACGGCCGGCGGCGGAGGCGGAGGCGCTCAGCTGGCCCAGGACGAGGACCTCAGGCCTTTCCTGTCGAGCGATCAAGCCGGTCGGCTGCGCGCCGTCTTCGGCAAGCGCGAGCCGCAGAAAGAGCGCTTCGCCAAGATCCAAGGCGTCGTGCGTGACCTTCACGAAGCCGGCGTTCCGATCCTTGCCGGAAGCGACGCACCGAACCCCGGTACGGCGCACGGCATCAGCGTGCACCGCGAAATGGAGTTGCTCGTCGGTGCCGGCCTCGAGCCCATCGAGGCCCTCAAGGCGGCTACCTCCAACGCGGCGAGTGCCTTCCGCCTGAACGACCGCGGCCGTATCGCAACGGGCCTCAAGGCGGACATGGTTCTCGTGGACGGCGATCCAACGAAGGACATTCTTGCCACGCGCCGCATCGCCGGCATCTGGAAGGACGGGGAGCGCTTCGAGCGCCGAAACTTCCAGGCAGCGCAAGAGATCACCAAGACCGAGCGCGCTCCCGGCCTGTTCACGACCTTCGACGACGGCACTTTGAAGGCTGCCTACGGCAGCTGGATGCCTTCGACGGACACCATGGCCGGAGGCAAGTCGACGCTCGATCTGAGCTTCATCGACGAAGGCGCCGAGGGCAGCCCCGGCGCACTGCGCGTCACCGGCGAGCTAGTGAAAGGGTTCATGTTCCCGTGGTCGGGACCGATGTTTTCGCCGGGCAGCCAGCCGATGGAGGCGGTCGACGCGTCAGCTGCCACGAAAGTTCGCTTCTGGGCACGCGGAGTGGGGACGCTGCGCGTGATGCTTTTCGCCGAGTCGATCGGCCAGATTCCCGCCCAGACGACCGTCGAGCTCACCGCAGACTGGAAGCAGCACGAAGTGCCCTTCGCAACCTTCGACGTCGACGGCAGCGATTTCATGGCGCTTCTCTTCTCGGGACACACCCGCGGCAAGTTTGCCTTCGACCTCGACGGCATCGAGCTGGCCCCTTGAGCCTTCGAGCTAAGCTCTCCAAACCATGACTCCAAACGAGCCCACGAAACGCAGCATCCGGCTGACTCCCGATGATCCCGAAATCGGGTGGACGCCCTATGCGTGGCTCGTCTGGCTGATCCCCTTCGGCGCAGAGGTCTTCGGCTCACGACCGACACCTCTGGTGGTTGGCCTGGCCACCTTCACCCTGGTCGCATTTCTCGCTCTCTACTTCCGAGGCTTCTGGGTCCGAGGTCGGCAACTGCGGCTCATCACGGCGACGATCTTCGCGATCGGCGTGTTCTGGTCTCCAGTCTCGCCGATGGCCTTCACCTTCTACATCTACGCAGCGGCCTTCGTCGGGCAATGCGTCAGGCCGCCGCGCTCCTATCTCGTGCTCGCCGGCATGGCCCTCTGGGCGGCCGTCGAAGGCTGGCTGCTCGGACAGCCGATCGGCTTCATCATTCCGCCGGTTCTGTTCATTTTGATCATCGGCGGCATCAACGTGCACTACTGCGAAGTCAGCCGAAGCAACGCCCGCTCCAGACTTGCTCAGGAAGAGATCGAGCAGCTCGCGATCGCTGCGGAGCGCGAGCGCATCGGACGCGATCTGCACGACCTGCTCGGGCAGTCGCTCTCCGTCGTGTCGCTCAAGGCGCAGCTCGCCCGGCGCAAGCTCGACAGCGAGCCAGGAAGCGCGAGGCGCGAGTTGGAAGAGATTGAAGCGACGGCTCGCGAAGCACTCCGCGAAGTGCGCCGAGCGGTCGCCGGCTATCGCCACGCGCAGATCGGCACGGAGCTCGTCAAAGCAAGGGTGGCACTCGACTCCGCCGGCATCGAACTGGACGTGCGCACCTCGCCCTACGACCTGAGTCCCGAGAGCGAGACGATCCTGGCGATGGCGCTGCGGGAAGCCGCCACGAACATCGTGCGCCACGCCCGCGCCGATCGCTGTCGCATTCGCAGCCGCGTCGAGGGAGACGAGTACTGGCTCGAGGTCGAAGACGACGGCGTCGGCATCCAGGGCCCGCCGGACAGCGGCCTGCGCGGCATGCGCGAGCGTCTCGAGGGCGCCGGAGGTTCTCTGGACATCTCGCCGGCACGCTTCGCTTCGCAGGGCACGCTCCTGCGCGCTCGCCTGCCGCTGCAGCGGGTCGAGCCGACCTCCCCCGAAGCTTCGCGCGAGCTCGCCTGAGGGCGCCGCCGTGATCCGACTGCTGCTGGCCGAGGATCAGGGCCTCGTGCGCGGCGCGCTCGGCGCGCTGCTCGGCGCCGAGCCGGACCTCGAGGTCGTCGGCGAAGCCGAGAACGGCCGTCAGGCGCTCCAGCTCGCTGGAGAACTGAGGCCCGACGTCGTCGTCACGGACATCGAAATGCCGCTCATGACAGGACTCGAGCTGGCACAGGGACTTCGCGACCAGAAGATCGCCTGCAAGGTCGTCATCGTCACCACCTTTGCTCGCCCCGGATATCTCCGCCGAGCCCTCGAAGCTGGGGTCACCGGTTATCTGCTCAAGGACTCCCCGGCCGAGGAGCTCGCCGAAGCGCTGCGCCAGGTTCACCACGGCGGGCGCGCGATCGACCCCGAGCTTGCAGCCGAGGCCTGGACCGAGCCCGACCCCCTGACCGACCGCGAGCGACAGGTTCTCCGCCTCGCCGGCGAAGGCCTTTCGACCGCCAAGATCGCGGAAACGGCGTTTCTCTCGGAGGGCACCGTGCGCAACTACCTCTCCGAAGCCATCCAGAAGCTCGGCGCGGAGAACCGCGTCGAAGCGGCGCGGCTGGCACGAAGCAAGGGCTGGCTCTGAGGCGGGTCGGCACGAGGAGAGCCCGCGGATAGACTGCGGGTATGACGGTTTCAGATCGACCCGCTGCGCCTCCCTCCCCACCGATCGACGAAGTCGGCGTCAACGATCGCGTGGCACGTTTCACCAGCCGCAGCATCAAGAAGGAAGCCAAGGTCGAGGCACTGCGCCTCGCCCTTTCGATGGTCGATCTGACGACCCTCGAAGGGGCCGACACCGAAGGCAAGGTCGTACAGCTGTGCAACAAGGCGAAGGCGCCGCACGCCGTGCTGCCCGACCTGCCGCGGGTCGCTGCAGTGTGCGTCTACCCGACCCTCGTGCACGTCGCCCGAGCGGAGCTCGAAGGCACCGGCATCCACATCGCTTCGGTCGCCACCGGTTTCCCTGCCGGGCAGGTGCCGCTCGAAGCCAAGCTCACCGACACCCGCACGGCGGTCGAGGCCGGCGCCGACGAGATCGACATGGTCATCTCGCGAGGCGACTTCCTCGCCGGACGCTACGACGCCGTGGCCGAGGAGATCCGCACGGTCAAGGAGGCCTGCGGCGACGCCCATCTCAAAGTGATCCTCGAGACCGGCGAGCTCGGCTCTCTCGACGCCGTGCGCCGCGCCTCCGACATCGCTCTGTACGCCGGCGGTGACTTCATCAAGACGTCGACCGGCAAGGTGCAGCCCGCTGCGACGCTGCCCGTAACCCTGGTGATGCTCGAGGCGATCCGCGACTTCTACTTCGCGACCGGGCTCAAGGCCGGCATGAAGCCGGCGGGAGGCATCTCCAAGTCCAAGCTCGCGCTGCAGTACCTGGTCATGGTCAAAGAGACGTTGGGCAGCGACTGGCTGCACCCGGATCTCTTCCGCTTCGGCGCCAGCTCGCTCGCCAACGACCTCTTGATGCAGCTCACCAAGCAGGCGACTGGAATCTACCCGTCTCCGGACGACTTCTCTCTCGACTGAGTCCGCTGGACCGGAGACCCCAAGATGAACGACGACTCCCCCACCCCGCCCGCCGAGCGGCGCTTGCGCCTCGACGACGGCTGGAGCTACGCTCCCGCGCCCGAAGGGACGGACCACCTGCGCGTCGACAGCTCGTACGGCCTCTTCATCGACGGCGCCTTCCGAGCGAGTTCGTCGGGAGAAACCTTCTCGACGATCAACCCGGCAACGGAAGAGCCCCTCGCCGAGGTCGCCCTTGCGGGCGTCGAGGACGTCGACGCTGCCGTCCGCGCCGCGCGCAGGGCCTATGAGACCGTCTGGGCACCCATGGCGCCGGCCGACCGCGGCAAGTACCTTTACCGCATCGCGCGCGTGCTGCAGGAGCGGGCTCGCGAGCTCGCCGTGCTCGAGACGCTGGACGGCGGCAAGCCGATTCGCGAGTCGAAGAGCGTCGACGTGCCACTCGCGGCAGCCCACTTCTTCTACTACGCCGGCTGGGCGGACAAACTCGACTTCGCCTTCCCCGGACGCTCAGCGCACTCCCTCGGCGTCGCCGCGCAGGTGATTCCCTGGAACTTCCCCCTGCTGATGGCTGCGTGGAAGCTCGCACCCGCCCTCGCCTGCGGCAACACCGTCGTTCTGAAGCCCGCCGAGACGACGCCGCTGACGGCGCTCAAGCTGGCTGAGATCGTGCGCGACGCGGGCCTGCCGGAAGGCGTTGTCAACATCGTGACGGGCGCCGGCGAGACCGGCGCAGCGCTGGTGCAGCACGAAGACGTCGACAAGGTCGCCTTCACCGGCTCCACCGAAGTCGGGCGACAGATCCAACGTTCCGTCGCCGGGACGAGCAAGCGCTACACCCTCGAGCTCGGCGGCAAAGCCGCCAACCTCGTCTTCGAGGACGCAGCGATCGATCAGGCCGTCGAGGGCATCGTCAACGGCATCTTCTTCAACCAGGGGCACGTCTGCTGCGCTGGCTCGAGGCTCTTCGTGCAGGAATCCGTCGCAGACGAGCTGCTGCACAAGCTGAAGGACCGCATGCGCACCCTGCGCGTCGGCTCGCCGCTCGACAAGAACACCGACATTGGCGCCATCAACTCCAAGGCTCAGCTCGAGACGATCCGCGACTACCTCGACGTCGGAGAGGGCGAAGGCGCAGAGATCTTTCAGCCCGCCTGCGAGCTGCCGGCGACCGGCTACTGGTGCCCGCCAACGCTGCTCGAGGGCGTCTCACAGTCGAGCCGCGTGGTGCAGGAGGAGATCTTCGGGCCCGTTCTCGCCGTGCAGACCTTCCGGACCGTCGACGAAGCGATTAAGAAAGCCAACAACACGCCGTACGGTCTCTCCGGCGGCGTCTGGAGCGACAAGGGAGCGAAAGCCTTCAGAGTGACGAGCCAGGTGCGCGCCGGCGTGCTCTGGGCCAACACCTACAACAAGTTCGACCCGACCGCACCCTTCGGCGGCTACAAGGAGAGCGGCGTCGGACGCGAAGGCGGTCTGCACGGGCTCGCCCCCTATCTCGAACTGACGGCGCCCGGTGCGCCCGCGGGGCCCCTGTCATGACCGACGTACTGAAGCCGGAGACGAGCGCCGCGACCGAGGCCGCAGACCCTGCCGGCCCGACGGAGACTCGTCTTGGCATCCGCAAAACCTACAAGTTGTACGTCGGCGGCGCCTTTCCGCGCACCGAGTCCGGTCGCTACGACCCGCTGACGCTCGCAGACGGCGAAGTCGTCAACGTCAGCCGCGCATCGCGAAAAGACGTCCGCGAGGCCGTCGTGAAGGCACGAGCGGCACAGGGCGGCTGGGCCCACCGTTCCGCCTACAACCGCGCGCAGATCCTCTACCGCATCGCAGAGATGCTCGAGGGCCGAAGGCGACAGTTCGAAGAGGAGCTCGCTTCGATCGAGCCCGAGAGCGACGCTCGCGCCGAGGTGAGCGCCACGATCGACGCGATCGTCTACTGGGCCGGCTGGTGCGACAAGTTCCAGCAGACGTTCTCGGCCGTGAACCCGGTCGCCTCCTCGCACTTCAACTTCTCCGTCCTCGAGCCGACCGGCGTCGTCACCGTCGTGGCACCCCAGCGGGCCGGACTCTTCGGCCTCGTCCAGAGCGCGACACCGGCGGTGGTGACGGGCAACTCCGTGCTCGCTCTCGCCTCTGCAGAGAGCCCGCTGAGTGCAATCACTCTCGGCGAGGTGCTCGAGTCGAGCGACGTACCTCCCGGTGTCTTCAACTTCCTCACCGGCCGGCGCGACGAGCTGCTGGCACCGCTCGCGTCGCATCGCGACGTCAATGCGATCGTCTACTGTGGCAACGACGTCGAGGAGATCCGCGTCGTGCAGACGGAAGCGACGGCCAACCTCAAGCGCGTGGCGCTGCGCTCCGATCCGCTGCCGGGCACCTTCGACCCCTACTGGATGCTCGACACCTGCGAGGTCAAGACGACCTGGCACCCGATCGGCACCTGATCGAGGTCAAGAGCGTCCGCTCAGCCTCCAGAGACACCGGCCTCCGGAGCGACGCTGCCCAGGGTGCGCCTCAGGTAGTCGTTCAGATCTCTCCAGATCTGATCTTGCTCTTGCACCGAGGGCATGATGCCGGCGCTCGCCAGTTCGAGCGTCAGCACGGCGACGTCGTGGCGCTCGTTGCCGTAGCGGCCGAGCGAGCCGGGGTACGTACCGAGTCGCTTGAGCTCCAGTGAACCCAGCTTCTCGGGAGGTTCCTGCTGCGCTCCGTCGAAGTCGACGACCTCGAGCGGCGCGTGGATCGAAACGACGAGGTCGGGCTGGAAGGCCTCCATCTGCTCGTGAACGAACCTCGATTCAGGTTCCGACAGCGGCGACTCGCCCGGATAGCGACGCGGGTTCCTGCCCGTGCGCCGCACCCAGTAGTCCTTCGAGTCCGCCTCCCAGTCGGCCGTCGGGAAATTGCGGTTGAGGTCGATCCCACGGCTGTTCATGCGCTGCGACTGCTCGCGCAGCAGCCCGTCGGGATTCACCAACGGCAGAAAACGCCAGTGGAAGGTGCCATCGTGCTCGAGGTCGAGCTTGCGGAGCCATTTGAAAACGATGCTGACCGACGAGTACTCGTCGCCGTGGATGCCACCGAGAACCAGAACCCGACCGAGCGTCGGACGCGCGCTGCGCGGCCGGTAGTCCCGACGCAGCAGCGGCCTCCCCTCGACGCTCTCCCGGCCGGTGGCGATCAGCTTGCGAGAGATGCAATCGACCACCGAGACGCTGCCCAGCTTGCGACCGATCGCATTGCACAGACCGTCGACGAGCTCCCAGTTCTGCTCCGAGTCGATCTGTTGCTCCGCGAGTTCGGCCGCAGAGACCGATTCGCTCGGCTCCTCCGCCGGAGGCTCTTCCTGTGCCACGGACTCGGCCACCTCACCGGGCTCAGCCTCGGAGTCGCTCGACGCGCTGCAGGCGACGCAAAACGCCGCAAGAAGGAACGTTCCGGCAACGACCAAGGAGCGAAGACTCGCAGCGAGCATTGGCTCCGGGGCAGCGGGACGGCTCATGAGGCGAGGCTAGCATCGTTCGTGGCGCCGACCACGTCGGGCCCCTGCGCTATCATTCAGGCGTGCTCGGTCCCCGACCGACGCGCTTTCTTTCGATTGCCCACCGTAAAGTTCGCCCCGAGAGCCTGTCGCTGAGATGAATCGCAGGTCGTTTTTCAAGAGACTCGCCGTTGGCGTTGGCGCGACGGCTGGAGGCGGAGGCCTTTACCTGGCGGCCGACCGCCGCACCTATCGCCCCACGCTCACTCACAGCGAGGGATGTTGCGAAGGTGCAGCTACGCAGCTGTTCCGTGACGAAGGCAGCCTCCTGCCGGAGAACCCGGACGCGCGACAGCGAGCGATCGAGAAGTCGCTGAATTTCGACGTTCACTACGCCGACGACGTCATCGTGCCGCCCGAGCAGATGGAGATCCTGCGCTCGATCGCCAATCGGCTGTCGCGTGCGCAGCAGATCATCGGCCACGGGCACTTCAACCTCGTCAGCTTCGAGCAGCTCCTCGACCACGCCCGGCTCTTCCCCAAGATCGGAGAGCTGCCTTCGAGAGAGATCGACTTCATGGAGAGCGTCTTCGATCGCGACTCCAGGGAGCTGGGCTTCTTCGGCGAGAAGGTGCTGACGAGTCTGACGGCTCACATCGCGGACAAGGACGTCAAGAAGATCGCCGGCACCGGTCACTACCTGCTTCGAGGCACGCCGCTCGAGCGGTATGAGCAGATCCGCCGCGACGTCGGCGAAACGATCACGCTGACGTCCGGCGTGCGCGGCATGGTCAAGCAGTTCCACCTCTTCCTGATGAAAGCCGTCGAAGTGGACGGCAACCTCTCACAGGCTGCGCGTTCTCTCGCTCCTCCGGGCCACTCGCACCACGCGCGAGGGGACTTCGACGTCGGCAAGATCGGCCTCGGCGAGAGGAACTTCACCGAGGACTTCGCCGAAACCGACGAGTACAAGCGGCTCATCGACCTCGGCTACGTCGAGATTCGCTACGAACCGAACAACCCGTTCGGCGTCCGCCACGAGCCCTGGCACGTCAAGATCTGAGCGTTGGGACGGCCCGGCCGAGCGACCTCAGTCGAGCCTCCAACGAGGGATCCGCGCAGAAGGCCCGACGCTCAGGCGTTGGGTGCCAGAGCCTCGAGCACATCCCAGTCGGGCGTGCCCATCGGGGCATCGACGCCGACCGGCTGAATGCAGACGTGGCTCGCTCCAGCGTCGAAGTGAGCCTGCACCCGCGCCCTCAGCGCCTCCTCGTCGCCCCAGGCGAAGAGGGCGTCGATGAGTCGATCGCTGCCGCCGTCCTCGAGATCCGACTCCTCGAAGCCGAGACGGAACCAGTTCTTGTAGTAGTTCGGCAGACCGATGTAGACGGCGAGGGTCTCGCGCGCCGCCTTTCGGGCCTTCTCGGGGTCGGTGCAGAGAATCACCTTCTGCTCGACGCACAGCCACTTGTCGGGTCCGAGAATCTCGCGCGCCTTGGCCGTGTGCTCGGGCGTCGTGAGGTAGGGGTGCGCACCGTGCGTCAGTTCCCCAGCCAGCTCGAGCATCTTGGGGCCCAGAGCCGCGATCACGACCGGCGCCTTCTGAGCGGGCGGCACCGACGAGTAGGGCGCTTCGGCGTACGACTCGAGGTAGGCGCGCATCGTCGTCACCGGCTTGCCGTACTCGATCTTGCGCAGTCCGCTGACGAGAGGAGCGTGCGACACGCCGAGGCCCAGAACGAAACGACCTCCCGACTGCTCGGCGAGCGTGTTCGCCGACTGCGCTGCCATGGCCGGGTGACGGTGGTAGAGGTTGGCGATTCCGGTCGCGAGAACCAACGAGCTCGTCTGCTGCAGGAGAAAGCCCGCGTGAATGAGCGGGTTCCGACCCGTCGTCTCGGGCAGCCAGAGTGTCGAGTAACCGAGCCCCTCGAGGCGCTGGGCGAAGCCAGCCGCAGCAGCAGAAGGCATGGCCTCCGTGAAGTACCAGACACCCAACTGACCTACGTCCGTTCCCGTCATCGCTCGAGCTCCTCTTCTGTCGGCGTGCGCCCAGGGTCAGACGCCTCGCCGCGGATTCAAAGGTCTTCTTCGCGCAGTGGCTGCGCTTGGACTTTCTTCGGGCGGGCAATCGCGACCTTGCCGGCCGCCGCTCCCCTCGGCTTGCTGACTTCGCCGCAGCGCACGACGTGCACCGAGACGCGACCACCGCGCCGCTCACTGGAGTAGCCCGCGGCAAGGCCGGCGGCCAACCGCTCGGTCTCTTTGGGCATGCGAGACTCTCTGGCGTCGTTCAGGGCTACGACGTGAGAGCCGGGCCCCGCCGCAACGTGCAGCCAGAAGTCATAGGGTCGCCCGAGCTTGAAGGTGACGACGTCGTTGTCACCAGCGTTCTTGCCGACCAGAACGATCCACCCGTCCTTCGATACGAATCGGCGTGCCACGCGGCGGCCGCGATAGAGACCCTGCTCGCGATCCGTGACGGGAGGAGAGTCTTCCGGACTCCGCCGAGTGTTCATCGTTTGCCGATGATCCGGGCCGACGCGGGTCCCCAGCAACCCGCGCGACCTTCAGCTAGAGACTGCGCTTTTTGCCGCGAGAGTTGCGGCGCGAACCCTTGGGTCGGCTGCGCTTCGGCGGAGCGTCGGCCTTGCGGTACCCGCCACCGCCGCTGTCGAAGCCGCCACCGCCGTCGAAACCACCACCGCCGCTCATGCGCTCATCGAAGTCTGCAGCGTTCAGGGGGCCATCAGGCATCCGCGGTGCGCGCGGGCTGCGCGGCGGGCGGGGACCGCGCGGGCCCCCTCGCGGCTTGTCCTCGGCTTTGTTGACGCGAAGACGGCGGCCCTTGAGCTCGAAGCCATCAAACTTCTCGATCGCGGCCTTGACGTCGTCGTCCGTAGCGAACTCCACGAAGGCGAAGCCGCGGGGTCGGCCAGTGGCTCGATCCGTCGGAATGAAGACCTCCACGACGGACCCAGCTTCGGCAAAGGCCGCCTGAAGCTCGGCAGAGGTGGTTTCGAAGTTGAGGTTCCCGACAAAGACCTTAGACGCCAACTGACTCTCCTTCCGTGACCGCTCGGCGGCCGTTCGTTGTAGGCACGAGCGTAACCGACCGGCGCGCCTTAGGCGAGCCGGCGTGAATCACGGCAATCGGGTTGAACCGCTTGAGCTGCACTACCAGCGGTCGGACCGAGGCGCTCGGGGCTCGCGCGGACGAGCTTCGTTCACGGTCAGACGACGACCGCCGAACTCGTGACCGTTGAGCGAGCTGATGGCTTCTTCGCCACCGTTCGCCATTTCGACGAAACCGAAGCCGCGCGAACGTCCGGTCTCACGGTCGGTGATGATGTTGACTTCGTTGACCTCACCGTACTGGCCGAAGAGAGCTTCGAGCTCGGCACGGGTGGTATCGAAGGAGAGGTTTCCGGCATAGATCCGAATCGACATAAATGAGTCCTTACTCTGACGAGTGGTGTTTGGTTGGTCGGTCCCGAAGGATCGGTGTGATGAGGAGGCCAGACGTGCCCCAAACGATCCGCTGGGCTCTCGTGAGAGTAGCCTCGTCAACTTCGACCAGGGAGCTCAAGTACGTACCTAGATGCCGTCTCGCCGCGAAGCTAGCACCGAAACTCCGCAATCTCAAACTCCGCCGCCTTGCGAAGTGACGCTTCAGGAAGCGGATGCGACCGGTAGATCGACTTGAAGGCGTGCACCGCCGCCCTCTCTTTGTGCTGCCGAGGCACGTCCGCCGTAGGCCTCGACCGTCGCCCGCACGATCGCCAATCCGAGTCCGGAGTGGTGTGCCTCCTTCACCGTTGCGGCGCTCGAAGGCCGATAGGTGAAGAATCGATCGAAGACCTTGCCAAGGTGCTCGTGCGGAATGCCGGGCCCCCGATCGAGTACCTCGATGCGCGCCGCGTCGCCGTTCAGCCCGATGCGAACGAGCACGGCCTCTTCCGGTGGAGTGAAGCTGACGGCATTGTCGACGAGGTTCTCGAGAACCTGAGCCAGTCGCTCCGGTGCGATGCTGACCGCGAGCTGTTCGGCTTCACACCGCAAGTCGACGCTCGTGTCGTAGCGCGCGGCCCAAACCTCCTGAAGTGCCGTCGCAAAGGCGATCAGGTCGACCGGCTCGGCGTCCGCACCGGCGCCGGCATCGAGACGGGTCACCTCTCTGAGGGAGGTCAGCAGTGCCTCCATGCGGGCCACCTCGTTCTGAACCATACCGACGAAGCGAGACCGCTGCTCAGGATCGTCGAGGCCGTCGAGGACTTCCGTCGCGCTGCGAATCGAAGCGAGGGGATTCTTGAACTCGTGCGAGACGTCAGCGGCGAAGGAGTCGCTGAACTGCTGGTGCTCGCGCAGGCGCTCGGAGAGACCTCGCAGCGCGCGCGTCAGGTCGCCGATCTCATCGCGCCTCGAGGTCGGTCGGAAACGGCCTGTGAGCCGGCCGCGCCGGTCGATGAGTCCCGCCGCTTCGGTGCGCAGCCTGCGCAGCGGCAGCGCGATCGTGGCGGCGAGCAGCAGGCTGACGACGCCCGCCACGGCGAGCGCGATCAGGAAGACCTGGAAGGTCGCCAACCGGACTCTCTCCAGAGCCTTCTGGATCTCATAGGTCGACTGCGACACCAGAGCGACTCCGACGACTTCGCCGTCGCTGCGGATCGGAATGGCACTGTAGAGCAGGACCGCCTGATCACCGATGCGCGTCACGGAGCCGTAGGAGCCTCCGAGGGCCGCCGTCACTTCAGATCCCTGAAACGGCTGATCGGGAGAATAGAAGTCGCGGATGACGGGAGGTTCGTCGGGCACCCTCAGTCGCTGCAGCAGGCGAAACGGCAGCGCACCGAGCCGGTAGAGCACGCCGTCCTCAGCCGAAGCTTCGGGAGCCGAAGTCTCGCCCGGTTCGCGCCGCGGTCCGAGGCTGCTCGAGTCGGCGAGAGGCAGCGCGCGGTGATCGAGGACCCGGAGGCGCGCCGTCGTCCGTTGTTGGAGGCGCTCCAAGATACGTTGGCTCCGTTCCGCTGCGAGCAGGCCGTCGCCGCCGAGAGCCGCCGCGAGCAGCCGTCCCTGCTGCACCATGGAGTCCTCCTGGGCGCGCAGCAGCGTGCGCTCGTAGGCGTCGAACGAGAGCAGGCCGACGAGCGGCACGAAGAGCAGGAGAACGTTGAACGCCAGCAGGCGCACGGCGATGCTCGAGGCGAAGCGTCGGAGCTTGGCAAGCACGCCGGAGTCGGTCCTCAACGGTAGCGATAGCCGAGGCCGTAAACCGTCTCGATGGACTCGAAGGCGTCGTCGAGCGCCGTGAACTTGCGACGCAGGCGCTTGATGTGGCTGTCGATCGTGCGCTCGCTGACGTAGGCGTCGTGCGGGTAGCCCTCGCTCATCAGCTGCGCGCGCGTCTTGACGTGGCCGGGGCGCCGGGCAAGCGCTCGCAAGAGCAGGAACTCGGTGATCGTCAGCTGCACGCCCGTCCCCTTCCACTCAGCCTCGTAGCGCTTGAGGTCGAGCCTCAGGTCGCCGACCTCGTGGACCTCCTCTTCGTCCGACGAGACCGGTGCTCCCTGCAGGGCCAGCCGACGGAAGATCACCTTGATTCGAGCCTGCAGTTCGCGCATCGAAAAGGGTTTGCAGAGGTAGTCGTCGGCGCCCAGCTCGAGGCCGAGGACGCGATCGAACTCTTCGTCGCGAGAGGTGAGAAAGAGGATGGGCAGAGTCTCGCTCAGGCCGCGCAGGCGACGGCAGAGATCGAGGCCGTCCATACGCGGCATCATGATGTCGAGAACCGCGACGTCCGGGAGCTCGTCCTGAAAGGCGTCCCATGCTTCCTGGCCGTCGACGTAGCCGTTCACCGTGTAGCCATCCTGTCGTAGGGCGACCGCGACGCTCTCGCGCAGCGTTTCCTCGTCGTCGACGAGGGCTACGGTTCCATGTCCTTCCACCGGCCTCTCCTCTCGTTCCGGGCGCTCCGGGAGCCTCCCCGATCCCGCTCTGCGCGTCAGGCTACACCGAAGACTCGCCACCTTGGCAGGCGCCACGACAACGCCACATTCTGACCCGAGATCGGCATGGCAGGGCCGCGTACGCCGCAAGCTCGGTCGGCACTCTTCGTTCACTCGGCAAGCTCGCCGAGCTTCCCTTCGGAGATGCCCATGCCCGACCCACCGGTCCAAACCCGTCCCTGCAGCACACCTTCGTCCCGACTCAGCGTCCTCTCCGTCCTGCGCGCCTGCGCCGCTCTCTTCGGCATGCTCTGGCCGGCGGTCGGTGCCACGCAAGCGCCCGTCGACGAGCCGACGAGCCTCGGAACCGGCTCCCTCACCGTTACGACGGAGGCGGGACGTCGCGCCGCTCCGACCCTCGAGACTGACGTCGACATCCGCATCTTCGGTCTCATCGCACGCACTCGAGTGATTCAGAGCTTCGTCAACCCGAGCGACGACTGGGCTGACGCGACGTATGCCTTTCCGTTGCCCGAAGGAGCGGCGGTCGACACTCTGCAGATGATCGTCGGTGAACGCGTCATCGTCGGCGAGATCCAGAAGCGCCAGCGCGCACGCGCCACCTACGAAGCCGCACGCGCCGCCGGGCAGCGCGCGTCGTTGCTGGAGCAGCAGAGGCCGAATCTGTTCACGACCCGGGTCGCCAACCTGGGGCCGCGGGAGAAGATCGAGGTTCTCATCGAGTACCAGGAGACACCGCGCTACGAATCGGGACGCTTCACGCTGCGCTTCCCGATGGTCGCAACACCGCGCTACGACCCGTCGACAGCCGGCGCGACGATAAGCCAGCAATCCTCGGGCGAGAGCGCCGCCACCGAGCTTCCGCGCGCCACCGTTCGCGTGGCGATGGACGCTTCCTATGACCTCGAGTGGATCGACAGTCCATCGCATCGCATCGAAGCGCAGCGGTCGGGCGACGGCTACAGCGTCGAACTCGGCAGCGTGCCCGCCAACGCCGACTTCGTTCTGCACTGGGCAGCCTCGCGTGGCGAGGTACCTCAGCTCGTCTCCTACCGAGAGGACATCGGCGCGTACTCCTACGTCCAGCTGCTGCTCATCCCGCCGAGCCCGCAGCGCGCCGACCTCACCCCGCGGCAGACTGTCTTCGTCATCGATACGTCAGGCTCGATGGCGGGGGCGTCGATTCGCCAGGCCAAGGCCGCTCTTGCGACCGCGCTCGAGACGCTGCACGCGGAGGACACATTCAACGTCGTCGAGTTCAACTCGCGCGCTCGAGCACTCTTCGAGACACCGCAGCGTGTCGACAGCGACTCTCTCGAGACGGCCCACGCCTTCGTCCAGGGCCTGGTTGCCGACGGCGGCACGGAGATCGGCGAGGCACTCGGGCTGGCCTTCGCGCAGCCCGCAGATCCTCAGAGACTCGAACAGATCCTCTTCATCACGGACGGTGCCGTGAGCAACGAAGAGCAGCTGTTGTCGACGATCTACCGTGACCTCGGCGAACGCCGCCTCTTCACCGTCGGCATCGGGTCGGCCCCGAACGGCTACTTCATGCGGCGTGCGGCCGAGTTCGGGCGGGGCACCTACACCTTCATCGGGGACATCGAAGAGGTCGAGGTGGGAATCGAAGAGCTGCTCGCCAAGATCGAGGCCCCGGTCCTGACAGACCTGTCGCTCGACGCCCCGGCCGACGCGGAGATCTGGCCGCGGCGACTCGTCGATCTCTATGCCGGGGAGCCGCTGTCCGTGGCGCTGCGCGTGAGCGCAGGGACGCCGCTCGAGCTCGAGCTGAAGGGAGCGAGCGGCACCGAGACGCTTCGACTGCAGGCCACCCCCCCAACGAGCCAGCGCCATCCCGGCGTCGGCAAGCTCTGGGCGCGAGCGCAGCTGCGGTCGCTGCAGGACGACCTCTCGCGTGGCGGGGATGCGGAGGACATTCGCCGTCAGGCGACCACGACCGCGCTGGAGCACCGGATCGTCTCCCGATACACCAGCTTCGTCGCCGTCGAGCAGAAGCCCTCGCGCCCTTCTTCGGAAGACAGCGACGAGCATGAAATTGCGTCGCACGCTCCTCGCGGAACCGACGTCCTGCCGATCGGCGGCACCTCGAGCTACCGATGGGCGCTACTGGGGCTGGGTCTGCTCGTCGCGGCAGGCTCGATTCGACGGCTGGCGCCATGAGCCGAATCGTCGTCACGCGCCTCCTGACCCTCTCGGGAACTGCACTGCTGCTCCACGGCCTGTACCTGCCGCTCAAAGCTGAGATCGCTCAGAAGCTACTGCGCAGCACCTGGTCCGAAGCGCTTGCCTCCGCCGGTGAGCACCCGGCGAAGCCTTGGCCCTGGGCGGATACCCACGCGGTCGCACGGCTCGCCACTCCGTACGGCGACGACATCGTGCTCGCCGGTTCTCACGGCGAGGCGCTGGCGTTCGGTCCCGGTCTCGATCCAAGGGGAGCTCCGCCCGGCCAGCCCGGCAACGTCGTCCTTGCAGGGCATCGCGATACGCACTTCGCTCAGCTCGAGCATCTGCGGCTCGGCGACGTCGTCGAGCTCGAGACCCGCAGCGGCCGAGCTCGCTTCGTCGTCAGCGCGGCCTACGCGACGACCAAGTTCGATACCGGGCCGCTCGCGCAATCCTCCGCGAGGAACGAGCTGACTCTCATCACCTGCTATCCCTTCGGTAGGGCTGCGGCGCGAGGCCCGCTGCGCTGGGTCGTGCGCGCGGTGGAAGTCGAGACCGACCTGAGCTGACTTCGGCTGCGGACGACGGCAGCGGCCGAGACGCGTTGGTATTCTGAGGGCTCTTCCCACCCCGACAGAGCACGCGCCGCGTGCAGCGGAGTCTTCAGATGCTGGACCTTCTCCTCGCACACCCGATCCTCTCAGCGGGCGGGGCCCTCGTGGTCTTGGTGCTCGGCGTCGCGATCTACGACGTCACACAAACGCGTCACGCGATCCTCCACAACTTTCCCGTGGTCGGTCACTTTCGCTACTGGCTCGAGACGATCGGACCCGAGATGCGCCAGTACTGGGTCGCCAACGACAAGGAAGAAGCACCCTTCAACCGCCAGGAGCGTTCGTGGGTCTACGCCTCCTCCAAGGGGCAGAACAACAACCAGGGTTTCGGTACGTCCGAACTGCTCTATTCGATCGGCTATCCGATCATCAAGCAGAAGGCCTTTCCCTTCCCGAGCCACGAGGCGCGCTACATCGACGACGATCCGACCGCTGTACCGTGCCTCAAGGTTCTCGGCGAAGAGCATGGACGTCGCCGGCCCTATCGACCCGCGTCCATCGTCAACGTTTCGGCGATGTCCTTCGGCTCGCTCGGCGAACGAGCCGTACGCGCTCTCAATCGCGGCGTGCGGGACGCCAACGCCTTTCACAACACCGGCGAAGGCGGCATCTCCATTCACCACCGACAGGGCGGTGATCTGATGCTGCAGCTCGGCACCGGCTACTTCGGCGCGCGCGCTCCCGACGGACGCTTCGACCTCGACCGACTGGTCGAGCTGTGCGACGGCTGCGAAGAGGTTCGGGCCATCGAGATCAAACTCTCGCAAGGTGCGAAGCCTGGCAAGGGCGGCATCCTCCCGGGCACCAAGGTCACCGCCGAGATCGCGGAGGCACGAGGAATCCCCATCGGCAAGAGCTGCTACTCGCCGAACGCCCATCGCGAGTTCGACACGGTCGACGAGATGATCGACTTCGTCGAGCGCATCGCCGACGCCACCGGCCTGCCGGTCGGCATCAAGAGTGCGATCGGCGAGCGCCCGTTCTGGACCGAGCTTGCCCAGCGCATGAAGGCTCGATCCCAGGGGCCGGACTTCATCTCGGTAGACGGCGGCGAGGGCGGTACGGGCTCGGCACCGATGACCTTCGCCGATCACGTCTCTCTGCCCTTCAAGGTGGGCTTCAAAAGGGTGTACACGCGCTTCCTCGACGAGGGCATGGCCGACGGCGTCGTCTGGATCGGCAGCGGCAAGCTCGGCTTCCCCGACCGTGCCGTCATCGCATTGGCCATGGGCTGCGATCTCATCCAGGTCGCGCGCGAGGCGATGCTCGCCATCGGCTGCATCCAGGCACAGCAGTGCCACACGAACCACTGCCCGGCGGGCGTCGCGACGCAGAATCGATGGCTCCAGGCAGGCATCAACGTCGAGCACAAGGCGCTGCGCACGACGCGTTACATCCAGAGCTTTCGCAAGGAACTGCTCGCTCTGGCACACGCTGCCGGATACGAGCATCCTTCCCAGTTCACCGGGCGCGACGTCGAGGTCGCCACCGGCGTCAACGAATTCGGCACGCTCGAGGAGACGCTCGGCTACGCGGCGATCCCACCGCAATTCACGACGATGCTCGACTACGGCCCGGTGAATTGAGGCCTTCCCGGTGAACTGAAGCGCCGAAGCTTCGCTTCAGTTGCTGGCGTCGCGCGGCTCGACGAGCGTCGGGAAGAAGTCCTGCGTCGATTCGAAACCGGTCTCGAAGATCAGCGAAGCGGGCGGCACGACCGGATCGACGAGCGAGTCCGACCAGAGCTGCAGCGACGGGTCGCCCAGCACGTTGTAGATCTTCGCCAGCTCGCCGAGGTCCCCGAAAGTCAGGTACTGGTCGAGGGCCGCACGGGCGACGTCTCCCAGCCGAACCTCGCTCGAAGCAACCGCCTGCTCGAGGAAGAAGCGGCCGAGCAGGTTGGCCGAGGTGTTGAACGAGACGCCCGAGGGTGCGATCACGGCCGTCGCCCCCGAGTCCGGGTCGATCGCCAGAGCTTCGGCCAGAGAGTCGAAACCCGGCACCTCGAAACGGCCGACGGAGCAGGTCAAGCTCAGGAGCAGAGGCAGCTGACCATCGCTGGCGAGACCGCTGACGTCGCCCGCGGTGAGAAGCCCCTCGGCAGCGAGCTGATCGAGACCGCCGTGGCCAACGTAGGTGACGATCTGAGAGCCGTCGATGAAGGCCGACTGAAGCTGCTGACGGGCCTCGGCCACCGAAAGCTCGTCGAGCAGTATCTGCTCCTGCGTGGTCGATGCGGGCAGCAGCTTCGAGAGCTCGGCGACGTTGGCGTCGAACGGCCCGGCCTCATCGCGGTTGTCGCCGAGCAGCGCCACGTGATTCCAACGATTCGCACCGGGCAGCTCCGCCGAAGCCAGCTTGTCGCCGTACTCGAGGAGCTCCGCCCCGGAGAGTACCGGCAGCCGACCGACGACGATCTCGGGCACGCCGTCGGAGCCGGAGACGTCTCCCAGCACCATGTCCGAGGAGTAGAGCCCACCCAGAGTCTCGACCAGCAACGGTGGCACGAGGTTTTCTCCGGCGCCCAAGCGATCCTGGTAGTCGTAGTCGCCGTGTCCGACGATCAGAGCGTACGCAGGAGGTCTGGACCACTTCTCCCAGGCGTCAGCGAGGAACGCTCGGAGCGCACGCGGGTCTGCGATGCCCTGGGAGTACGCCAGCCAGATGGCCTCGGTGTCGACGACGACCGCATCGACTCCGCTGGCCGCGCGATCGGCGGCGTACTGCTCCGCCGCGACCCGCAGCTCGGGCGGTGCGAAGACCACGAGATCAGCACTCGTCTGGACGTTGGGGAGCGGGTGCGGCGATTTCGTGACGAGCGGCGCAGCGGCAAGCGACGCTGCGTCGGCAATGACGTAGCGCTCTCCCGCCGACACCTCGAAGCTGACGCTCGAGCCGGCACCCTCCACCGTGAGGTTGGCGACGCGCACCGGCTGCGAATTCGTGTCCTGCACGACGATGACGGAAGCACTCCCGAGGCCCTCGACGGTGACCACCCCGGTCGCCGGAGCCACCAACTCCAGCAGGCCCTGATCTGCGATGGCCAAACGCTCGTAAGTGAAGGACAAGGCATCCAGATAGGGAAAAGACGTCGCAACCTGCGGCAGGAGGTCCGCGGTGATCTGTACCTCGTTGTCGCCGGCCTCGAGCACCCCAGCGCCCAGAGACAGCTGGGCGACGCTGCTGCCAAAGCCCGACCAGGCGTGCGAGCCGACGACGCCACCGTTCACCGACGTCGTGACTTGATGATCGTCACCTGCGGTCGGATCGGTGGTTCCGAAGAGCTCGAGTTCGAGCGTCGCGGCCGAGTTCGGGACGACGTGCGGCACCGTCACGTCGAAGGTCTGAGTGTCGAACGAAGGGTTGCCCGCCGCGAAGGCGGCCCAGAACCAGAAGTCGCCGAGCGGATCCGATGCCGCAGCGGTTCCTGCGAAGGCGTCGGTTTCGACCTGGAGAGTCGTCGTGTAGACCGTCGGTGATCCGAGCGACGCCGGCTGGCCACCGTCGACGACGTTCATCGGCGCTCCGTTCCCGAGCGAGACCTGATACCAGCGATGGGCGGAGAAGATGCTCTGAGGCGGACGGCCCAGAAAGAAGACGTCGGTCCCCTCGGCCGTCCAGGGGATCGCTTCCCCGTCGTCGACGATCCGAAGGCCTCCCGACGAGATCGCATTCTGGACCTGCGCAAAACTCAGCCCGAGTTCGGCCATCAGATCGGTCGCCGCAAGGCGACCGAGTCCGCTCGTCGGCACTTCGACGAGCACCAGCGAGGAGCTCTGGTTCGAAGCCGATCGCCGTCGCACCAACTCGGCGCTTTCTTCGCGACGCGCCGCGCGAGCGATTTGTCGGCGCTCGGTTGAGGCCTCGGTCTCTCTTCGAGGCATGCTCGAGAATTCGACCGCGCTCGCCAGTGCGGTCCGCACGAAGCCCGTCTCTTCGGCGGCCTTGCGCTCGAACGGACCGTAAATCCTGGTCTTGCCTCCGACCTCGGTCTCGACGAGACGAAACGGGCCGGGACCGAGAAGCTCTTCCGCTCGAAACCGGTAGTGGGCGCCCTGCGGCGCGTCGGCACGTGCCGGCAGCGGATGCTCGTTGACCAGCTCCCACGTTCCATCGCGCAGCTCTTCGACGTCGAAGCCGAGAGTGCCGGACTGCGAGCTCGTCGTCCAGAGCACTTCGTTCGCGTCCGTGACATCGAAGTCGGTGATCAGCGCCTGCGTCGTCGCGGAGTTGATCGGGCCGAAGAAGGCGGCCGAGTCGAAGCTGGAATCGCCCGCGTCTGCGATGACGATCTTCACGGTGTAGGTGACACCGGGCGTGACCGTGACGAACTTGGAGATGTTCGCCGTGAGACCGTCGTAGACGAGGTTGGCGCCGCCAGCGTTGTCCTTGTACAAAGCGGCGTTGTCGAGACTCAGACAGTTGGCCGCCGAGCCGTTGGAGCCGACGGTGCCGTTGTTGATCGTGTTGATGGAGACGATGTCGTTGCTCTGCGGCGCGGTAGCGGCGTTGACGCCCCCGCCGGAGAACGGTCCGCCGAGATCGCGCACGAAGAGGCCGAGCACGTCGTTGAAGTTGGAGCAGACGTACTCGTTGTACTCCTCCGAAGCGAAGGCGAAGTTGAACTCGAGGAAGTCGTCCTGAGCGACGACCGTGAACTCGACGATCAGCGTGTCGTTCACCGCGTTCGTCTGGATTGAGGAGAGATCAGCGTCGGCAGGCGCGTTCCCCGTCGGGTCGCTCGACGCGTTGGAGTTGTTGGGGCCGGGAGCGTCGGCGACGTCGCCCGTCGAGATGACGAGACCCTCCTCGATGTTCACCGTCGGATCGCCGGTGCCACTCGAGTCGACGGTGCCGTCTTCGAAGGAGCCCCACTGGCTCGCCGCACCCGTCACCGTCACCGGCCCGATCGTCACGCCTGTGCCTTCGAGCAGGGTGCGAATCTGCGCTGCTGTGGCGCCGGCATTGACCGACACGTTGGCCCACGACGGGACAGCTCCAGCGCCGAGAAGGGCCAAAATGGGCAGAAGCGGACGAATCTTTGTCACTCGGAATCTCAGGGGGGATGAGAGAACGCGAAGAGGCTTGAGCGAAGCTGCTCAAAACAAACGACTTACAAGTCTACCGTCAGAAGCGAGCGCAGCCGCATTCCCTTCGCACCAGGCTAGGATTACAAGTAATGCGAGAGCCGTACCAGGCCGAGGCGCCAGGCGAGCGTTTGTCCTGCTTCTCAGGTTCGGTCAGACTCGCACCGTCGATCACCCACTTCCGGGAGACCTCCATGCTTGATCTCACGCTCCGGCGACCCGCTCGGACCGCGACAGCAGTGCTTGCCCTGTCGCTCCTTCTGACGACCTCTTCTGCAACCGGTCAGACTCCCTACCAGGTTCCTTCGGCGGATCTCGTGCGCATCGCCGACGCGCCGAGGCTTCCCGCCACCCGCGTCAGTCCCGATCAGCGCTGGCTCCTGCTCCTGCAGTCGCCGTCCCTGCCGTCCATCGCGGAGCTCGCCGAGGAAGAGCTGCGCCTCGCCGGCCTGCGTTTCCGGCCTCGCCTGCTCGCTCCGTCGCGCACCCGCCCTTACGCATCGCTCGAGCTCGTCGAAGTGGCGACGGGCCGCAAGGCCTCGGTCTCCGGTCTGCCGAGCGGAGCGCTCGTCGAAACCGTCAGCTGGTCCCCCGACGGCGAGCATCTCCTCCTCTCGGCGCAGGTGGGCGCAGCGATCGAAGCATGGGTCGTCGAGGTCGCCACAGCGAAGGCCAAGCGCCTCTCGGACCGTCGGCTTCATCTCGTCGCTCGCAACGCACCGACTTGGCTGCCGGACTCGAGCGGGGTCGTCGCAACGGTCGAGCCTGAGAACTGGGGCGCGGCGCCCGCATCGAACCCCGTGCCGACCGGGCCGGTCGTGCAGGAGTCTCTCGGCGCCAAGGCCCCCGCACGCACGTATCAAGACCTGCTCGCCGACGCTCACGACGAAGCTCTCTTCGAGCACTACTTCACGGCACAGATCTGCGTCCTACGCCTCGACGGCAGCATCGAGGCACTCGGCAAGCCCGATCTGGTCGTGTCCCTCGACCCGGCGCCCGACGGCAAGCACCTGCTCGTCGAAACGCTGTCGCGTCCCTTCTCCTACCGCGTCCCCTACTACCGCTTCCCGCGCACGAGCGAAGTCTGGAAGCTCGACGGCGAGCGCGTTGCGAGCGTCGCCGAGGTGCCCCTGCAGGAAGGTGTGCCGATGGCCTTCGGCAGCGTTCCTGTCGGTCCCCGAAGCCTTCAGTGGCGCGCCGACGCCGACGCTGAGTTGCTGTGGGCCGAGGCTCTCGACGGAGGTGACGCCGGCCGCGAATCGGAGCTGCGCGATCGGCTCTTCCTCCTCGCCGCACCGTTCGACGAGCCTGCACGTCCTCTGATCGACCTGACGAGCCGCTTCTCGGGCGTCCGCTGGAGCGCCGAGGGATTGGCTCTGATCGACGAGACCTGGTGGAAGACGCGGCGCGTCAAGACCTGGGCCGTCGCGCCGGAAACGGGTGAATCGAAGATGCTCTTCGACCGCTCGTCGGAGGACCGCTACAGCGATCCTGGACGGCCCCTGACGCGCAGCGACGACCGCGGTCAGCGCGTGCTCGCGAGGGCCGCGAACGGTCGCCTGTGGCTGGTCGGACAGGGAGCCTCGGACGACGGAGACCGCCCCTTCCTCGACGAGCTCGACCCGATGACCGGAGCGACGAAACGCCTCTACCAATCACAGGCGCCGTTCTACGAGCGCCCGCTCGACGTCCTCAGCGCGGCAGACGGAAGCCATCGTATTTTGCTGAGCCGAGAGTCGCCCGAGGAGCCCCCGAACCTCTATCTGATCGACGCGGACGGCGGAGACGCGACGCAGCTCACCTCCTTCGCTCACCCGACTCCGATGCTGCAAGGTCTCAGCAAGGAAGTCCTCCGCTACCAGCGCAACGACGGCGTGCAGCTGACCGGCACTCTCTACCTGCCGCCCGGCTACGAACCGTCCGACGGCCCGCTGCCGATGCTGATGTGGGCGTATCCACGCGAGTTCAAGAGCGCCGCTGCAGCAGGGCAGGTGCGCGGCTCCAAGTACCGCTTCGACAGCATCAACTACTGGTCGCCCCTCGTCTGGCTCAGCCGTGGCTACGCGGTACTCGACAACCCGACGATGCCGATCGTCGGCGAGGGTGAGGAAGAGCCCAACGACACCTACGTCGAGCAGCTCGTCGCGAGCGCCAGCGCGGCCGTCGAGGAAGTCGTCCGGCGGGGCGTCACCAGCCGCGACCGGATCGCTATCGGCGGCCACTCCTACGGAGCTTTCATGACGGCCAACCTCCTGGCGCACTCCGACCTCTTCGCGGCCGGAATCGCACGCAGCGGTGCCTACAACAGAACGCTGACTCCCTTCGGCTTCCAGGCGGAGGAGCGCTCCTACTGGGAGGCTCCCGAGGTCTACTACGCAATGTCGCCGTTCATGCACGCCGACAAGGTCAACGAGCCCATCCTGCTGATCCACGGCGCACTCGACAACAACTCCGGTACCTTTCCTCTGCAGAGCGAACGTTACTTCGCTGCGCTCAAGGGTCACGGCGCCACGGCGCGACTTGCCATGCTGCCTCTCGAAAGCCACGGCTACCGCTCGCGCGAGTCCCTCCTGCACATGCTGTGGGAGCAGGAGCAGTGGCTGGACCGCTACGTGAAAGCCCGTGAGAGCTCCAGCACGGACTCAGATGATCGTTGACCGCAAGAAGCGGATCCAAGGCCGAAAGCGGCACGGCGGTGCCCGTTCCGATTCTTCTCCACTGTTCCGAGTTTTGTCGCTTGAGATGAAAATGACGCGATAACCGACCTCTGAGGCTGGAACGACTCTTGCTCTGGTTCCTCGTAACTCCGGGACGCTGACAGCATCCCCTCCCTTCGTCCTACAAAAGCAAGATCGGATCCAGAGCATGAGCCACAGAGACTTCGCCGATGATCGCCGCCATCCCCGCGTACGGCTGACTCATGCCGTGCGACTGACCTTCTCGAACAGTCCCGAAGAGACTGAGACCCACACCGCCAACTTGTCCGAGTCCGGCATGTTCGTCGCGAACAGCTCGCCGCCGCCGATCGGTACGATGGTGCGCTTCCGCATCGACTTCGGCGCCGGGGGAGGCAACTCGCATCCGGAAGAGATCGTCCAGGGCTACGGCCACGTCGTCTGGGTTCGCTTCAGCTCCTCGCGCCTCGACGAGCCGGCGGGTCTCGGAATCGAGTTCGGCGCCCTGAACGCACGGTCCCGTTCCCTCCTTCGCGCGCGCATCTACCAGGCGCTCAAAGAGATGTCCGTCGAGACGTCGAGCACCTTCGCCGCCGGCGGCTGACGTCCGTCGCTTCAGCTTGGCCTGTCGAAAGAGGCCTTGACGGCCGGACGGTTCAGCAGAAACCGCACCCACAGGCCGAGCACCGTCCCGAACGGAAAGAAGACGCACGCGAGCGCCGCAGCACGCCGACAAAAGAGCCAGTTGACCTGCCGCCGGCTGTAGCGAAACGCCCGGTACTGAACCCAGATCCCGGCCACGGAGAACAGGGTGAAAGGACCTGTAATCAGCAGCGTGGCGATTCCGGCGCAGCCGGATCCGCTGCGGTCGCTGGTCATCGCCGCCAGCCCTGCGAAGCAACCAGCGGCTCCCGCCGTCGCCAAAGCGATGAAGATGAGCGCGAACACCACGAAGTGGTGAGCCAGATCCGCGTTGCTTGCGGGGGTTCGTCTCATGCGTTCTTCCGTCGTCCGAGGTCGTTCAGTGTTCTAGGTGGAGCGGCTGCCTCCATGGCAAGATCGCGTCATCCGAAGCCGACAGCGGACATCGACGCGCTAGACTCCGCTGCGTGAACGGTATCCACGATATGGGCGGCATGCACGGCTTCGGCGAAGTGCCGTACGAAAGGGACCCGGAGCCCTTCAAGAACGACATGGAGCGCCGGTCCTTTGCGCTCACGAACCTGCTTCTCGGCTACGTCGGGAACGTCGACCGCTTTCGGCACACGATCGAGAAGCTGCCGATCTCCACCTATCTCGAGGGCTACTACGAGCGTTGGCTGGCGACGACCGAACGGCTCGCCGCCGAAGAGGGTCTCGTGACTCGAAAAGAGCTGCTCGAACGGTGCCGCACGCTGGCCCGGGGCGAAGCCGCTGCTCCGGCAGAGCCGATCGAAGTGAGTGCCGCCCGCGGCGAAGGGACGACCAAGCGGAGCGTCGAGAGTGCGCCCCGCTTCGGCGAAGGCGACGCCGTGTTGACCAACAACGACCATCCGCGAGGCCACACGCGGCTGCCGCGCTACGCCCGCGGCAAGCGCGGCATCATCGCGCGAGTGCATCCCTCCTTCGTCTTCCCGGACACCAACGCCGACGGCGAGGGCGAGAACCCGCAGTACGTCTACGCCGTGTCGTTCCGAGGGGAAGATCTCTGGGGAGAGGACGCCGAGTCTGGGACGAAGGTCCAGATCGACCTCTTCGAAAGCTACCTCCGGCCCGCCTAGGGCCAACGCCAGGAAGGGATCCACCATGGCGCCGCACGACGACCACGATCACGACCACCAGGACCCCGAGAGCCCCGAGATCCGCTCGCGTGCCCTCGAGGAGCTGCTTCTCGAGAAGGGCCTCGTCTCGCCCGAGGCGATCGACGGCATCCTTTCGCGCTACGAGAACGACATCGGCCCGATGAACGGAGCACGCCTCGTCGCGCGAGCGTGGACCGATCCCGGCTTCAAGGAGCGGCTTCTCGACGACGGCACCAAGGCCGCAGCCGAGCTCGACCTCGCCGGCCTGCAGATGGACTGCCTCGTCGTGCGCGAGAACACGAGAGCGGTGCACAACGTCGTCTGCTGCACTCTGTGCTCCTGCTACCCGTGGGCGGTTCTCGGCCTGCCCCCCGCCTGGTACAAGGACCCTGCCTACCGCTCCCGCATCGTGCGCGAGCCGCGCAAAGTGCTCTCGGAGATGGGTCTCGATCTCGACCCACACGTCGAAGTGCAGGTGTGGGATTCGAGCGCCGAGGTGCGCTACCTCGTGCTACCGGAGCGACCGGAGGGCACCGAAGGCATGACCGAGGAGGAGCTCGCCGAGATCGTCACACGCGACTCGATGATCGGCGTGGCCCGCCTCTCGGGGCCCGGTGTCCGGGGAGGAGCCCGAGTTGAGCGGTAGCGAGGTCGATCGCGCCGTCGAGCTGCCCCTCGACGGACCCGCCGCCCCTCCCCGCAGCAACGGCGAACTGGCCTTCGACGAGCCCTGGCAGGGCCGCTCGATGGCGCTGGCGGTCCACCTCTGCGAGCAGGGAACGTTCCGCTGGAGCGACTTCCAGCAGGCGCTGATCCGGCGCATCGCCGAGTGGGAGCGGCTCCCGGAGCGAGGCGACTACCGCTACTGGGACCACTGGCAGAGCGCGCTCGAGGACGTGCTCGACGGACCGGCGCTCGCCACCGAGTCCGTCGCACTCAGGGCGCTCGAGATTACCCAGCGCCCACACGGCTGGGACCACGAGTGACTCGATGAAGAACGGCCGACCGAGCGGGAGCCCGGCCGGCCGTGAACTTCCTCGCCGCGAGGCGAATCAGGTCGTCGGCGGGGGCGGCGGCGGAGCGCTGCCCGGCGGCGGGTAGGACGGAGCCTGGGGCGCGCTCTTGTGGAACGCAGCGACGCCGATCAACGACCCGACGACAGCAAAGATCGGATAGACGACGCACAGGAAGACGAGCGAGAAGACGAAGCCGATGCAGCCGCCGCCTCCCGAGCCCATGTTGGCGAGCATCTCCTGCAGTTCGGGCGGAACGTCGCCCTGAGCTTCCATCATCGAGGCCAGTCGGCCGAACGGGTCCGCCGAGCTGATCATCATGTTGAAGAGCGTCGAAAGCACCGTCGAGATGAAGGCGCCGACGAGCCCCGCGATCACACCGACGAGGGCCGCGTCCCCATAGGGCGGCTGCGTCGAGGGGGCGGCGTCGCGCAGGTAGAGGAAAGTGCCCAGCACCCCGCCACCGATGACCCAGGCGCAGCAGATGCAGTTGCCGAGATTGATGAGCGGAACGCCCGACGCCACGCCGAGCGCCACGCCTCCGATCAACGCGGGTTTGAGTTTGTCCTGCATGGTTAGGTTTCTCCCCTTTTGGATGAAGTTCAATCCGTCGAAGTCGTGGGTCCGCCGGCGGTCGAGACGCGCCGGCTCTCGGACAGCTGCCGCAACGCTTCCCAGACGAGAGCGGAGACAGGAGCCGAGGCGAAGAGGCCCGTGACGAAGCGGCTCCAAGGCACGTTCTCGATCCAGAGCGGCAGAAGCAGAGCGTCGAACAGCATCGGCAGCGCGCAGACGACGATCCAGATCGGCTGGCGCAGGAGCAGATGGCGCGGCCCGCTCCAGAAGCCCTGGATCACGAAGCCGACGAAGAAGCCGAGATAAAGCCCGAAACAGCGGTGGCAGACCGCTAGTGGGTGCCCCGCCAGCTGGAAGCTCCGGTCGGGTCTCTGGTGGCAGACGGTGTCGAACGCCAGATAGAGCCACGGGGCCAGGGTCGATTCGGCGGCGCGAGCCAGCGGCGCCGCCACGATCCACGCCATCCACAGGGTCGCTCCGACGAGAGCTGCACAGTGCAGCGCCGTCCAGGTCGCCCCGGGCGTCCAAAACCGGTCCTCTTGTCCCCTCACTACAGAAGATGCTAGCACGCGAAATCACGGGCTGACCTCCCGGAGGTGATCACTCGATGTGCTGCACGATGTCCAATCAGGGTACACGCGAGGCACCGACGCTCTCGCTTCAGCCTGCGCGAGGGACCTCGGAAACGCCCGCAAACACAGGGCATCTCAGCACTCCGGACCGTTCGGCATCGCCCTTGCCCTAACGAGTCCAGGTCGACGCGTTCCCGCGCCGGTACAGCTTCACCTCAACAGGAGAGATCCTATGAATCGTTTTGGACGTTGGACACAAACCGTGGTCGCTCGCATCGATCACATGGTCACTCAGGTCGAGAATCACGAGAGTCTGGCCGAGTCGGCTCTGCGCGACGTGCAGCAGTCCTATGCGCGCGCCCGCGTTCGGCTCGAGCGCGTACGGCGCGACGGAAAGCTGCTCGTCCGCCAGCTGGAGGAGGCGCGCGGCGACGCCGAGCGGTGGCGCGAGCGTGCCCTCGCCACGGCGGAGGCCAGCGAATCGAGTGCTCTCGAGTGCTTGAAGCGCAGCAAGCAGAGCGCGTCCCGTGTCGGCGAGCTCGAGCTCCGGCTCTCGGAGCACCGCGCCGCCGAATCGCAGCTGGCCGCCGACGTCGACCGCGTCGGTCAACGACTGCGGGAGCTGCGCGAGAAGCGCAACCTGCTGCGCACGCGGCAGTCGCGCGCCGAAGCGGTCAGTGCCGCCAAAGCCGCCGACCCGACGAGCCACGGACGCCTCGATGGCGTCTTCGAGCGCTGGGAGGAGCGGATCGCCACGATCGAGCTCGATGACGACCTGCACTGCGAAGACAGCGTCGACTCCTTCGAGCTCGAGTTCGAGGAGCGCGAGCTCGAGGAAGACCTTCGCGGCGAGCTCGAGCAGCTGCTCGCGGAGCGCAACCGACAGGCCGCCGAGGACGCCCCTGCTCAGGGCGGCGACTCGTGAGACGGGTCAGCGCGCCACAGCCAACAACGATCGAACCGGAGACAACGATGAACACCCACCCGAACCAGACCTCGGTCCCGCCTCCCCTGCCACCGTCAGCACTCTCTGGGGCGGCACCCTCAGGAGCCTCCGCAACCGCTGTGAAGACGCTGAGCGTCGAAGCAGAGGCCGTTGGACTCGGCGAGCCTCGATCGGCCGAACGCTCGAGCGTTCAGGGACTGAGTCGCCTTCTGCGCGTCGTCGGCGCCACCGTCCTGCTCGTCGCAGCATCCGTCTTTCTCTTCCAGCAGTGGGACCACGGCAGCGATCTCGTGCGCTACGCCAGCCTCGGCGGCATGACGCTCATGCTCTCCGTTGCCGGTTTTCTCTGCTCGTCCAAGATCGGCGAGAGCAAGAGCGCGCGTACGCTGCTCGGGACCGTGCTCGCGGTGACTCCTGTGCACTTCGCCGTGCTCGGCGGATTTCTCTACTCGCAAATCTCCTGGGACGGCCTCGGCGTGCGCGTACCGAGCTTCGCCGTGTGGACAGCCTCGAGCGCCTCCGAAGCACTCCTGCTCACGGCTGGATCTCTGGCCGGTCTAGCACCGCTGGTGCATCTCTCGATGCTGACTCTGACGCGCGGCGCCGCACGCCGAATGACGGTCCTCTTCCTCGCAGCCAACGCCCTGCTCCTGCTGCCGGTGCGCACGCCGAACGTCGTCGCCCTGCTCGCTGCCGCCTTGTCGTTGGGTCTTCTCTGGTTCGAGACGCAGAAGGTACCGAGCGGAGCTTTGCGCACCGCCCTGAGAACACCGGAAGGACGCTTCTGTCGCCTGCTGCTCGTCGTGCCGCTGGGCGTGCTCGTCGGCCGCTGCGTGCTGTACCAGCCTTCGATCGCCCTCGGCGGCACGCTGCTCATGGTCGCCGGCTTCGCGCTGCATCGCATGGCTCAGCGCTTCGGCAACAGTGACAGCCTGCACGCGGCGGTGCGTACCAACGGCAGTCTGCTCGCCTGCATCGGCTGGATCGCGGTGGCTATCGGCACCCTGGAAGGCATATCGCTACCCGAGGGTCTCTACGTGCCCTTCCTCTTCTGGCCGTGCTCGGCGATTCTGCTCGGAGCTTCCGCACTCGCCGGCAAGGAGCGTCGCCTCCTGCGGACTGCGGGCCTCATCTCCTTCGCACTGGTCTCGGCCTGCAACATGGTCCTCGTGCCGAACGCTTTCACGGCCTTCGCCGCACTGGCGCTGGGCGTCGCAACGCTGGCCTACGGCTACTGGACGCGCAACGTGCTGACCGGCGGTGCCGGCCTGCTCTGCTCCGTCGGCGCCCTGTGGATGGAGGTCCAGCTCGCGATCGAGCTGTTCGGCGTGGGTCGTTGGGGAGCGCTCGCTTTCCTCGGCACGGCGATCATCGTCGTCGCGGCGCTGCTGGAGCGCCACGGCGACAAGCTGCGCGCTCTCGTCGAGCAAAGGCGCTTGGCGCGCGCCGAGGCCGCTTGACGACCGTTGCGCCAGCTACGGTGCCCTCGTCGCTTCGGCGACGAGGGCCTTGGTGCGTCAGCTGAGACCGAGCTCTCTCGTCGCCCACTGGCGCAGACCGTTGTAGTCGGCCTTGCCGTTGGCGGCACGGCCGAGCGACTCGCGAAAGAGCACGCGCTTGGGCGCCTTGTAGGCAGCGAGCTGTGACTTCACCACCGAGATCACTTCGGACTCTTCGGCCGAGGCACCGGAGAGAAGCTCGACGACTCCGGTAATCGCCTGGCCGAAACGCTCGTCCGGTACGCCGACGCAGACGGCGTCGCGCACCGCTTCGTGGGTCTTGATCGCCTCCTCGACCTCTTCCGGGAAGAC
>JBCCLJ010000054.1:0-33303 GCA_039026915.1 Acidobacteriota bacterium
CCCTGTGTCGACGCCTGCTCGCCGCCGATCGCCTCGAGCAGCTGCAGCGGATCGTTGCCCGTGAGGAACGAGAGCACGAGCACGAGCAGGAGTCCTCCGCAGCCGACGCCCGCGCCGCGTCGGCCCACGGGACCTCGTCGAGGGCTCTGTCCTCTTCGGTCGTCGACGTTGGTGCTGACGCGTCGGCCTCGCCACTTCATGCGCTTCTCCTGACAGGAAACGAGGCAGGCCTCGATCTGCAGATCGGTTGGAATCTCGGAAGAGACATCCTAGCGGCTGGACTTTCGGCGCGGGAAAGCCGGCGCCCGCCGCCTTCGCTCGCGAGCAGGACCCGTGCTCCGTGCGCCTGTCTTTACGACGAACCTTCGATCCGTAGGCAAGAAGCGAAGAAGTCTCCGTCTCGGTCTTCATACGGTCGATGCCGAGCTTCACGCACTCCTGACCTTCGTTCATCGCATCTGCTTCTTTCGCTTACGTCCGGCTGCGACATTCCTCCCGATCTCTCAGGAGGAATGTGATGAGAAAGACGCAGGTTCTGCGCGCCGTCGTTCTAGGCGCGCTCCTTTTTTCACCGATGGCCATCGCTCAGAGCACGGGGAGCGTCCGAGGTACGGTCGCGAGCCGGCTGCTCGAAGAGCCGCTCGAGGCGGCGGAGGTTCGTATCGAGGGCCTCGGAATCACTGCTGCGACGGACCGCGAAGGGCGGTTCCAACTGCTCCGCGTTCCCCCAGGGACGTACTCCTTGGACGTCAGCTACACCGGTCTGCCGCCCGAGACCGTCGAGATCACCGTGACCTCCGGCGAGGTGACGAGACTCGAAGTCGACCTGGGAGCGATCAGCGAAGAAGTAACGGTCGCGGCGACCTTGATCGCCGACTCGCAGGCCGCCGCGCTGGCTCGGCAGCGGGCGGCGGACAACGTCATGAACGTCATCGCGTCCGACTCGATCGGCCGCTTCCCGGACCAGAACGCGGCGGCGGCCCTCGCTCGCGTCTCCGGCGTCAGCGTGCAGCGCGACCAGGGCCAGGAGCGCTACGTCAACCTTCGCGGCGCGCCGACCCGCTGGACGGCGCTCGCCTATGACGGCATCAACACGCCGGGCTCGGAGGGGCGCATCGTGCGCTTCGACGAGATCCCCTCGCCGCTGATCCGCACGGCCGAGGTCATCAAGACGGTCACGCCCGACATGCCGGCCGAGTCGATCGCCGGGCGCATCAACCTGATCACGGCGTCGGGCTTCGATTTCTCGGGTTGGAAGGTCAACGGTGAGCTCGGCGGCGGGCAGTTCGAACTCGGCGACCAGGATCAGCGTCTCTTCTCCGGGCGGCTGAGCCGGTCGACCGGGCCGTTCGCCTTTCTCATCAGCGGCTCCCACTACGACCGCGATCAGGTGACGGACAACATCGAAAACCGCTGGGTGGTCGGCCCGGGGGACCAGCTCTGGCCCGAGCAGGTCGACTATCGGAACTACCATCTCGAGCGCGAAAACAACGGCTACGTTGCCCGACTCGACTTTCGTCCGGCGGACCAGCACGAGCTCTACCTGCGCGGCAACTACACCGAGTTTCGAGACGACGAGAATCGTGACCAGTACATCTGGAATCTCGAAGGGGCCTACCTCGGCGGCAACCAGGACATCCCCGGCAACACGCCGACGCGAGGCGTTGCCCTCGCCTCACCGATTCAGGGCCTCTTCGGACTCGGGCGCTATCGCAACGACACGGCGGCGATGACCTTCGGAGGCACGTCTTTGATCTCGGACTGGGAGATCGCCTACCGCGCGAACTACACCGAAACCGACCTGATGACCGACCTGCCGCTGCTGTCGCCGATCCAGACCGATCCCTTCGGTGCCTTCTCCGTGGTCTACGACTATTCGGATCCGGACTTCCCGGACATCGATCTCTTCGACACCTCCGTCGGCGCTGATGGCTTCGGTCTTGGCAGTACGCAGTTCGACACGATTCCGCAGTCGGGCTATGGACTGGACCTGATCATCAACGTGCTCTTCCTGCAACCGAGCGAGAACACCTCCCTCGCCTTCGACATCTCCCGACCGGTGGGCACGAGCTCGACCCTACGGTTTGGTTCGCAGCTCGACTTCCGGGAGCGCCAGGGCCGCGATTCGATCGACGTGGTTTTCGCCGGCCCTCTCCTCGAAGCCGTCGGTGCCGACCCGATCGACTATGCGAGCTTCGTCACGGACCAGGGCTGGGACACGGACTTTCCGGAGCGCTTCGGCGTCAGCCTCTTCGACAACGCGGGGCTTCGCGGCGAGGCGCTTCGTGCCGTCGGAACGCTGCAGGGCGCCGGTCTGTTCTCCGGTGAAGCGGCCCCCTTCGACTCGTGGAGCGCCGAAGAGGACATCCTCGCCGGCTACGTCATGAACAGCTGGCAGTACTCCTGGGGAAGCCTCATCGCCGGCCTGCGGGTCGAGCAGTGGAACTTCGACAGCTTCGGTCAGCTCCAGGGCGAGGACGGTGAGATTCAGCCGATCGTCGCCAACAACGACGAAACGCAGTTCTTTCCCAGCGTGCACGTGAACGTCGACGTTCGCTCGGACCTCATCTTCCGCGCCGCGTTCACGTCGGGGACGGCGCGCGGCAACTACGACGAGCTCAAGCCGAACGTGGTCATCGACCCCGCCTCACGCTTCATCAACGCCGGCAACCCGTTCCTCAAGCCGGAAGAGGCCTACGGTCTCGACGCTTCCCTCGAGTGGTATTTGCCAGAGGCCGGCATCTTCTCGGTCGGCGTCTTCGCCAAGGAGATCGACGATCCGATCGCCACCTCGATCTCGCTCTTTGACGGGAACGCACTGCCGAACGTCCCGGTGGGCGGAACCGGTTTCCTGGTCCAGTCGTTCTTCAACGGCTCGGACGGCGAGTTGCAGGGCCTCGAAGTCAACTACGTGCAGCGCTTCCCGAGTCTCGGGGGCTTCGGTTTCGAGGCCAACGCGACCTTCACGGACAGCGAGTTCACGACGCCTCCGGACGCCAACGGAGAGACGCGCACGACGCCGCTCCCGGCGACGTCGGACACCACCTTCAACACGTCGATCTTCTACGAGAAGTACCGCGTGTCGGCGCGCCTGTCCTACCAGTGGCGCGACGACTGGCTCGACGAGCTCGACGCCGAGCCTCGTCTCGATCGCTACTGGGACGACGTTGAACGCCTGAGCTTCTCCTTTCGGTATCTCTTCAGCGCCAACCTGACGGCCTTCTTCGACGCCAACAATCTGACGGACGAGTTAGGTCGGCGGTATGTCGGCGAACGCCGTTTCGTCTATGAGCTGGAGGGCTTCGGCCGCTCCTACCTCCTCGGCCTGCGGGTGGATCTCTGATGTTCAAAGCACTCTCTCGTTGGACGTTGATCCTCGGCCTTCTTGCGGGCTGTTCTACGGAGGTGGCTCCCGAGACGGTGAACGCCGACGTTTCGCAAGTCACGGTGCGGCTCGACTCCGCCTCCGTGATGCGAACGGGTTCTGGGAAGTTCAGGGTGCAGTGGGTTGCCGCATCACCCTCCGCAGAGGAAGTCGCCGTCCTGGTCGCCGATCGTGCCGGCGCGACCGCGAACGAGGCGATCGAAGTCGGCCGCGCCGCGAGTTCTGGGGGCTCCGTCGAAGTGGAACTGCCCGAATCGTTGGCGGGGACCTTCCGGCCCTACTTTCAGCTCGTGATGCCCGGCCAGACGCTGCGTGTCGCGGAGCGCTCGGTCGGTTTCGAAGGTCAGCCGAACTTTCGCGACCTGGGCGGCTACGAGACCGCAGACGGCGGCCGCGTGAAGTGGGGTCAGCTCTTTCGCTCCGGAGAGATGTCGGGCCTCACCGCAGCCGACGCCGAGCAGCTCGCCGCACTCGGAATCGCCGTGGTCTGCGACCTGCGCGAGTCTCGGGAGCGTGAGGAGGCACCGTCTCCCTGGCCGGCGGAGGGTGGCCCCGAAGTCCTGACCGGCGTCGATCCGGAGTCCGCGGCCTGGGATGCGCTGGCGCGGCTCGAGACGGGTGAGCAGGCGCGCGAGCTGATGGCGGAAGGATACCCTCGGACGGTCGAGGACAAGGCGGGCGCCTACCAGGCGATGTTCGAGCGCCTCACCGTCGGGCAGCAACCGCTCGTCGTGCACTGCTCGGCGGGCAAGGACCGCGCCGGCATCGCCTCGAGCCTCGTCCTGCACGCTCTCGGAGTTCCTCGCGACGTCGTCCTGGCGGACTACGAGCTGACGAACGAGTACAGCGGTCGCCTGCGCGAACGGGGCGAGGAGGAGAGCGATGCAACGGCGGCACTCCTTGCCGCGCTGCCCGCGGAAGTGCTCGAGGCGCTGCTCGATGCCGACCGCACGTACCTCATCGCCGCCTGGGACTACATGGAGTCGACGTACGGCTCGGTCGACGGCTATCTCGAGCAGAAGCTCGGCGTCGACGCTGCAGCGAAGCAGCGGCTGCGCGAGCTCTACGTCGAGCCTGGCGGGTGACGGCGTCAGCGATCCTGGCCGTCGCGCTGTTGGCAGGGCCTCTGCTTGCTGGGCCGTCTGCGGGCCAGGGATCACCGTGTGACAACGCTCTCGGCGTGGAGATGCCCTCCCGATGTTCAGAACTCGATTCGAAAGGGCCGCTCGACGGTGCCGCGAACTTCCGTCAGCCTCTCATCCCGAAGCGTCTCGACCCTCGTGAGGGCCTGCTCTTTCGGTCCGAGGCCCTTCACGAGCTCTCGGACTTCGCCGTTTCGCAGCTCCAACGCCTGAACGTCAAGACGGTCGTCGACTTCCGATCGCCGGATGAGATTCGCGATGCGCCGGACCGACTTCCTCGTCGTGTGAAGGCTGCAGTCAACCTCCCGATGGGTTCTGATCCGGCGCGTTTCGCTGAGCTGATCGATGCCGAGACGTTGGCGCGAATTCGGCCGCTCTGGATGGCGGGGCGCTTCGAGACGGTGGACCGGATCCTTCGAGACGCAGGCATCGATCTCCGTGCCGAGCGACGGCGTCGCTACGCCGAGTTCGCAACCGACTTCGAACCGCAACTTCGGCGTTTTCTCCTTCTGCTGGCGGACGAGCGCAACCTGCCCCTCGTCTTTCACTGCCAAGGAGGCAAGGACCGCGCCGGCTTCGCGTCGGCCGTCCTTCTTCGCCTTCTCGGTGACAGCGCGTCAGAGGCCCTCCGTGACTACCGAGCGACGAATCTCTTCACCTATGAGGAGATCCGGGCTGATCTCGAGAGAGCTCCGGCTGCGCTCCATCCTTCGATCGGCGCCCATTCCGAGCAGCTCCAGGCCGCTTTCGCTGCGGTCGACGCCAAGTACGGCACCTTCGAGAGGTACCTCGCCAGAGGCCTGGGCCTGACTCCCACGATCCAGAGCAAGATCCGTCGGAACCTACTGCGCCAACCTTGAGCTCAGCGATCGACGAACAGTTTCCTGTGCGCCATGAGCCAGCCGTCATCGGTCTTGCGCCAGGTGATGCGGTAGATGCCGGTCGCGGTCACGACGGGCGGCTCGCCCGGTACGACGTGTGTGACCATGAACCGGTGCTCGGTCCGTGCGCTTTCCGCGCTGAGCTCCTCGAAGACGAGGCCCGAGAAGTGATGGCGTGACTGACGTCCTGCGAGTCGGCCCTCGTGAGCTTGTCGTGCGTACTCCAGGATGTCTGCGCGACCCGCCACCGCCGGCGGCTGCTCAGCGGCCCCGGCCATGTGCCACTCCATCGTGCCGTTCTCGGTGAAGAGATCCGTGAACTCCTCGGCGGCCTTGCGATCCCAGAGCTGCGCGTAGCTCGAGAGCTGATCGGAGATCAGGGCGCGGTCTTCGAGCGCAGTGGAGGGACCCACAGCCGATCCTTGGCTGCAGGCGAAGAGGGGAAGGAGCAGGAGAAGCAGCAGGGGTCTCATGGCCGCAGTCTCTCACGGGGGTTGGCCGAGGGGCTCGAGCGCCGTCTTCGCTGCGCGCTACGGCTCCGCCTTCGCAGCCAGCGCATCCTTCTCGAGGATGCGCGCGCCGCGCATGATGTTGCCCATGGCGTAGTTACCTTCGTGGCACGCATACTCATAGACCTTGTCGTCGCTGCGCAGCCAGACGTACTCGCCCGTCCAGGACCCGGTCCACGTCTCTGGATCGCTGACGGTGAAGCGGTAGACGAGGGTGTCGGCGTCGAGGTAGCTGAAGCGCTCCTCGACGACCATGCCCGCCGGCACGTCGTCGGAGGTCTTGAAGAGGCCGTAGCGCGTTCTCGGATTGAGCGTCGTGACGACCAGCGTGTCCCCCTCCCAGCGGGCGGTGGAGTCACCGAGCCAGTGCTTGATGTCGTCCGATGCATGCTCGCCGCCGACGCGGAAGACGCGCGCGTCGTGCTGCATCTCGATGAGGATCATCACGTGATCTTCGTTCTGCACGATGCGCTTCATGCTGTTGTAGAGCGTGGGCAGCATCGGTGGTCCGGCGGTGGAGCCGAAACCGAGGAGGCAGCGCTCCGCGAGCGGGCGCTGCTCCATGTTGTCGTAGGGTCCGATCTCGTCGTCGATCCAGAAGGCCGACCCGGTGTCGATGTTGGCTCGCATGAACATGGCCATGGCCGCCTGCTTCTGCTGCGCTGCCGGCGTCATCGGCGGGAACTGGCCGTTCTTGGGATCGATCAGGATCGAAGTGCGCCATTCGCCGTCGATCTTGAAGGCTCCGTCGCCCGGATCCATGTAGAAGGCGTTGTAGCCGCCGCTACCTCCCGAAGCGATCTCCAGGCCTGGATCGAAGATCGGAGTGCCCCCCTTCTCCGGAGCGCTTCGATTCGGGTCGCTCGGTACGGCGTCGGCGGCGTAGAGGTCGGCCTTCCGCTGCGCGATCGCTGCGGCCTCCTCGTCGGTGAGGGACATGCGCTCACCGAGCGCCGCGGGGCGCACGAGCGGCGTGAGCGTCGCCGCGTTGTAAAAGCCGGTGAAGTCCGGCTTGCCTGCAGCGGTGCGTGGGATCTCCTGACCCAGCAGGGTCGAGGCCAGCGTCAACAGAAGCAGAGCCAAGAGGGTGCTCGAGCGGAGTGTCTTCATCGCGGTTCCTCCCATGGAGTCGGAGCGAAGGACGGACTGTCTCGGGATCGTGCCGAAACCATACCAATCCGAGCCGCCGGCCAAGAGGAGCGCCGCGCGGGGCGATCTCAGCCGCGCTGGGCGAGCACCTCGTGGACGCGGCGGATCGAGGCGATGTTGGCGTCCCGGATGGCCTCCATGGCGGGCGCCTCCTCACTGATGTCGCCGAGCTGGGCGAGGACCAGATGCACGTCGTCGTGATGCGGGACTTCGTGCATATCGGCGAGCCATCGCTGCACGTTGGCGTAGGGGCCAAAGTCGAAGAGGTTGGTGAACTCCGGCTGAAGCTGGCCGATCTCCGCGTAGGCTGCCAGGTCGGCGACGGTCACGGTATCGCCCTCGATGAAGCGCGACGTCGCCAGCCAGCCGCCGTCGAGCGTGCTCAGAGCGCGCGTGATCGTGCGGCGCGCCGCCTCCTGCATTGCTTCGGGGATGTTCAGGTCCTTGCGGATTTTCGGCGCGACGAGCCCGGAGGCATCACGCACGTTGCGGTGGTGGTAGTGAAGATAGGCGTCGACGCGCGCTCGCGCCTGCAGATCGTCGGGGTATCTCGCCGTGCGCTCGTGACGTCGGCAGAGGTAGGGCATGATCGCGTGCGCCTCGCCGAGTGTGAAACCGCTGTCGGGCTCTTCGATCGTCGGAATCGTCCCGGCCGGGTTCTTGGCCAGGAAGTCGGGATGGCGGCTGCCGTTCTCTCCCTTGGAGCCCGGGTTGATCGGCACCAGCTCGAAGGGGATCTCCTCGAGGAGGAGGAGCCAGAGCACGGCGCGCACCGGCTGCGAGAAGGGGACTCCGTAGAGGCGAAGGGGAGAAGGCGACATGCTGGGCTCCTGTTCGTTGAGACGGTCAGTCTAGTCGGAGCGATCCGGTGGTGGGGCCAGCGACCCCGAGTTCGCTCTTCCAGCTCCCAGACGACGATCTCGGCGTCCGAGTCCGTGAGCACGTGCTCGAGCTCCGGCCCGACGTAGCGGTAGTTGACGTTGACGTGCAGCCGTCGCGCTTTGACGCACGCCGCGAAGAGCTCCACGTAGGCGGGGCTGTTGCGCAGGACGAAGGCCACTCTGGCGTTCGCAGCCGAGCTTCTGGAGGTGGCGCGCCAACCGGTTGGAACGCTCGTCGAGCTGGCGCCAGCTCAGCCGAGGGTGCCCGCAAAACGAGAGCCAAGCGCTCGGGTACCGTGCGTGCGACGACGTCGAAGAGGTCGCCGAAGTTGTCGTCGGGGAGCGTCGACACGGTCTTCCCAGCGCCCGGCGTCGGGCGCTCAATCGCTCGAAGGGGTGCAGGCGCTGGCCACGGCTCGGCGCAGCTGCGCTCCGGGAGTGCGCAGGCTGCCGTCCTCGGCTCGGGCCAGGGTGCTCGTCGCCCGCAGGCCCCCGTCGCCGTCCAGAATCGCCGCGAGCTGCGGCTGCATGGCTCCCGTGAGGTAGAACGCCTCTGCTTGGATCGCCCGGTAGCGGCGAAGGAGCTGCTCGGTCGACGCGAGGCCCTTGGAATGGAGGTAGGCCCAGCTCGCCCAGTCGGCGACGCCCTCGATGAGCTCCATCGTCGCCTCGGCCTCGACACACGAGCCGTCGCTGCCGTCGTGCCTTCGGATCACCCGATCGCCGAGGGCCTCGTAGCGACGCTCTCGCGCCGAGTGGAAGTCGTCGATGGCAGCGCACGTTGCGTCGATGCGACCGCCCAGACCCTCCTGCACGGCAAGCACCAGGGCGTCCCTCTCTTCCTGGAAGATCTCGGCGGCGCCTTGAGCGGCGTAGCACTCTTTGACCGCGGCTCGGTCGGGTTGCTCGTCTCCGGTCGGCCACAGTCCGGCCCGATCGTGGCGCCAGCGGGGCATCTGCACGTCGACGTGGAAGGCCTCGTGGACCGCGAGCTGCGTGAGCAGTAGGGGAGGGAGCTCGAACGGTAGGCCTTCAGGATTCACGGGCAGCAGCACCGCCGCGTCCACACCCCACTCTCGAAGCCAGTTGGCCGTAGCGTCCGGCTGTTGCCCAAGTCGGTCGAGCTCGCGACCGCGTTCGGTGGTCGAGGTGTCGGCGAAGTAGTAGCCGTAGAGCCGGGCGTAGTAGCGGGGCGGCTTGGGGAAGACGCGGTAGTCGAGGGCAACCCCGCCGAGAAAGAGGCCGAGGCAGGCCTCCTCGTCCTCCGCCGATCCGGCCTCGAGAACGAGGTAGCTGTCTCCGGGGCCGTGCCCCAGCCAGTTGCCGCCCACCTTGGACGTGGCCGAGCGCAGAGTCTCCAGCACGGCGACGGCGCGGTCGTCGCTCCAGTCCAGCCGGCAGGCTTCCGGCGGTGATGCTTCGGGAAGCGCTCCGTGGAGAACGAACTGAGCCACGAGGCGCAGAGCGCGAGGAGAGAAGCTCCCCGGCAGAGTCGCGTACTCGCCTGGAGCTCCCGTCTCGGCTTCTTGAAAGACGTGGTTCAGGCCCTCCAGCTGTCGCGCCGTCGCGTCATCGCCGAGCGACGAGCGTAGAGCGCTCAGGTGCTGGGAGGGGGGCAGCACCGTATCTTTGCTGCCCGCGAGTGCCAGCGTCGGCGCGGTCACTCGCGGCCAGACGCTCGCCGGCTCGTAGGCGAACTGCGAGCGGTACCAGGGGCTGAGTAGGAAGTCGGTCAGCCCTTCGAGGTCGCGCGGCACGAAGCGGTAGGGCGGCAGGAGCTGGCCGCCTCCGCTTTGAAGGAAGGCGCGCACGCCGTCCCGGGTTGCCGGATCGTCCGGCGGTAGAGACATCAGCTGAACGAGCTCGCCGAGCTTGCCGCGCATCGTCTCTCTCGCCGCCTCCTGAAGACCGAGCCTCTCCATGGCGGCATCGAGGGTCCGAGCGAAGGCGTCTCTGGCCGGCACGCCGGGCCCTGCCAGCGCGACGACGAAATCGACGGCTTCGGGAGAGCGTACCGCTGCGATCGGCGCGGCGGCGGCACCTTCGCTGTTGCCGATGAGCCCGACGCGCTCAGGGTCGATCCCGGGCTGCTCGCGGATCCAGGCGAGGCGTCGCAGTGCATCCGATGCACGCTCGTCGTAGCCCTGCTCGAGCCAGGAGCCGGTCGACTCGCCGACGCCTGGATCGTCGCAGCGAAGGCTGGCGACGCCGGCTCGGGCGAGTCCGTGAGCGAGAGTCGCAAACAGGCGGTGGGGTCCGACGGTCTGATCGCGATCGTCGGGTCCAGCGACCGAGAGCAGTGCCGCTGCGGGCCACCCCGAGCCGCGCGCTGGCGTCGTCCACGTACAGGCGACGGCGCCGGTCGTACCCTCGGTCTGCAGCACGACGTCTCGGTCGACCGCTTCTTCGGGGAGAGCGGGCGCAGCCGTGGTCAGGCCGACGCCGACGGCGAGCGCACACAAGCCTGCGGCGTGCGCTCCGCGGCGGCGGTCGCGTAGACGTCTCATCGACTCACAATACGACCTGGCCGGCGGCGTCTTAACGAGCAGCTTCAGCCGATGGAGGACTCCAGACTGTCGAGCTGGCGGTTCAGCAGGCTGAGAAAGAGTCCGACGTCGGTGACCACGCCGACGGAGTCCGTCGCCTCGGGCTCGTCGAGCCGTGCGACGACGGCGGGGTTGCTGTCGACGCAGACCCTCCGGACGTGCGCCGGCAGCATCTTGAGCACACCGTCGGAGTGCAGCGTCGTCGACAGCATCAGCGTCATGTCGACTCCTTCGAGCAGCCGCGCGTACTCGGCCTGAGCTTCGAGAAGGTCCATCTCGGTATCGGGCAGCGGCCCGTCGTCGCGGATCGAGCCCGCCAGACAGAAGGGCACCTCCGCCTGCACGCACTCGTAGAGCACGCCGCGGCTGACGAGACCCTCCTCGACGGCGTTGGCGATGCCGCCACAGCGGCGCACGGCGTTGATCACTCTCAAGTGGTGATGGCGGTCGCCTCGCCGCAGAGTGCGCCACTCGCCGTGCGCACCTTTCACGGCGCGCTCCATGTCGTGCACCGCCAGTGCGTTGCCGGCCAGCAGACGCTGCACGTAGCCGCGGCGGATGAGTCGTGCCAGCTGCTCACCGCCCCCGGTGCGAATCACCCCGGGTCCGGCGGTGACGGCGATCTTGCCGCCCTGCTCCCGGAGGCGATGGAGCCGCCAGGCGGTCTGCTCGACGACCGCGGCCACGTGCTCGCTCGAGGCGACCTCCGACCCCGTCGGAGCCTCGGTCGTCGGGCGGCCGAAATGCACGGGGCGGGTGCGAAGACCGGCGACGCCGGTGACCACTTCGTCTCCGGCGACGAGATCGCGGAGCAGCCGGCACTGGGCCGTCGTCTCGCCCTGCGTCCTCGTGACGCAGATCGCCGCGTCGCGGCGCATGTGCGTCACCGGGATCCAGCGGCCGCCGACGCGAACCTCGGTGGGGTGCATCGTCGTGACGCAGAAATCCTGCGGTGCCACCCCCGCCTGCTCGACCGTGGCGAGCATCGCGTCGAGCCCCTCCTCGTCCGCTCCGGAAAGGGCGCCAGTTTCGATCAGGCCGGTGACGATGTCGTCCATGACCGCCGCCGACGGTGCCGAGACCCGGACGTTCGCCGAGGACGTGTCCTCGCGCTCGGCTCCCAGGTTGAAGCTCAGCACCTTGGTGCTGCCGCCCTGCTCCTGAATCAAATCGAGGGCCGCGTTGAGGATGCCGGCGTCGAGCAGTTGGCCTTCGAGGTGCAGAATGCGGCTGTCGACCGACGGTTTCGCCTTCGGCTCGCCTCGAAGCGGCTCCGTGGTGCGCAGGGTCAGACACTTGGCGGCCCCGCCCGCTTTGAGGAACTCGGTGAGAGGCGTCTGCACCACCCGGTAGCCGCGATCGAGAATCTTGTTCTCGAGCTCGGAAGTGATCTGGTTCATGACGATGACGTCGCCCAGGCTTACGGCGTTGCAGGCGAAGTTGACCGCGTCGGGCTCGGGCACGACGATGCGTCGATCGGCGGGGATGCGACGCTCGATCAGGGCGTTCGAATAGGCGTCGAAGGCGGGTGGGTAGTACAGCAGGTCGCCGCCGTCCAGCGGGCAGAAGCAGGTGTCGAGGTGGTAGAAGCGCGGATCGATCAGGCGCAGCGACAGCACCTCGACATCGAGCCACTGGGCGATGTAGGCGTGGCTGTCGAGCTCGGAGCGGAAGCCGTAGGCCGCCCAAAGAGTGCCCGAGCCCCGGTCGAAGAGAGCGTCTCCCGCCCCCTCGAAAGGTTGGCTGCGCGGCAGCTCGTAGACCTCGAAGTCGTTGTCTTCGAACCAAGCCTTGAAGAAGGGCTCCTCGCCCTGCCGCTCCGGGTGAAAGAAGCGGCTGAGGACCGCCTTGTCGCCGAGCACCAGCCCGGCGTTGGCGGTGAAGACCATGTCGGGCCAGCCCTTGGCGGGCTTCATCAGGTCGACGTTCGCATGCTCGGCGAGGGCTGCATGCAGGCCCTGCCATTGCGACACGGCCTCGCTCTGTGAAGAACGGTGGACGTTGCCCTCCATCCAAGGGTTGATCACGTAGTCCACTTCGTAGTGGTCCGGAGGGCACATCAGGATGTGATGCGGACGGGTCGTCGTCACGAAGGGGCTCCCAGCCTGGTGGCGGTGTTCTTTCCGAGCCCTTCTGGGACGGAGCGCGGGGGCGCTTCCCGAGGGCGACTGTGCATCGGCCGCCTCAGTCTAGTGCTTGGGTCCGTACCGTGGAGAGTCCGTCGTGCCGGAGCGCGGCGCCCCGGCCGTCAGCCGATGGGCCAGCGGATCTCGGTGAGCCACTCGGCGGGATCCGGCACGTCTCCCGGGTCGGTGACGTACATCTCGACCGGCGGTCCCCCAGGCTCGAGACTCTGATCGGAGAACCACTTTTCCATCGCCGCGTGGGCCTCGTTGAGAGTGTCGTAGGGCCCCTTGTGCACCGTGACCGCCGCAGATCCGCCGACGAGAACGTCGCAGATCAGATCGTCGCTCTCGGGTTCGACGGCCTCCGTCAGAGGCATTCCCGCCTCCAAGGTCATGCCGCCCGGGCTCATGTCGAGATAACGGGCGGTCGGCGGCCCGGCGAACTCGAGTCCGCGCTGCATGGCGTACTGAAAGGCCGTGGGGAACATCTCTCCCATCGCTTCGCCGAGCTCGGTCTGGACGACTCGACGTCGCTGGTAGAGGAAAGGGATCTCGCCGAAGTCTTTGCGTTCGATTTCGTAGCTCATGGTGTCTCTCGGTTGGGAAGTGGACGTTTTCGATCGGCGGTAGAGCCCGACGCAGGGTGCTGCAGAGCGAGCGACGAAGCGATGCGCTTCGCTGACCCCAGCGGCCTCTCGCCGGAAGAGGCGCGGCGAGCTGCCGAAGGCGGACCGGAAGGCTCGTGTGAAGCCCTCGTGACTGTCGAAGCCCGCGTCGAGCGCGATGTCGAGAACGGACCGGTCCGTCGCCAGCAGCTCGGTTGCCGCGCGCTGCAGCCGGACGCGGCGGCTGAACTGCTGCGGCGTCTCGCCGACGCTCTCTCGGAAGGTGCGCTGCAGATGGAACTTCGAGCGACCGTCGAGCGCGGCGAGCTCATCGAGGCTCGGCGGCCCATGGTCCTCGTCGACGAGTCGCGCGAGTAGCGCCAAAGGTAGCTCGGGACGCGCAGTCATGGCGGCAGTGTAGCGAGATGAAACGATGGGGACTTGACCGATCTTGCGGTCGGCGCCTCGCAATCAACTCCGGGAGAAAGTCCATCATGGGTGAGCATCTGAAGAATCGAACCGTCGTCGTCACGGGAGCGGCCGGTGGCTTTGGCCGTCTCGTCAGCGTCGGAGCCGCGGCGCGGGGGGCGCGCGTGGTCGCAGGCGACATCGACGAGCAGGGGCTCGAGAGTCTGATGGGGATCGTGAGCGATGCCGGAGGCTCGATCTCCGTGCACGCGACCGATGTCACCGATCTGGCCTCCATGAAGAAGCTCGCCGCCTCGGCGACCGAGACCTTCGGGTCGCTCGACGTGCTCGTCAACAACGCCGGCGTCATGCCGCTCGCTTTCTTCGCGGATCACGAAGCGGCGGCCGATGCCTGGAGCCGCTGCCTCGACATCAATATCAAGGGCGTTCTCAACGGCATGATCGCCGCGCACGATCCGATGACCGCTGCCGGCCGCGGCCACATCGTCAACGTGTCGTCGATCTACGGCAACTTCCCGGTCGTCGGCGCGGCCGTCTACGGTGCCACGAAGGCGGCGGTGAACTTCCTTTCGGAGTCCTTCCGCGTCGAGACGCAAGGTCGAATCAAGGTCACGACCGTCCGTCCGACCGGAGTTCCAGGCACGGCTCTCGGTACCGGTGTGATCAACCCCGAGGCGGTCGTCGGCATCGTCGGACAGAACGCGGCGACCTATCTGGGACGCATGGCGGAGATCGGGGCCGGCGGCGGTGAGCCGGAAGAGCTCGACGCGCAGAGCCCGCGCTACGCTGTGCTCGCTCCTGAGCACATCGCCGAACAGATCCTCTACGCGATCGACCAGCCCTGGGGCGTCTCGATCGGCGACATCACGGTGCGCGCCACAGGAGACGGCTACATCCTCTGAGCGAGCCGGGGCTGTGGTCCTTGCTGCCAGCCTGTGACGAAGCGCAGTCGAAAGGAGGCTTGGTCGTCCTAAGCTTGGTCTCCGAAGGAGTGCTCTTGGCCTGGACGTTCGTGGAGGCGAGCCCCTTCTGAACCGAACTCGATGAGATCAGATCACCTCAGGATGGCCCTCGCGTTTGCGGTGGCCCTGACCTCAGGACTTCAAGAGCGTTCGAGGTCCGGCCCGCTCGACGAGTCCATGACCTCCGTCGAACTTCGCCCGGGTGCGGTGCTGCAGCACTTCGGTCAGGGGAGTCCGGCTCCCATCACGCGCCTCGATCTGGATGTGACTCTGGACGGCAAGCCGGAGGTCCTCCTGACCGACGCTGCTCTGTGGGAGAAGTCCGGCAGCTGGTGGTACATGTACCAGCCCGTGGAGCGGGGCTTTCGTTTTCTTGGCCGCATTCGACTGCATGAGAAGCTCATCTTTCTGGACCGTGGCGAGAGGTCTCTCGTCGTTTGGGAGCCGATTCAGATCAATCGTCTGAGGCTCGCCGTCTACGACCTCACTCCGGACGGTCCGCAGCTGAAGGGCAAGCGCGAATGGGCGGAGAGTGACCCTGCGATCGAGTCGCAGCTGGCGTCGATCCGGGAGTTTGCTGCGAGCGCGGAGTTTCCCCTGTCTTGGGCCTCCTTCGACGAAGTGCGCGATGCGCGAAGGGGAGAGGCTCCGCGCTGGATCAATCTGCGCACCGGCGAGGAAGCGCAAGATCTGAGACGCATCTTCAGGCTTCCAGAGTCCGTGCCTTGACTTCTATGCTGATCCTGAACGAGCCGTGCCATGGAGCCGGCCGACGCAGGCTGGACCGAGCGAGGCGCGGAGCCGCCGGCGTGAAACGTTCAGTCGACCTCACCCAGCAAGTCTTTCGGTGGCACCGCCCCATCGCTCGCGGCCGCTCTCCAACGCCCGTCGGTCGACATAAAGCTCGATGCCGTGGCCGTCGGGGTCCTGTGTGTACAGTGCACGACTGACGCCGTGATCGACGAGGTCGAACGGCGTGCCGTGCTCCCGAAGCCAGCGCCCGGCGGCCGTGAGCTCGCCCTCGGAGGGCACCTCGAAGGCGACGTGGTAGAGGCCGGGCCGGGTGCCGCTCTCTGAGCCTCTGGTGCGTCGTACCTGCTGCAGTGCGATGTCGTGGTGATGCTCACCGAACGACAGGAAAGCGAAGCGGCCGACGGCCTCGATGACCTGGAGTCCGACGAAGTCGCGGTAGTAGTCGATCGAGCGCTGAAGGTCGCGAACTTCGAGATGAACGTGGCCGAGGTGGCGGCTCTGGGTGTTCGGAGCTTCTTCGCTCGCGGAGGAGTTTCGAGAATTCGTATTCATTGGTGCTCTCTGGGTGATGATAGCCAAGTCATTAATTGACTAGTCATCTAATACGGAGGGCCGTCCCGTCCGGTTTCATCGGTCGCCGGCTCAGTCGCTCAGCAGCCGACGAAGAGCCCGGATCACCTGCTCCTTCTGGCGGTCGCTGAGCGCTTCGACGACCTCTTCGTCAGCCTCGTCGATCGGCCCATCGAGCTGTGCCAACAGCTCGCGGCCCTTTCTGGTGAGGCTGATCCAGACGCGGCGCCGATCGTCGGTGCAGCGGCGCCTGCTGACCCAGTCCTGCCGTTCCATGCGGTCCAGCAGTCGGGTGATTCCCGGCGTCTTTTCCATCATGCGCTCGACGATCGTCAGCGTCGGCAGGCCGTCCCCTCCGGCCTTGCGAAGGATGCGCAGGACGTTGTACTGCTGCAGGGTGATGCCGAAGGGTTCGAGCACTGCTCCGAAATGTCGCCGAACGGTGTCGGCACTGCGCAACAGGGTGAGCGCCGTCTCCTGACCCAGGGACTGAAACTCTGGAGAGAGCGCGGGGGTTCTCTTGGGCGGAGCCATGGGTCTCGGCGCTCGGGGGCAGGACGGCGCGCAGGAGCGTCTGCGGGCCTTCAGCGGGGCTCTTCCCGCGAGGCCCGCAGAGAGGCTCTCTGCGTTTGCGTCAACGGAGCCGCTCGCCCAACCCCTGCAGCGTCGTGACGAGCGACGCGAGTCGCTCGCGATTGCGCGCCGAGCCCGCCTTGGCGTCACCCAGCTTCTCCGCCAGAGCGCCGAGCTCGCTCGCTGCCGCACCGTCTGCGCGGCCTGCCTCGAGCGCCGACTGGGCGGCATCGAGCGCCCCCGTCAACTCGGTCGAGAGCGTGGCGTCGAGGGCCTCCTCGCGCACCAGCTGGTCCTGCAGCGCCCGTGCAATGGCCGGCTCGGCCGGATAGTCGATCCGCCGCTGCTGCTGCGGATTGAAGATTTCGGGCTCGATCAGCGTGGCCGCGTCGATCTCGTTCTGCGTCAGGAACTCGCTCGGCTCGAGCGACAGCACGTCGAGTCCGCGCGCGATCTCAGTGCCGTAGATGTGACCCTTGTACCAGTAGGCCGACCAATGGCCGCCCATGACGAGCTGATCCGGAGCGATCGGGCCGCGATCGAAGTAGGCGATCTCGACGGGCTCCGCCGAGTCGGTGAAATCGAACACCGAAATGCCACCCTGGTACCAAGCCTGCACCATGATGTCCCGACCCGGAACCGGGATCAGCGAGCCGTTGTGCGCGACGCAGTTCTCGTTCTCCGTCTGCGGAGCCGGCAGCTTGTAGTAGCCGCGGAACTCGAGCTTGCGATCGACGATGTCGAAGATCGCGTTGGCACCCCATCTCTTCGGGTCGGAGGCGCGGCAGCGCGGGCGCATGCCGCCGCCCCACTCATCGGTGAAGACGACCTTGTCACCGGCGTTGTTGAACGTCGCCGAATGCCAGTAGGCGAAGCCTTCGTCGACGACCGCATCGAGACGCACCGGTTTCACCGGATCCGAGACGTCGAGCAGGATGCCGTTGCCCGAGCACGCTCCTGCCGCCAGGCCGATCTCGGGGTAGACGGTGATGTCGTGGCATTGGTTGGTGATCGCGGTCCGCTGCGTGCCGACACCGTGGCGTCCGCCCTTCCAGAGTCCGGCGATCCTGCCGGTCTCCGGATCGGCGAAGATCCGCGGACGGTTGACGACGCGAGCGTCCTCCGGGCGTTCCATCGACACCTCGATGACGTCGATGCTGAAGAGCGCCGTGTTCTCGTCTTCGCCCGGATCCTCCTTGGAGCAGCCTTCGAGCTCTTCGCCCGAGCGCACCGAGCTGGTGCCTGAGCCGTAGACGTAGAAGGTTCCATCGTCGTCGGGATCGGTGACGATCGTATGGGTGTGCGAGCCGCGACAGGTTTGCACGGCCGCCACCTGCTGCGGCACCGCGAGGTCGCTGATGTCGAAGATGCGCACGCCGCGGAAACGCTCGGCGCTCACCGGCTCGGCGACGCCCTGCAAACCGCAGTCGAGGCGTCCGCGCGTCTGCTCGACCGACATGATCAGCAGATCGCCGACGACCGAGACGTCGCCCTGACCGCCCGGGCAGACGATCGACGCGAGGAGCCGCGGCGTCTGCGGGTCTTCGACGTTGTAGGTGTTGAAGCCGTGGAAGTTGCCTTCGAAAAGGATGTCGCCCGCGAACGCCATGTCGGAGTTGGCGAAGTTGAGCAGGGCGGCGCCCGGTCGCGGACCCGCGGGCTCTTCTTCCTCTTCGGCTTCGCCTTCTTCCTCCTCCTCGCCTTCCTCTTCGCCCTCAGCGTCTTCCTCGCTGGGCTCGGGTTCTTCTTCTTCCTCCTCGCCTTCCTCTTCCGGAGGAACGGGAATGCCCTCAGGGTTGTCGGGTGAGAAGAAGCCCACCGGCTTGCCGAGCTCTGCGACGAGCGTCAGATTGCCGAGAGCCTGACCGGCATCGCGGAAGCCGGCGCTCAGGTTGACCCGCGGGTCGCTCGAGAACTCGGCGAGCATGTTCCCCATGCGGTCGATCTCGGCACTCTGGTCGGCGACGACGTCGGCGGTGAAGCCGAAGATCGTCGACTCCTGCGCAGCTCCGGGCTGCTGCATGAGGTCTTCGACCATGACGAGGGCGCCCTGGTGGTGCGCGATCATGTACTCGAGAAAGAGCTTGTCGAACTCGCCTTTCTCGGCGGCTTCGAGCTCGGCCATCTGCTCGGCGGTGAGCATGCCCGGCATCATGTGGCCGTGATGGGCGTGCATGCCGCGCTCGGGAACGTCCTGGCCGTTGCCGCGCAGCCACTCCTCCATCATCTGGATCTCGTCCTTCTGCGAGAGCTCGATGCGACCGGCGAGTGCGCGCATGTCTTCGCGCTCGGTGCGCGTTTCGAGCAGCTTCGTCATCTCGAGCGCCTGTGCGTGATGCCCGATCATGCCCTGCATGAACTTGACGTCGGCGTCGGTGTAGAGAATGCCGGCGAGGTCGGACGCTTCCTCAGCCGAGATCTCTTTGCTTGCTTTGCCGGGAGCGCCGGGCTGGATGATCTTGGCGTCCTGGGCCCCGGCGGCGGTGACACAGAGGCAGAAAGCGAGGGGCAGCAGCGCTGCTCGAAGGGTGCGATTCAAAGCGTCTCTCCTGATCTTCGGCCGTAGCAGGTCGTTGAACGCATTCTTGCACCGATCGCGAGGGCTTGTGACCCGGAAGTCGAGGCCTAGCCGAGGCTTCCTGGGCGAACCACGTCGTCGCTGACGACGTGGCCGTCCCGCATGACGAGGCGACGGGCGCAGTGCCGTGCGATCTCTTCCTCGTGAGTGACGATGACCACGGTCGTACCGCCCTGATGAAGCCCGTCGAGAAGCTCCATCACCTCCTCCGAGGTCTTCGAGTCCAGGTTGCCGGTGGGCTCGTCGGCGAGCAGCAGTTCGGGACGATTGATCAGGGCCCTGGCGATGGCGACGCGCTGCCGCTGGCCGCCGGACAGCTCGTTGGGGCGATGACTCGAGCGATCGGCGAGCCCCACCTGCTCCAGGACCTCGAGGGCCCTCGCGCGCCGCTCCTTCACCGGCACACCGGCATAGATTAGAGGGAGCGCGGCGTTGTCCACCGCGTCGAGACGGGGCAGCAGGTTGAACGTCTGAAAGACGAAGCCGATCGTGCGTCCCCGCAGCGACGAGAGTTCGTCGTCCTCCATGCCTTCGACGTGGCGTCCGGTCAGCAGGTACTCGCCGCGGGTGGGGCGGTCGAGGCAGCCGAGGATGTTCATCAAGGTCGACTTACCGCTGCCGGACGTGCCCATGATCGCGAGATACTCCCCGTGCTGGATGCTGAGATCCACGCCCCCGAGGGCCGTCACTTCGAGAGCACCCTGCGAGTAGACCCGCTCCAACTGGCGGCATTCGGCGAGCAGTTCGCTGCGTGCGGTCTCGGGCCGGCGACTACTCATAGCGCAGGGCGTCCACCGGATCGAGATCGGCGGCGCGCAGCGCCGGGTACAGACCGGCGACGACTCCGACCGTCAGAGCGACGCCGACCGACGTCAGAACGGCGAAGGCCGTGATGATCGTCGGCCAGTCCGCCGCTGCCGAGATGAGCCGCGACAGCACGACGCCGAGCACGACGCCGAGCAGCGCGCCCAGCGCACTGATGGCGAAGGACTCCGTCAGGAACTGGATGACGATGTCGCGCTTCCGAGCGCCGACGGCTCGACGAAGCCCGATCTCGCGGGTTCGCTCGAGCACGGTCGCGAGCATGATGTTCATGATGCCGATACCGCCGACGACGAGAGAGATGCCGGCGATGAAACCCATCACCAGATTGAAGAGTCTCTGGGTTTGCCGACTCTGCTCGAGTAGGGCGTCCGGGACCACGAGCTCGAAGTCGTCCGCTCCGGAGTGCAGCTGGTCGAGCAGAGACTGCAGCAGCCTCGCCGCCGCCTGGCTCGAAGGCACCCCCTCCCCCTCGCCCAGGCGGACGACGAGCTCGCTCAGCGGCGAGTCGCTCGGTCGCTGATCGAACTTCCGTAGCGCCGTGCTGACGGGAACCAGGATGGAGCGCGTCGGACTCTCGAACGAGACGCCCTGCACGGCGGCGCCCTCTCCCTCGCCGGCGAGCACCCCGACGACCTCGATCCAGACGTCGTTGATCTTGAGCAGCTCGCCCAGGGCGCCGGCGTCGCCGAAGAGCTCGTCGGCGATCTCGGATCCGAGCACACCGACCTGTGCGTGGCTCTCGACGTCGAGGCGATCGAGGAAGCGACCCTCGGAGAGACTCATTTCGACGAGCTGCGCCTGCTCGTCGGAGAGTCCGAAGACGTTGGCGTCGACGGTGCGCCGCCCCGAGGCGACGCGCCAGGTCCTGACTTTGGCGCGCGGCGCGACGAGCTCGACTCCCGGTACGGCGTCCAGGATCGCCTGCCGGTCGCGCATCGTCAGGCCGGGGGACCGACGCCGTGCTTCGGCGAGCTCTCGGTCGCCGAGCTCCTTGGTCTGGACGATGACGTTGCGCACGCCGAGCTGCCGAATCAGCTCGAGCGCCTCCTGCTCGGCGCCGGCGCCGATCGACAGCATCGAAATGACGGCGGCCACGCCGAAGATCACCCCCAGCGTCGTCAGGATCGCCCGGAGCGTGTGGTCCGCCAGGCTCGAGAGGGCGGCGATCAGAGCTTCGCGAAGACTCAAGCGTCGTTCTCCGATGCCTCGGGTGCGGCGACCGAGAGGCCTGGCGGCGTCTCGAGGGCCACCCGGTCGCCCGCTTCGAGGCCAGACTCGATGACGGTGCGGCCCGCGGTCTGCACTCCGAGCGAGACCGCCCGCGCCTCGAAGCCCCCAGCGTCGCGGCGCCACACGTGCGGAGCCCCGTCGAGCAGGAAGACCGCCTGCCGCGGGAGGACCAGGACGTCTTGCAGTCGAGCGAGCTCGAGAGTCGCTTCGACGCGAAGACCGGGCTTGAGGCTCGCGGGCGGTTCGAGAATCGACAGCGTCACGCCGAAGTACTGCAGCGCCGAGCCGCGCTCCCGCCGCTGGGCGACCGGATCGACCCTCTTGATCGAAGCGGCGATCTCGAGCCCGGGGCTCGACGCCAGGCGGAGGATCGCCGGCTTGCCGACCTCGAGCCCGCCGGCGTCGGCCTCGAGGACCCAGATCTGGGCCTCCATGCGACCGAGGTCGGGGAGTGAGCCCAGCTTGCGACCCGGCCAGGCGAGCTCACCGACGGTCAGCGCTTCACCGCGCTCGCGCTCGACTTCGAAGATGCCGGCGTGCGGCGCGCGCACCTCGAGCGCAGAGAGTCCGCGCTCGGCTTTGTCCAGCTCGATCTGGACCTTGCGCCGCGCGACCAGGAGAAGCTCTCTCTCGGCTTCCGCGATGTCCTGTTGCACCGGCCGCACCCTCTGCGCGGAGTCTCGCCGATCCTCGGCGAGGGCAGCATCCAGCTGCGACTCGAAGAGCTCGATCCGCGAGAAGACGTCTTCGTCCGTCAGGCGGTAGCGACTGGCGACATCGAGCTCCAGTCCGGCGACCTCGAAGTTCTTGTCGACCTCGGCAAGACGCCCTTCTCCCTGAGTCTCGGCTCGCTCGATGCGCAGGTCGTTCTGCGAGAGCTCGGCCTGGCGGTTGGTTCGAAGCTCCTCGAACTCCAACGCGTCAAAACGCGCGACGACGTCGCCGGCCTCGACGCGACGAGCGTCCTCGGCCAGCCAGGCGATCCGCACTTTGGTGCTGACCGTTCGAGGAACCACGATCTCGGTCGTGGCCGCAGCCGTCAGAAGGCCTTCGGCGACGACGCGGTGCACGAATTCAGCCGGTTCGAGCTCGTAGGTGACGGTCGGATCCGGCTCCGAGCAGCTCGCCAGAACGAGACCGAGGACGAGGACCGTGGCGCTGCCAAGAGCAGAGAGCTTCGACCGTCTCACCGCCCTCGTACCCCGCGTGAGTCTTCGAGGTCCCCGTCCGGGTCCGCGCCGGGAACGGAGACGTCGAGCGAGCCGGTCAGTCGCATTCCCGGTTTCATGCGCTGGCTGTCGATCTCGTCGAGCTCCAGCTCGACGCCGACGATTCTGCGCGGATCGCGCCATGACTTCCGCTGGACACGGCGTTTGATGCCGTGGACTCGCGCACCGAAGACGCGGTCGGGATGAGCGTCGAGACGAAGCGTCGCCCGCTGTCCGACGAGCAGGAGGCCAGCGTGCGCTTCGTCGACGGAAGCCCTCACCGCCAGGGTGTCGAGATCGGGGATCTGCAGGATCTTCTCCATGCGCCAGACGCTGTCACCCACCTTCTTCTTCTCGCCCTCCCAGTTCGTCCGGTACACCACCGTGCCGGAGCGTGGAGCGAAGAGGGTCATGCGCTCGATCAGCTCCTCGAGCTCTCGCACCTCGAGTTGCTGCCTCGCGAGGCGCGCCTGCAGAGATCGGATTTCGAAGTCGGTGCGGCGCTGCAGAGTCTCCAGGAGCTGCGTCCGATGCTCGACTTCGTCTCCAGCGAGCTCGAGGTCGAGTCGCAGGATGTCCAGCTCGCGCGCGGAGATCACGTCTTCGGGAACGTCCGATTGAAGCCGGAGTCGTCGCTCGTTGGCTTCGGCCTCGGCCAGGGTGAGGAGCAGCTGCTCCCTCTCGAGCGCCAGGTCCTTGCGCTGCTTCTCGAGCGTCTTTCTCGACGAATCGCGGTCGGCGATCTGGCGCAGCAGTCTCTCTTCGAGCTGCGACGTATCGAAGCTGAGCACTGGATCGCCGGCGCTGACGACGCGGCCTTCTTCGACGAGGCTTGCCAAGCGGAAGTCGCTTACCTTACTGCCGATCGCCGGCGGGCCGATGTCGGCGCTCGACTGAGCAAAGAGCTCACCGGAGAACTCGACTTCGAGGAGCGTCGGCTCAGCGCTTTGCATCGTCGGGGCCTCGGCCTCGGTGCAGCCGAGCGCCAGAAGGAGTAGACCCGCGACGAATCGATGCATCACGAACCCTCGGGTCGCCGCAGCGGCGCGCCGATCTCGAGCGGCTCGCTGACGAGGCAGTGGGTGCCGTTGCAGTCGTCGAGTGTCAGGTCGTGGCGCTGGCCGTCCCGCGTGGTGGTGAATGGAGCCTCGTCCCAAGCGATGGCACTCCGTGGCACGAGCGGGCTCGACTCGTCTCCGGAGATTCTCGAGATGCGCAGGCGCGCCGACATGCCGGGAAGCACCCTGTTCGGGTCGAGCTCCGGCACGCTGACGACGACGCCGAGAACGCGGCGTCGTGAGCGCCGACTCGCCTGTCGCGCCAGATCGTCGACGCGTTCGACCTCGCCCTTCAGCACCTCGTCCGGAAACGCGTCGAGCACGATCTCGGCAGGCATTCCAGGGGCGACCCGGCCGTCGTCGACGTCATAGAGCTGAGCGCTGACTCTCAGCGATCCAAGGTTCGGCAGCTGTGCCAGCGTGGTTCCCGCCCACGTGCTGTCGCCCTCCTGGAAGACCCGGTCTTCGCGGTCGTTCTCCTGCAGGATGACGATGCCGTTGCGCGGCGCTTTGAGCGCGAGCTGATCGATGCGCTGAGCGACGAGCTCGCGCTCCCGCACCGTTCTCTCGTAGGTCAGCCGTTTGAGCTCGACGTCCGCCGAGGCCGTCGTCCGCGCCGCCTCGAGCGCGCGCACCGCGTTGCTCTCCTCGAGCCGCGCCTTGTCCAGGTCGAGCTCGAGGTTGGCCATTTCGACGGCGGGTGTCAGCTCTGCGGGCACGGAGGCGCTGATCTCCGCCTTACGGCGTTCGGTCGTAGCGGTACGCAGGGCGAACTCGGCCTCCGCGACGGTGGAGCTCGCTTGAGCGAGCGCGACCTCGAGCTCGGTCTGCCGTTCGTCGATCTGCGTCTGCAGCTCCTCGAGCAACAGCAGCAACAAGGCGTTGTCGAACTCCGCGACGGTGTCTCCCGCCTCGACCCGGATGCCGTCCTCGGCGAGCCAGCGCACCTGCAGCGGATGAATGTTGACGTTGGGTGCAACGAGGACCGCCGACTCCGCCGCCTCGACCGTGCCGTTGAGCAGCAGATGCGAGGTCAGTGGACCGCCGACGACCTCGAGCGTTGCCCGCGGCCGTGGTGCGCCTTCGCCAGCTCCCTCACAGGCGAACAGGAGGAAGGCAAGCGCCGCCAGGACGGCTCCTCCAGAGTGCCGCCGCGAGATTGAGCGCTGCCGGATTGCGGTCACTGAAATGCAAAGTGACGTTCGCGCTGTTCGAACGTCGACTAGGTCCCCCTGCTGTGTCTACGGAAGACGGCCATGAAACGCGGAGTCACCGTTTAGGACGAGCGAGCGGGTCGAGTTGTTCCGGTCCGTCGCGCTCCTGAGGCCCAGGGCGCGTCGCGGTGCGCCGCAGCGCGATCCGGCAAGGGAGAGCCGTACCTTCGCGCCGACGGCAGATTCGTGCGGGAACGGTTCAGTCGAGAAGCGTCGATGTCCAGAAGGACAGGAAGTCTTCGCGAAAGAGCTCGGGCTCGCCTTTGCCGCTGCCGATGTGAGCGCCGATGCGGCCGTAGCCCGCCTTCAAGGCGTAGACCATGAGGTCGCGGTCGACGAGCTCGGCGTCGGCCTCTCCTTGGACGGGATGCACGAAGGCTCCATCGTTCGCGATGTACGCCGTCGGCGCGGAGGGTGAGATCTTCGCCTCTTCGATGTTCGCGAGCGCAGTCTCACGATCGAAGCTGTGGTGGGCGCCCGCTACGAGGCGGAAGCTGGCGTCACCGCCGGTCAGTTGGACCGCCTGACAGTAACTCTGCGCCTGCATGGGCAAGCACCACTCGTCGCGGTCGCCGATGATCACGCGCACGCGCGTCGTGCCGACGCGCGGGTCGACGAACTGGTGGCCGCACCAGGGGTAGGCGGCGTAGACCGCCTTGAACCCCCGGCCGTCTCCCAGCACTGCGTCTGCCAGCCGCCGCGTCGCGGCGCAGAGTACGGCGGTGCCTCCCCGGCTGTGTCCCTGGGCACCGAGGTGGCTCTCGTCGACTTCGGGGAGCTCGGCCAGCACCTCGAAGGCGGCGAGCACGTCGTACGCCGATGCAGCGAAGGAGAACTGCGTCTGATTGGCGACCGTCGACGTCACGGCGCGCTCCCCGAAGCTGTCCAGCACGAAGGCAGCGAAGCCTTCGCTGGTGAGGGTCGCGGCGTGGGCGAGATGCCCCTCACCGACGCCTAGGCTGCCGGGCGCGACGATCACGGTGGGAAGTGCCTTCGCCTCGCGGTCCGGCGGCAGGAAGAGCTGGCCGTCGACGTCGATGCGCGGCATGTCTTCGGGAGCACTCAGCGCCTGGTGATAGTTGAGCGGTGACGCCGTGGGTACCGAAAGCACGCGGCCCTCGACGCCGTTGATCAGGGTGACGGGTTGGTCGCGAAATCGTTCTGTGGCTTGCGTCATCAAACTCCTCCTCGAGGGTACTCACGGTATCGCGCAGGCCTTCGAGAGACGATCCGAGGCCCTTGGATTCGTCACACGAAGATGCGTCCTCGCCCATCGGGTCCGTCAGGACGCCTCTCGGACGTTGTCCACGGCGCTGCCCGGCCGCTCCTCGTAGGGCTGCTCGCCTTAGGATGGGCGGAACAACCTGGAGCTCAGCGCATGACAGCACCGACACCGACTTCCGAGGTCCGATGGAGTTCGCTCCAGGCGATGCTCTTCGCCCTTCTGTTGAACGTCAGCTCGATCGCCATGGCCAGCGGCGAGCCGGCGCTGCAGGTCGAGCCGGCAGAGCGGAGAGCGCTCGAAGAGCCCGCCATCCTCGTTCAGGGAGCCGTTCCCGGCGGCCGGGTGATCGTCGAGGCGTCGCTGACCGACCGTACGGATCGCACCTGGACCTCTCGTGGTGTCTTCTACGCGGACTACAACGGCTCGGTGGATCCGGCCCAGCAGGCGTCGGTGGGCGGCACCTACATCGGGATCGATTCCTTTGGACTCTTCTGGTCGATGTTGCCGTTCGAGTCTGCTGAGCTCGACGAGAACCTGAACGTCGATCCGATCACCACGGACTGGCCGCGTGCACCCGTCTTCGGCCTCGACAACCACGTCGAGGTGCAGCTTTCTGCCACTCTGGAGACGAGTACGACATCTCTCGACACCGCCGCGGTGTCCACGACGCACAGAGTTCTCTTTGCCAGCGATGCCGGTTCCGTGCGCACGGAAGTCAGCGAGGGCGATCTGCGCGGCGTTCTCTACACGCCTCGAACCCGAGGCTCGAATCATCCGGTCATGGTCGTGACGGGCTCCGGCGGCGGCGCCGCCGAAGTGGCGGCTCGTGCCTTGGCCGATGAGGGGTTCACAGCGCTGGCCCTGGCGCACTTCAACTATCCCGGACGTCCCGACGAGCTGGTGAACATTCCGCTCGAGTACTTCCGGGACGCACTCGATTTCCTGCGCCGCAAGACCGGCTCCGAGAAGGTCGCGCTGATGGGAGGATCTCGCGGCGGCGAGGCCGTTCTGCTCATCGCATCGACCTATCCGGAGAGAGTCTCGGCCGTGGTCTCCGGAGTGCCGGCCAACATCGTCAACAGTGCGTGCTGCTCCGACGCCATGACGTATCTCTATGCCTGGACGCTCGGCGGCGAGCCCTTGCCCACCTTCGGTCTGATCGAGGGCACGGACTTCGAGTCTCTGCTCGGCGTGCACGAGAAGTACGGCGACGATCTGGTCTGGTTCTACCGGCACATGCTGGCCGGTTTTCTCACCGACGATCCGGAGGCGGAGTACATGATCCAGGTCGAGAGGATCGCGGCTCCGATTCTTCTGATCTCGGGTGACGACGACATGCTCTGGCCTTCGTCCATGGCGGCCGACGCCGTCGTCGCGCGGCTCCGCGCCAACGACTACGCCTATCCCTACCGCCATCTCAAGGTCAGTGGCGCTGGGCACCTGGCCTCCTCGGGTGAGCGTATGTTCGTGACTTCGGCGATCGGCCGAGGCGGCCTCAGCCATCCTCTGTCTCCGGAGATCGTGATTCGCATGGGCGGCACGCCCCGCGGCAACTTCCACGGCGTGCGCGAGGCGCACTTCGAGAAGATCGCTTTTCTCAAAGAGCATGCTGCCGACGGCAAGTGAGTCGATCAGGAGTGAGTTTGCGCCGCCGTGCGACCGGCCCGCGCTCCCGGTCGCCTGACGGCTGTTGGAGCACGAGGTGACATTCGTCACCGGCACGAGGTCCTTCGGCTCAGTAGGATGCCTGCGTACCATCCAGTCCCAGGAGTCCCATGAACGAATCCGATTCACAGCTCGGTGCCTCACTCGCCGACCTGAAGATCGATCGAGACGACCGCGAGCCCACAGGCCCGCCCCGTGTCGTACTGCTCCTTCTGAGCGTGCTCCTGGTCGCTGTGGCGGCTGTGGCTTTCGTGTGGCTCCGGCCTGATCCGGCGCCGGAGGTCACGTTGGCGTCCGCCGTCGAAGTGACGGGCGGAGCCTCGGACGTGCGCGAAACCGTGCTCGACGCGTCGGGCTACGTGGTTGCACGGCTGCAGGCGACGGTCTCGTCGCGCGTCACGGGCAAGATCGTCGAGGTTCTGGTCGAAGAGGGGCAGGCAGTCGCCAAGGGCCAGGTGCTCGCGCGCCTCGATGATTCGTTGGTGATTCGTCAGGTGCGCCTGGCGCAGGCGCAGATCGCCACCGCGCGCAAGACGCTCGCTGAATCGGAGGTCCGGCTGGACGAGGCCGAGATCGAGCTGCGCCGCACGCGTGAGCTCGTCGGTGCCGAGGTCGTCACGGAGGCGCAGCTCGACACCGCGCAGGCTCAAGTGAACGCTTGGGCGGCGCGCGTCGAGCGCAACCGCGAGGAGATCCGCGTCGCCGAAAGCCAGCTGTCCCTGCGTGAGCAGGAACTCGACGATACGATCATTCGCGCGCCCTTCGACGGCGTCGCGGTCACCAAGAACGCGCAGCCCGGCGAGATGATCTCGCCGGTGTCGGCAGGCGGTGGCTTCACGCGGACGGGCATTTGCACGCTGGTCGACATGAGCTCGCTCGAGATCGAAGTCGACGTCAACGAGGCCTACATCAATCGCGTCGTGCCCGGTCAGCGAGTGACCGCGACGCTCGACGCCTACCGCGACTGGGAGATTCCCGCTTCGGTGATCACGACGGTGCCGACGGCCGACCGCCAGAAGGCGACGGTGCGGGTGCGCATTGGCTTCGACGAGCTCGATCCGCGTCTCCTTCCCGACATGGGCGCGAAGGTCTCCTTCCTGGGCGAAGAGCAGGAGACCGCTCGGCCGGCCCCGGGTCGTTCCGTGCTGCTGGTGCCGTCGTCGGCTGTTCGTCAAGACGGTGGTCGCGACATCGTCTTCGTCTACGACGGTGGCGCCGTCGAGCGCCGTGCCGTGACGGTCGGGGGTCGACGGGGCGAGCGCGTCGAGGTCGTCGCGGGACTACGCAACGGCGAACGGGTCGTGGCCGAGGGTCCGGAAGATCTCGAAGACGGCAGCAAGGTCAGGGAGGCGAAATGACGACTCAGGAGCAGGCGGCAGAGCCGATCGTGCGCGTCGAGAACGTGCACAAGACCTACAAGAGAGGCAGCGAGGTCGTCGACGTGCTGCAGGGTTTGAGCCTCGACGTTGCGGACGGCGAGTTTCTGGCGCTCATGGGCCCCTCGGGATCAGGCAAGACGACTCTCCTTAACCTGATCGGAGGCCTGGACCGCTTGAGCGAGGGCCGCATCGAAGTCGCCGGCGAGCGCATTGACCGTGCTTCCGATCGTCAGCTGACGAAGTGGCGCTCGCGCCACATCGGCTTCGTCTTCCAGTTCTACAACCTGCTGCCGGTCCTCACCGCCGAGCGCAACGTCGAGCTGCCGCTGCTGCTGACCAAACTGAGTCGCGCTCAGCGCAGGAAGCACGTGGCGACGGCGCTCGAGGTCGTCGGTCTTAGCGAGCGCTCGAAGCACTATCCGCGGCAGCTCTCGGGTGGACAGGAGCAGCGCGTCGGTATCGCGCGGGCGATTGTCTCCGATCCGACGCTGCTGCTCTGCGACGAGCCGACGGGCGATCTCGACCGCAAGAGCGGTGACGAGATTCTCGATCTGCTCGAGGCGCTCAACCAAGAGCAGGGCAAGACGATCATCATGGTCACGCACGACCCGCTGGCTGCCGAGAGAGCGACGCGCACTCTGCACGTCGACAAGGGCGTGCTCACCGAAACCCCGACGCACTGAGAGTGAGCTCTTGAAGTACCTACCGCTGATCCTGCGCAACCTCGGCCGCAAGAAGCTGCGCACGGCTTTCACCGTGCTGTCGATCTTCGTTTCCTTTCTGCTCTTTGGGCTGCTGGTGGCGTTGCGTACCGGCTTCGGCCAGGGTGTGGAGGTCGCTGGCCTCGACCGCCTGCTGACGGTGCACAAGGTGTCGCTCATCCAGTTCCTGCCCGTCAAGTACGCCAACTTCATCGAGACGGTCGACGGCGTCGAAGCGGCGACGCACTGGACGTGGTTTGGCGGCTACTACCAGGAGCCGCGCAACCAGTTGACGATGTTCGCCACCGACGTCGACGGCTTTCTCGAGGTTTTCGACGACTACGTCATTTCGGAAGAACACAAAGAGAACTGGCGCAACAATCGTCAGGGTCTCGGCGTGGGCTACTCGGTGGCGCAGCGCTTCGGCTGGGAGGTCGGCGATCGCGTCCCGATCAACACCAATCTCTGGCTTGGTGACGACGGCAAGTCCGGCTGGGAGTTCGACGTCGCCGCGATCATCGGCGACGGCGAGCAGGCGGACGGTGGACAGCTCTATCTGCACTATGACTACCTCAAGGAAGGCGCCGGCAGCATGGGTGCCGCGATGTCGCCCGGGTCGGACGAGCTGGCGGTGATCGGAATGATCTACATGAAGGTCGACGACCCGGAGCGCGCGTCGACCATCATCGACACGATCGACACCCAGTTTGCCAACTCGTCGGCCGAGACCAAGACGTCGACCGAGAAAGCCTGGGCACAGGGCTTCGCCAATCAGGTAGGCGACCTCGCGTCGATCGTCACGGCCATCGTCAGCGTCGTCTTCTTCACCCTGCTGCTGGTGGCCGGCAACACCATGGCTCAGTCGGTTCGTGAGCGCACTTCTGAGCTCGGCGTTCTCAAGACGCTCGGCTTCAGCGACGGCCTGGTCATGTTCCTGGTACTGGGCGAGGCCTTCTTCCTTGCTCTGCTCGGCGGGCTCCCAGGATTGCTCTTTGCCAACGCAGTCACCTCGCAGCTGAAGCTCGGCGTGGGGTTCATCCCCGACATTTACATCCCGTCGCGCGACTTGATGATCGGCGTCGTGCTCGTGCTCGCGCTCGGTCTGGTGACGGGCGCGCTGCCCGCCTGGCGGGCTCTGCGTCTGCGCATCATTCAGGCACTGTCGCAGTAGGAGCGAACGATGACTCGGCTTTTCCGTTGGCTTTCTCAAGTCGTCGCCGTGACCTGGCTCAATCTCCGGAATCTGCGCGCTCGCGCCGGTGCTTCGCTGGCGACCGTCGTCGGCGTCGCCGGTGTCGTCATGGTCTTCGTCGGAGTGCTTTCCATGGCGGTCGGCTTCCGCGAGACGATGGTGTCGGCCGGCCGCGATGACGGTGTGATCGTCCTACGCGGAGGTTCGACGGGCGAGATGTCGAGCGGCCTGGCGCTCGAGGAGACGCGCATCATCTCCGACGCGCCGGGTCTGCTGCGTCCGACGCAGGCGTCGCTCACCTCTTCCGAGGTCTTCGTCATCATCGATCTGCCGCTGCGCAGTACAGGAACCAACGTCAACGTGCCGCTGCGCGGCGTCGGCTCGAGCGCCTTCGACGTGCGCGGCACGATCGAGATCGTCGAGGGCCGCATGTTCGAGCCCGGGCGCAACGAGGTCATCGTCGGCAAGACGGCGCAGGCCCAGTACGCAACGCTGGACCTCGGCAGCACCAGTCGTTGGGGGCAGGCCGAGTGGACCGTCGTCGGCGTCTTCACCGCCGGCGGTAGCGCAGACGAGGGCGAAGTGTGGGCCGATGCCAAGGTCGTACAGCCGGCCTACCGCCGCGGCAACTCGTTCAGCGTCGTGCACGGCGTGCTCGACACGCCGGGTTCCTTCGCCGAGTTCAAGGACGCGCTCACCGCCGATCCACGTCTTACCGTCGATGTGCACCGCACACAGGACTTCTACGCCGAACAGTCCGAGCTCATCAGCGGCCTGATCACCGGTGTCGGCTATCTGATCGGCGCGCTGATGGCCGTCGGCGCCGTCTTTGGCGCGTTGAACACGATGTACAGCGCGGTCTCGTCGCGCGCCAAGGAGATCGCGACCCTGCGCGCGCTCGGCTTCGGCTCCGGACCGGTGCTCATCTCCGTGCTCGTCGAGTCACTCCTGCTGGCGCTCACGGGTGGCCTGATCGGAGCGGTCATCGCCTACCTGCTCTTCAACGGCTTCACCGCCGCGACGGTGAACTTCACCAACTTCAGCCAGGTCGCGTTCGCTTTCGCCGTGACGCCCGCGCTGCTCGTGCAGGGCGCAGTCTTCGCCCTCGTCATGGGCCTCGTCGGCGGTTTCTTCCCCGCGTGGCGAGCTGCGCGACTGCCGGTCGCCACCGCCTTGCGACGTCTCTAGAGGCTCAGAAGATCGAGCGGTGCTGGCCGCCGTCGATGACGATGTTCTGGCCCACGATGAACCGCGCCAGCTCGCTGCAGAGCAGAGCGGCCATCGGGGCCAGGTCGTCGGGCTCGCCGACGAAGCCGGCCGGGATCGGGTTGTTCGCTCGGAAGTGCTCGCTGACGACCTCCTGCTGGGGCTCGAGGCCGAAGGCCGCGGCGTAGGTCTCGAGCAGCTCGCTCGCTCCCTCGGTCGCAAACATTCCGGGAAGAAGACTGTTGATCGTCACGCCAAAGGGGGCGATCTCTCGGGAGACGCTCGCCGTGTAGTTGAGGAGCGCCGAGCGTGCGGGCCCGGAGAGCAGGCGCCAGATCATCGGGTTCTTGGCCGAGAAGGTGGCGATGTTGACGATGCGGCCCCAGCCGCGCTCCTTCATGCCCGGGATGTAGTTGCGCATGATCTCCATCGGGCCGAGCAGCGTCGTCTCGAGCGAGTTGCGCCAGGCGTCCGGCTCGAGCTCGAGAAAGTCGCCGTTGGGTGGCGGCGGCTTGATCGTAATCGCCAGGATGTCGGGGTCCGGCACCGCTTCGAAGAGCGCCTTGCGACCCTCTTCTTTCGACGAGTCCGCCACGATCGGCGTCACCTTCGTGGCGTAGCGCTCGCTCATGTCGCGCGCGGCGTTCACCAGTCGCTCCTCGCGGCGCGCGGTGATGTAGAGCTCGGTACCCGCCTCGGCGAGTCGCTCAGCCGTCGCTCGTCCAAGGCCAGCGCTTTCGCCCGCCATGATCGCCTTCTTGCCCCGGATCTTCAGGTCCATGGTCGTTCTCCGTCGGTGTGAAGAGGACCTCAGCTCTTGCTCAGGCCGTACTGATCGAGGCGCCAGCGCAGGGTGTCGATGCGGTCCTGTCCGAAGAAGGGCTCGTCGCGCACCACCATCGTCGGTACGCCCCAGTGTCCCGCCGCGTCGAGCGCCTTCTGGTTGCCTTCGATTTCCTTCAGATGATCGCCCCCTTCGAGAGCGGCTTCGAGATCACCGAGATCGAGCCCGGCGCGCGCGACCGCATCACGAAGGTGGTCGCCCTGATCCCAGTCTTCCGTACCGCCGAAGATGAGCGACGAAACTTCGCTGATCAGCGCGACGCCGCGCCCGCGACGCTCGGCCTCGACGCCGAGTGAAGAGAGCCGGAAGATATGAGGCTGCTCCTCCGCGACGGCCATCGTCGTGAGGTCCTGCACGACCGGGTCAGGCTGCGGCCAGCGCATCGGCAGGCCGAGAAACTCCGCACGTCGTCGCGAATCGTGCACGATGTACTGAGCCGGTTTGCGGTTCGAAGCGTCGAAGAGCAG
>JBCCLJ010000055.1:0-33152 GCA_039026915.1 Acidobacteriota bacterium
CGGCGCCACCGACGTAGATCGCCGCCCCGGCGTTGGCCGCGACGATCGGCGCAAGATCCTCGTCCTGTCCGGCGAGGAGAGCCTCGAAGCGGGCGGCGTTCTGGGCCGGTTCCCCCCCGGCGAATGCCGCGGACGCCTGCTCTTCGAAGCCGAAGTCGCCCGGCGCGATCTCATAGAGGTCGACCTTCTCGCCGCGCACTTCGGCAACCGTGGTCGCGCCCGTCGTGGTGATCTCGTCGAGTCCGTCCGCACCGTGCACGACGAGCGCGTGATCGCAGCCCAGCTGCGCCAGTACGCGACCGAGAACGGGAACGAGCGCGCCATCGAAGACGCCGAGAACCTGGCGACGCGCTCCGGCCGGGTTGGTCAGCGGTCCGAGCACGTTGAAGACCGTGCGCACGCCAAGCTCGCGCCGGATCGGCATCACCTCACGCATCGCAGGATGCAGGTTCGGAGCAAAGAGGAAGGCGAGCCCGACTTCGGCGAGACAGTCAGCAGCCTGCTCCGGCGTCAGCTCGAGCGAGACGCCCAGCTCGCCCAGCACGTCGGCACTTCCGGAGCGGCTCGAGACTGCACGATTGCCGTGTTTCGCAACCGGTACGCCGGCGGCGGCCGCGACGATCGCAGACGCGGTCGAGACATTGAAAGTCGCCTGACCCGATCCCCCGGTGCCGCAGGTATCGACGACGCTTTCGAGGCGGTGAGGGATCTTGGTCGAGCGAGCGCGCATCGCCGAGGCAGCTCCCGCAATCTCTTCGGCCGCCTCACCCTTGGTCGCCAGAGCGACCATCAGCGCCGTCTTCTGGACCTCGCTCAGACTGCCGTCCATCAGCTCGCCGAAGAGTCGCTCGGTCGTCTCGCGCGTGACGCTCTCGCCCGCCAACCACGCGTTCAGTGTCGCTTTGAAGTCCATCAGCCCGGCTCCCCGGCCGCGATCTCGAGGAAGTTGCCGAGCATTTGGGGTCCGACCTCGGTGAGGATCGACTCGGGATGGAACTGCACGCCCCAGTAGGGCAGCGTGCGATGGCGCATCGCCTGAAGAACACCGTCTTCGCTCCAGGCGAGGGGTTCCAGGTCGTCTCCCAGGGTCCCGGGAGCGACACACAGGCTGTGGTAGCGGGTGGCCTCGAAGGGCGACGACAGGCCGTCGAAGAGGCGCGTTCCTCGGTGCTCGACCCTCGACGTCTTGCCGTGCATCAACTCGGGCGCGCGCTCGACGCGGCCGCCGAAAGCGAGCCCGAGTGCCTGGTGTCCCAGGCAGACGCCGAGCATCGGCACAGCCGCTTCCCGCTGCAGCAGCTCGACGCAGATCCCCGCGTCCTCGGGACGTCCGGGCCCCGGTGAGATCAGGAGCGCGTCCGGCGGGTTCGAGAGCACGTCGTCGCAGGTCAGCTGATCGTTTCGGACAACCTCGACGCGTCCCGCTTGAACGACGAGCATCTGTACGAGGTTGAAGGTGAACGAGTCGTAGTTGTCGATCACCAGAACCCGAGAGTCCGGTGCCTGTGAGTTCTCGTAGATCACGGGCTTCAAGAGGCTCCCCCTTCTGCCAACGGCCCCGCCAGATGCGCCGCAAGACCGATCGCCTGCAGCATCGCAGCGGCCTTGTCGCGGGTCTCCTGGGCCTCACGCTGTGGATCTGAATCCGCCACGATGCCGGCTCCCGCCGTCACGCTGGCACGCCCCGGCTCGACGACGAGAGTGCGGATCGTGATGCAGGTGTCGAGATCACCGCTGAACGACAGGTAGCCGATGGCTCCGCCATACGGGCCGCGTGCCTCAGGCTCGAGCTCGTCGAGGATCTCCATGGCCCGGATCTTGGGCGCACCCGACAGAGTGCCGGCGGGAAAGCAGGCGAAGAGCGCATCGAGTGCCGACGAGGCGGCGCCCGCCTTTGCGGCCACATTGGAGACGATGTGCATGACGCGAGCGTAGTGCTCGACCTGCATGAAGCTGTCTACCCAGACGGAGCCGGGTGCCGCGACGCGGCCCAGATCGTTGCGGCCGAGATCGACCAACATGACGTGCTCGGCACACTCTTTGGGATCGGCGAGCATCTCAGCTGCAAGACGTCGATCCTCCAAGGCGTCCTCCCCACGCGGACGCGTACCTGCGATCGGACGTGTCTCCAGTCGCTCGCCGGTGCGACGAACGAGCATCTCGGGAGAGGCACCGACGAGCGACAGCTCCGGCGACTCCAGCAGCACCATGTACGGGCTCGGATCGACCATGCGCAGCGCGCGGTAGAGCGACAGAGGATCGACCTCCTGCTCCACCTCCCAGCGCCGGGCCAGGACCGCCTGGAAGATGTCGCCGGCGCGAATGTACTCCTTGATCGCTTCCACACCGCGGCCGTACTGCTCGTCGGTGAGCGTCGGCTCGCGCGTCGCCGCCGGCGCCGGCAGCTCGGAAGGCACCTCGACGGCGCCAGAGCTGTCGCGTCCGGTGAGCAGCTCACCGAGCGAGTCCAGAGCCGTTCTCGCCTCGCTCGCACTGCGCAGTCCGGCGATTTCGTTGGCCACCAGGACGACGCGCTGCTGGGCGTGATCGAAGACGATGACGTCGTCGTAGCGGGCGAGAAGGGCGACGGGAAGGTCGAAGGGGTTGCTCGGCTGATTCGGCAGTTCTTCGAGCAGACGGATGAGGTCCCACCCAAAATAGCCGACCCAGCCGCCGGTGAAGGGCAGATCGGAGTGCTCGGAGTGCACCGCGCTCAGCTTGCGCCGCAACTCTTCGATCGGAGCGCCCTCGACCCGAACTGCGTCGGCGAGGCTGTCGGCGCGCGGATCGAGGACCTCGAGCCGATCGAGATAGAGCAGCACGACCTCCGCCGGTCCCGCACCGAGGAGCGAAAAGCGCGACACCTGCTCTCCTCCGGTCACGCTCTCGAAGAGGAAACGGAACTTCGAGACGCCAGCGAGACGCTGATAAACCCCCAACGGGGTAAGCGCGTCGGCAAGGAACTCGCGGATCAGCGGCGTTGCGGTGACGGGAGTCAAGAGCTCACCTCCGCGGAACGGGCCGCGTCGAGACCGAGGTGCCGACGTTCCAGCTCGAGTGCGACCTCGAGCGGATCGACGTCGGTCGACAGGAGGAGAGCCTGCACGTGGTAGAGCAGATCCGCCACCTCGCCGACGAACTCCTGGCGCGACGACGGATCATCGCTGAGCGCAACGGCGGCGAGTGCCGTTTCGACCCCCTCCTCACCGACCTTCTGGGCGACGCGCTGGGTACCCTCGTTCAGCAACTTGGCCGTGTAGCTCGTCTCGTCGCCGGCGGCAACGCGGCTCGCAAGAACACGATGAAGCCAGCCGAGCTCGAGCCGTTCGTCGACGTCGTCCCCCCAGCAGGTGCGGTCTCCTTTGTGACAGGCGGGACCGGCTGGGAAGGCTTTGACGACCAGAGTGTCCCGGTCGCAGTCCGCAGCCATCGAGGTCACCCGCAGAGTGTTCCCCGAGGTGCCTCCCTTCTTCCAAAGCTCCTGACGCGACCGACTGTAGAAGTGCGCGTAGCCGGTCTCGATCGTCTGCTCGACGGCCTCACGGTTCGCCCAGGCCACCATCAGGACGGCACCGGTGGCGTTCCCCTGGACGACGACGGGTAGCAGTCCACGATCGTCGTACTTGAGGCTCGCCGGATCGACTGCTTCCGCCAGGCGAGAGTCTTGCTGCTCAGGCGTCGTCATGCCTCTTCCCCTCGTGCCAGAGCGCGCCGCATCGGAAAGCGTGATGCCAGCGTTTCTTTCACCTGATCGACGGTAAAGGTGCTCTCGTGAAAGATCGACGCCGCGAGCACGGCCGAGGACCCGGCAGCGAGCGCCTCGGCGAGATGTTCCACCGTACCGGCTCCGCCCGAGGCGATGACGGGAACGTCGGTAGCGCCCGAGACCGCGTCGAGGAGCTCGAGATCATAGCCATCCTTGGTGCCATCGCTGTCAATGCTCGTGAGCAGAATCTCGCCCGCGCCACGCGCGACACCCTCGAGCGCCCACTCGACCGCGTCCGCGCCCGTCCCTTGGCGGCCGCCGTGCGTGACGACCTCCCAACCGCCCTCTGCGCGGCGCTTGGCGTCGACCGAGAGAACGACACACTGACTGCCGAACTGCTCTGCGAGCCGGGTCAGCAGAACAGGGTCGGCAAAGGCGGCCGAGTTGATGCCGACCTTGTCCGCACCGGCGAGCAGCAGCTGGCGCCCGTCCTCGACGCTGCGCACACCGCCTCCGACCGAGAGCGGAATGAAAACCTGCTCGGCAACCCTGCGAACCCAGTCGAGATCGGTGCTGCTGCGCTCGGGCGCCGCGGTGATGTCGAGAAAGACGATCTCGTCGGCACCCTGCTGCGCGTAGCGAAGGGCGCTCTCCGCCGGGTCGCCCTGATCGCGCAGGTTCTTGAACTGTACGCCCTTGACCACGCGCCCCTTGGCCACGTCGAGGCAGGGAATGATGCGGCACGTCAGACCCGTCGCGGCTTCAGCTCGAGTTCCTTCCGTCATGGATTGATCTCCCGGGCTGCCACGGCGCTCAGCGCGTCGTCGAGTGCGAGTGCGCCATCGAGCAGCGCGCGCCCGACGATCGCTCCACCGACGCCCGGCGCGGCCAGAGCCGCCTGCAGGTGTTCCAGCGTCCGCACCCCGCCGGAGAGCAGCCCGGGAGCGCCACAGGCCTCGCCGATCTCTGCCGCCAAAGCGACGTTCGGGCCGTCGAGCATGCCGTCCCGCTCGATGTCCGTCACCAGGACGGCACCGATCGGCAGCTCTTTCAGACGCGCGCAGAGACCGCCGAGATCGACGTCAGCGGACTCGGTCCAACCCGACATCTTGAGCTCTCCGGCGCGCAGATCGAGCGCCGGCACGAGCGCCCCCGGATGCGAGGTCGCGACGTCCGCGCAAAGGTCGAAATCCTTGACCAGAAGCGAAGTGACGACGAAGCGGGAAAAGCCGCTCTGTGCCGCCCACGCGAAGGCCGCGCGATCTCTCAACCCACCTCCCAACTGCAGGGAGCAGCGACCACCGACAAGCTCGGCGATCCGTTCGAGCAGCGCGCGCTGCGGCTCCTCCCCAAAGGCAGCGTCGAGATCGACCAGGTGAAGATGGCGAATGCCCGCCGAGGCGTAGCGCTCGACGACGACCGCTGGATCGGTCTCGTAGACGGTTCGCCGCGCGTCCTCGCCCTGCTTGAGACGCACGACTTCGCCGTGGCGCAGGTCGATCGCCGGAATGAGGTCGAAGGTCGTCACGTCGATCGCTCCGTGTAGCGCAGGAAATTCTCGAGGATCTTGAGCCCCACGGTGCTGCTCTTCTCGGGGTGAAACTGCGTCCCGAAGACGTTCCCCCGGGCGGAAACGGCGGCAAACGAGCGGCCGTGCCGGCACTCGGCCAGCGTCTCCTCGGGCGCGGCGCCGTCCGGAGCGAAGCTGTGCACGAAGTAGGCGTAGCTCCCCTCGTCGATGCCCTGCAGGAGAGGGTTGGAGGAGACGACGCCGGTGAGGCGATTCCAACCGATGTGCGGAACCGGAACGGTCGACGGCAGCTCCTTGATGTGTCCCTGGAGCAGACCCAGCCCGTCGGTCTCTCCGAACTCCTCGCTCGATTCGAAGAGCAGCTGATAGCCGACGCAGATGCCCATCAGGACTCCGCCCTGACCGAGAGAGTGCTCGAACGCCTCCTCCAACGCTCCGCGCAGGCGCTCGCGCGGCGGACGGAAAGCACCAACGCCCGGGAGCAGCGAGCGGCGGGAAGCCGCGACGACCTCCGGGTCGCTCGTCCGGTCCGGCTCGTAGCCGAGCGAACGCACCGCCCGCTCGACGTTGCCGAGGTTGCCGACCCCGGCATCGACGACGGTGACGCGCTTGGCGGTCATGACTTGCCTCTCGAGTTCATTCTGCGGTTCCTCATCCGTCAATCGGTCAGCGTTCCCTTGGTGCTCGGCACGGCCGACTCCCCTTCGCGCACCGAGACGGCCGAGCGCAGCGCCAGCGCGACCGCCTTGAACGTCGCTTCGGCCGCGTGATGCGGGTTGCGAGCGCGCAGCACATCGATCTGCAGAGTCAGGCGTCCGCGATCGGCAAACGCCTGAAAGAAGTCCGTCATGAGCGTCAGCGGAAAGTCGCGTGTCACCCACGTCTGCTCGAGCTCCGCAGGCATTTCGATGGAGAAGAAGCCGCGGCCGGAGAGATCGACGACGGCGCGGGACAGCGCTTCGTCGAGCGGAGCGTAAGCGTGCGCAAAGCGAACGAGACCGGCACGATCGCCGAGCGCCTCCCAGACGCCCTGCCCCAGAGCGATGCCGACGTCCTCGACCGTGTGGTGCAGATCGATGTGGGTGTCGCCCTCGGCCCTGAGCTCGAGACCGAGGCCGCCGTGCTTGGTGAGCGCATCGAGCATGTGACCGAAGAAGCCATCTGGAACTTCGATGCGCCGCTCGCCGCCGTCGAGATCGACTTTCAGGTCGATCTGGGTCTCGCTCGTCTGCCTCTGAACTGCTGCCGTGCGACTCATTTGTTGACCTCCTCGAGGATTCCGGCGAGCGCCACCTTCGTCGCGCGCAGTGCGGGGCCGCTACCGACACCGAAGCGCAGGCATCCGGCCAGACCCGGATAGTGCCCGACCTCGCGGACCAGGATGCCGCGCTCGTTCAGTCCGTCGCGAAGCGCTCCGGCGTGGTCGCTGCGAACCAGAAAGAAGTTGCCCTCGGACGGAAGGACTTCGAGACCGAGCGCTCGGAGCTCCTCGACCCACTGCTCCCTGCGCCCCTTGAGCACGTTGACGGAGCGCACCGAGGCCTGTGGATTCTCGAGCACGACTTCACCGATGATCGCCGAGGCGTGCGACAGGTTGTACGGCAGCTTGACCTTGATCAGCTCGCCGACGAGACGCGGATCGGCCATCAGATAGCCGAGACGCATACCGCCGAGAGACCACGCCTTGGAAAAGGTGCGAAAGAGGACCAGGTGCGGATGCTCGCGCAGCAGCGGGCGGTAGTCGTACCGACAGAACTCGCCGTAGGCGTTGTCGAGAAGCAGAGGCGCCTCGAGAGAGGCGAGCAGCTCGCCCACCTGCGTCGGCGCCAGCGCATCGCCCGTCGGGTTGTTTGGAGTGCACAGCAGTAGCGGACGACGCGGGTTCTCCCGGACCGCTTCGAGCAGCTCGTCGAAGGGCAGCTTGAGGTCGCTCCGCGGCGCAAGGAAGTGCGGCGTGCCACCGGCACGCGTCACGAACATCGGGTAGAGACCGAAGGAAGGCTCGGCGCCGAGAACCTCGACGCCCGGTGCAACCAGGGCCTCGAGGCAGATGCCGAGAAGTTCGTTGGAGCCGTTGCCGACGAGGACACCCTCGATGGGCCAGTCGTGACGTTCGGCCAGCAGGCCGCGCAGGCGATCGGAGTGAAAGTCGGGATAGAACGCCCAGTTCCGCTCCAGCAGTCGACGCGCAGCCTCCTCCTTGAGGCGACGCGGCAGATCCCAAGGAACCTCGTTCTGATCGAGCTTGAAACGGCACTCCACCTGATCGAGCGTGTAGGCCTTGAGAGCGCGCAGCTCTGGGCGGACCCAAGTCGAAGGATCGTTGGTCGCGCGAACCGTCAAGACTCGCTCCTTCGGGTTCGCAGGCGCGCCGACGCGGCGTGCGCGCGCAGACCTTCGACGTCGGCCAGGACCGCAGCGTCGGCGGCGAGACGCCGAGAGGCCTCAGGACTACAGCTCACGGTGTGACTGCGACGAACGAAGTCGCCGGTGCCCAACCCCGAGGAGAACCGCGCCGTGCCGCCCGTCGGCAGCACGTGAGAAGGACCGGCAACGTAGTCGCCGAAGACGGTTGGCGTGTCGGCACCGACGAAGGTCGCCCCGGCGCAGCGAACGCGATCCGCCATCGACTCGATCTCGCTTCCCATCAGCTGCAGGTGCTCAGGGGCGATGCGCTCGGCGACCTGCAGCGCCTCCTCAGCGTCGGCGACGAGCAGGCAGAGGCTGCGCTGGGCCAGCGACTGTCGCGCGACGGCCGAGCCTCCCTCCTCGATCTCTTCCATGGCTTCGAGCCGCTCGCCGAGCTCGGCGGTGACCGCCTTGGCGAGCTTGCGGTCCGGCGTGACGAGAACCGCCATGGCGAGTGGATCGTGCTCCGCCTGCGCCAGCAGATCGGCCGCGACGCGTTCGACCGGAGCGTCGGCGTCAGCCACGATGACGACTTCGGAAGGACCCGCCTCGCGATCGACGGCGACGGCTCCGCGTACCAGCTCCTTGGCGGCCGCCACCCAGACGTTGCCGGGGCCGGCAATCATGTCGACGCGTTCGACCGATTCCGTGCCGTAGGCGAGCGCCGCAACCGCCTGGGCGCCGCCCATCGCCCACACCTCGGTGACGCCGAGGCGAGCGAGCGTGCCGCGCAGCGCCACCGACTCCTGCCACGCCTGCGGCGGCGTGACGACGACGATCTCTTCGACGCCGGCCAGCTGCGCCGGAATGACGGTCATGAGCACGCTCGACGGGTAGACGAAGCGGCCGCCCGGCACATAGAGACCGACCCGTCGCAGCGGCAGAACCTTCTCTTCGAGCGAAACGCCGTCGTTGTCGATCGTGTAGCCCTCGGGAAGGTGCGCTCCATGGAAGCGTCGCACCGACTCGATCGCGCGGTCGACCGCGCCCTGCAGTTCGGGGCTCATGCCCTCCCAGTCGCGTGGCGCGGGCTGGCGTGCAAGTCGTGCCACCGTCGCTGCCTCGAAGCCGTCGAAGCGCGCAACGGCATCGAGTAGTCCAGCATCGCCCTTGCGTTTGACGCCGTCGACGATCTTGCGCGCCTGGCGCAGCGTCTTGGCGTCGGCGCCCGAAGCGCCGCGCGCTCCGAGGCGATCGAGCGCCTTCTCTCCTCGCCTCGAGGCGAGCTTGTACGTCTTGAAGATCCCGGAGCTGAAACTCATTGGGCTACGACCTCCGCTGCTTCCAGCCCTCGCAGTAGAGCGCCGAGCGGCTGGCGCAGGCGCTGATACGAGGCGCGGTTGATGACGATGCTCGGGGCAACCTCGGCCAGGACTTCCAGCTCCGTCAGACCGTGGTCGCGGATCGTGCGGCCGGTCTGCACGATGTCGACCGCCAGCTCCGCAAGCTGCAGGAGCGGTCCGAGCTCGACCGAACCCGAGAGCTTGAAGATCTCCGCACCCCAGGGCCGAGGCGCGAGCAGGCGCTTGCTCCACTGCGGATACTTCGTCGCGACACGGATCTGGCTGCCCGCCGCCGGAAGCTCCGTCTGCACGCCGATGAGGGAAAAGCGACTGCGACCGTGTGCGAGGCGCAGCGGAGTCAGAAGGTCGGCCTGTACTTCTTCGAGGACGTCGGTGCCGACGACGCCGCAGTCGGCGATGCCGTACTCGACGTAGAGCGGTACGTCCCAGTCCTTGAGCAGCAGTATCTCGAGGTCTTCGCCGTCGAAAGCACCCTCGATGCGCTGCTGCAGAAGAGCCTTGTCGAAGTCACCGAGGTCGAGCCCGGCAGCGGCGAAGGCCTCGAGCGTCGGGCCCAGGTTGCGCCCTTTGGGCAGCGCCAGTCGAATCACCTTGCACCTCCGCCTGCGGACTTCTGCTCGAGAATTCGGTCGAGTCCGAGGAAGAAACCGACGGCCCCAACCTTGGAGCCGGCGCCTCCGAACAGGCCGTCGTAGCGACCGCCACCGCCGGCCGGCTGGGCATTGCCGCGCAGGAAGGCGCGGAAGACGACGCCGTCGTAGTAGCCGCTACCGGCGCCGCGACGCAGAAGCCCGTCGTCGAGAACCTGGTCAGCGAATTCGGCGAGATCGACGGTCACGCGCGCCTGCGGGTAGCGTTCCTCGAGCCGCTGCGCGAGCTCGAGCAAGGCACCTACATCTTCGGCGGCGGCCGGGCCGAGGCGTTCGACGTCCTTCGGCTGCCCCGCCTCGACGATCTCGAGCAGCGTGGAATCGAGGGACCGGGTGACCTCACGGTCTCGCGCGCGGACAGCCCGCAGCACTTCGCGCACGTCGTGTTCGTGCGCCTGCGCCTCCAGAAGGCGATCGAGGGCGCCGGCCACGCCGAGCACGATCTCGAGATCCGGCGTCGCGTCTTCGATGCGCTGCACCTCGGCGGTGAGGAGCTGCAGGAAGAGATCGATCATCGTCTCGTCATCGTTCGCGCCTCGAGCGCCGATGAGCTCCGCACCAAGCTGCGTGTCCTCGCGCAGACGGCCGGGTCGCGTCTCCTGGTAGCGCACGACGTCCCCCCGGTAGAAGAGGCGCAGCGGCAGCTCGAGATCCGCGAGTCGCGGCCGCAGCAGCCGGGCCAGCATCGGCGTGAAATCGCCGCGCAGAGCCAGCAGCTCGCCCTCGCGATCAACGAAGCGGTACAGCTCGCTCTGCACCTGCGGCAGCAGAAGCTTCGAGTAGGGATCGAAGTAGTCCATGACGGGCAGCAGCGCCTCGTCGAAGCCGCGCTTCTCGAGCTCCTGGCTCAGGCGCGCCTCGAGCGCGCGACGAGCCCGCGCCTCGTCGAACAGCAGGGCGGTGACGCCTCGGGGTAGTCCGGCTCGGATTCTCATCGCGCCTCCTCGAGTCCCAGCAGCGCGCCGCCGAGCTCCGCGTCGAGCTCCCGGCCCACCATCAAGCGAAACTGCTCCAGGCCTTGGAACAGCAGAACCTGCCGGCCGCCGATCGTGCGCAGTCCGCGGGCACGGGCCGCTCCTTCGAGCGGCGTCTCGCCGCTGCGGTAGACCATCTCGACCAGAACCGCGTCGTCGCGCATCGACTCCACCGACCAGGGCAGAGGGTCGGAAGCGTCGCTGCCGAGCGCCGTCGCCTGCACCATGACCTGGTACCTGCTCGGATCGAGCTCCGCGAGAGGGATGAACTCGAGCCCGAGGCGCTCCGCGGTCATGCGCCCCTTCTCTTCCGTACGGTTGACGACGCTCACCTCTGCGCCGCACTCGCGTAGACCAAGTGCCGCCGCACGCCCAGCACCGCCGCACCCGACGACTGCGGCAGGCGCACCCTCGAGCGACACTCCGAGCCTCTGCAGCGGCACGACGACGCCTTCGGGATCGGTCGAGACGCACTCCCAGACACCCTTGCGGAGAAGCAGGGTGTTGCCGGCTCGAAGCCGCGCGGCGCGGGGGCTGCTGGCTCCGGCGACCGCGAGTGCAGGTTCTTTGTAGGGCGTCGTCACGCTCAGACCTTCGAGCGGCAGGCCCAAACGGTCGAAGATTCCGATTTCCACCGTGTCCATCCAAAAGTCGGCGAAGCGCTCCGCGTGAAAGGGCAGATACAGGGCTTCTGTTTCCGTCGCGCGGTAGCCGCCGTTGTGAAGCCTCGGCGACAGGCTGTGGGAAACCGGGCGACCGAGAATGCCGAAGACGCGGCGAGCCGGCGGCAAGGACGGCAGACCGTAGTCGCGCAGCGCCTGGGCCAGAGAGAGCTGACCTGGCGCCGCCGCCTGGTCGAGCGCCACGTAGACCCAGTGCAGTCCCACGCGAGGGGCGACGAGCCGAGTCCAAGTGCCGCAGTCGCCGGCGGCGAAGGCCACCACGTCGGAACGCCCCTGATCTCGGCACTCGCAGAGAAGGGTCATGACGGCGACTTCCTGGCTGTCGGCCTGGGCGAGAACGACGAGCTTGCGAACCGCCGCTTCGTAGGCGTCCATGCGCTCCAGGACGCCGCGCAGATCGGCATCGTGGGCGCCGTGCCAGGAAAGAAGGCGCTGCCTGGGGGGAACGCCTTCGAGTACCTCGGCGGTCAGATCACGGTTGGCTTCGAGATCGACGTAGTCGTACCCAGCAGCCGCCTGCAGTAGCCGCGGCGCTCGCTCCGCCGCTGCGTCGGGCCCCTGCCCCCACTCGCTCGAGGAGCGCAGCGTGTACAGCAGTCTGCCCCGAAACCACTGGCGCAGGTCGCTCGCCTTCAGATCTCCCGCGAGGTCTGCGCGCACTTCGAGCACGTCGAGAGCGTCGAAGTGCTCCCGAGCCGCAGCCGTCAGCTGGTCCAGCGGCGTGACCAGGCTGCCGACGAGCGTCGCGCTCCGAGGTTCCTGCAGGGTTTCCAAAACGTCAAAAGCCTCCATCCGAATCCGGAAGGAGGCACCTCGCTCGCCAAGAAAACCCCGTCCCGGACATCACCGGGACAGCGCCCGGCTACTCTCCGTGAGAATGATGCAGCCAAGCCCACCACGTACCGACGAGCGCACGGGCCACCTGCGCGGTGGGGGCACCGGCGAGGTCCGAGCGGTTCGAGGTCGCGGCGTTTCGCATCGGCGGGATTACAACAATCGGTCCGTGGGCTGTCAAGCCGCGTCGTCGCGGTTACGGCCGAAGATCAAGCTGCCGTTCGTGCCACCGAAACCGAAGGAGTTGGTCAGAGCGATGTCGACCTGCTGCTGACGTGCCTCGTTGGGGACGAAGTCCAAGTCGCAGCCTTCGCCGGGCTCGTCCAGATTGATCGTCGGCGGCAGGATGCCGTTGTGGATCGACAGAGCCAGCAACCCCGCTTCGAGCCCACCAGCAGCGCCCAGTAAGTGCCCGGTGGCCGACTTCGTCGACGAGACGGCGAGCTCGTAGGCGTGGTCGCCGAAGACCCTCTTGATCATCTTGACCTCCGCGAGATCGCCGAGGTCGGTCGAGGTGCCATGAGCGTTGATGTACTCGATGGCGGACGGCTCGAGACCCGCGTCCTGGAGCGCAGCGCGGATGACGCGCACGCCACCGTCGCCCTCGGGGTGCGGTGCAGAGATGTGATGCGCGTCGCCGCTCATGCCGTAGCCGAGAACCTCGGCGTAGATGCGGGCGCCGCGGGCCTTGGCTGCCTCCCACTCCTCCAGGACCACGATGCCAGAGCCCTCTGCCAGGACGAAGCCGTCGCGATCCTTGTCCCACGGACGAGACGCCCTTTCGGGGTCGTCATTGCGCGTCGAGAGGGCGCGCATGGCACAGAAGCCGGCCATCGAAAGAGGTGCGATGGCTCCTTCGGTTCCGCCGGCGATCGCAGCGTCAGCGTAGCCGTGCTGAATCAGGCGGAAGGCGTCGCCGACGGCGTGCAGCCCCGTCGTGCAAGCCGTGCACGGAGCCGTATTCGGCCCCTTGGCGCCGAGCTTGATCGAGACCTGGCCTGCCGCCATGTTGGCGATCAGGCCGGGGATGAAGAACGGTGAAACGCGACCCGGACCGCGCTCGAGGAGCACGGAGTGCATGCTCTCGATGAGCGGCAGTCCGCCGATCCCGGCTCCGATGACGACGGCGACACGCTCAGCGTTGTCGTCGTCGATCGAGAAGCCTGCGTCCTGCACCGCAAGCATGCTCGCGGCGATACCGTACTGGATGAAGTAGTCGCACTTCTTGACCTCCTTCTTCTCGATGAAGTCGGTGGGGTCGAAGTCCTTCACCTCTCCGGCGATGCGGCTGGCGTACTGCTCGGTCTCGATCCGAGTGATCGGACCGATCCCGCTTCGCCCTTCCACGACGCCCTGCCAGGTCTCGGCCGTTCCGACCCCCAAGGGGGAGACGAGACCGACTCCAGTGACGGCAACGCGGCGACGTGGGACAGGATGGGTCAAACCCTGGGCTCGCTTTCTCAGGAGCGCCGGCTCCGCAGGCGCGGAGCTGGCGTTCTCGGCTGGTTCGTCAGCCTTTGTTCGCTTCGATGTAGTTCACAGCCTCGTTGACGCGGCTGATCTTCTCGGCATCCTCATCGGGAATCTCGATGCCGAACTCTTCCTCGAAGGCCATGACGAGCTCGACGATATCGAGCGAATCGGCACCGAGATCGTCGGTGAAGCTGGCTTCGGTGGTCACTTCGTCGGCGTCGACACCGAGCTGCTCAACGATGATTTCTTTGACTTTGTCTGCTACAGACATGAATAAACCTCCTGTCCTGGGCGGACGTCCTGGCGAATGCCGCGAGGAGTTCTAGCACAAGACCCTGAAGCGGTCCACGAGGGCCGCAGATTAGAGATGGATCGCGAAAGCGGTGCTTTACGCCAGGGGCGGTAGCTCAAATGTACAGCCCCCCACTCACATTGAGAACCTCTCCGGTGACATAGCCGGCTTCTTCGCTCGACAGGTAGACGACCGCAGAAGCGATGTCTCCGGGATTTCCCATTCGACCGAGCACGATGGCGGAGACCAGCTCCTCACGCGCCTTGTCGGTGATCTGTTCGGTCATCGCCGTCTCGATGTAGCCCGGCGCGACGACGTTGACCGTCACGCCGCGGCCGCCGATTTCTCGCGCCAGCGATTTCGAGAAGCCGATGAGTCCCGCCTTCGAGGCGGCGTAGTTCGTCTGACCGGGGTTACCCATGAGTCCGACGACCGAGGAAATCTGGACGATGCGGCCGTAGCGGCGCCGAATCATCCCTTTGACGATCTCTTTCGTCAGCGCGAAGGTGCCGGTGAGATTGGTGTCGAGAACCGACTGCCACTGCTCCAGCTTCATGCGCAGGAAGAGACCGTCCGCCGTGATCCCGGCGTTGTTGACAAGGACATCGACGGCGCTCCAATCCTCGGGCAGTGCCTTGATCGCCGCCGCGATGCCTTCGGCATCGGCGAGGTCGAGCGACAGGGCGTGCGCCCGACCACCGGTCGACTGGATCTCGTCGGCGAGCGCGGCGAGCTTGTCCGTGGAGCGAGCAGCGACGAGGACCGCGGCACCCCGCGCTGCCAGCGCACGGGCGATCTCGGCTCCGATCCCTTGAGAGGCGCCCGTGACGAGCGCCGTGCGGCCTTCGAGTGAGAACATCAGCAATCTCCTGGACGGACTCAGCCGGCGATTTTCTCGAGATCCGCAGGCGCCGACATCGGCAGGACCTTCGCGCCCTTGTGGATCCGGCGAATCAGCCCGCGCAGGACTCCGCCCGGTCCGACTTCGACGAAGTCGGTCGTGCCCTGCTCGACGATGTGCTCGATGCTCTCGACCCAGCGCACCGGGCTCTCGATCTGGCGCACGAGAGCGTCCCGCGCCTCGTCACCCGTCTTGACCGGAGCAGCGTCGACGTTGACGACGATCGGGACCCTCGGATCGGCGAACTCGGTGGCCTCGAGCATCGGCAGAAGACCCTCCCGGGCCGGCTGCATCAGAGGGCAGTGAAAGGGAGCGGAGACCGGCAGGAGTACCGCGCGACGGGCTCCGGCCTCCTGCGCCTTCTCGTTGGCCCGCTCGACGGCCGAGGCGTGACCGGCGATGACCGTCTGGCCCGGCGCGTTGAGATTGGCTACGTCGAGCACCTCGTCGCCGCGCGACGCATCGACGACGTTACGTACCGCCGCGTCGTCCAGCCCGAGGATCGCGGCCATGGCACCGACTCCCACCGGCACCGCCTCCTGCATCAGCTGCCCTCTTCGGCGCACGAGACGGACGGCGTCGGCGAAGGCGAGAGAGCCGCAGGCGACCAGCGCCGAGTACTCGCCGAGGCTGTGGCCGGCGACGACCTGGGGCTCGTGACCGGCCTGCTGCAGGACCCGAAGGGCCGCAACCGAAGTCGTCAGGATGGCGGGCTGCGTGTTGGCGGTCAGCTGGAGGTCACTCTCGGGACCTCCCCAACAGAGGCCGCTGAGCGACTCTCCGAGAGCCTCGTCAGCCTCGTCGAAGACCTCTCGCGCGACGCTCTCGGCCTCGGCGAGCTCCTGGCCCATACCGACTTGCTGCGAGCCCTGGCCCGGAAAGACGAAGCCTCTCACCAGCGTACTCCCGCCGATCCCCAGGTCAGACCGGCGCCGAAGGCGGCCATGAGGATCACGTCGCCGGAACCGATCTTTCCCGCTCGATTCAGCTCGTCCAGGGCGATCGGGATCGAGGCCGCCGAGGTGTTGCCGAAACGCTCCACGTTCACGTACACCCGCTCGTCGGCGAGGCCGAGACGTTGACCGACGGCCTGGATGATGCGGCCGTTGGCCTGATGGGGAATCATCCAGCGCACCTCGTCGTCCGTGAGTCCGCAGCGGTCGAGGATGGTCTCGCTGGTCTGGGCCAGTGTCCGCACCGCGACCTTGAATACCTCGTTGCCGCGCATCTTGATGAAGGGAAGCCTGTCTTCGACGATGCCCGGCGTCGATGGCGGGATGCGGCTGCCGCCCGCCGGCATCTCGATGAGATCGGCGAAGGCGCCGTCGCTGTGGATCGCCGTTCCCAGAAGCCCATCGTCGGCACCGACGTCGGCCGCTTCGACGACGACCGCGCCGGCACCGTCGCCGAACAGGACACAGGTCGAGCGGTCCTGCCAGTCGACGATCTTGGTGAGCGTTTCCGCACCGATCAGCAGCGCACGACGCGCACCGCCGCCGGCGATGAACTGCGACACGACCTGAAGACCGTAGACGAACCCAGAGCAGCCTGCGTTGATGTCGAAGGCGGCGGCGTTCTTGGCACCGAGCCCCTCTTGAACGAAGCAGGCGGTGGAGGGAAAGAGCATGTCGGGCGTCACCGTCGCGCAGACGATGAGGTCGACATCCGCGGGTTGGAGGCCCGCCATGTCGAGAGCCGCCCTCCCCGCCTCGATGGCGAAGGTCGACGTGTACTCGGAATCGTTCGACATCGGCCGCTCTCGGATGCCGGTACGCGCCACGATCCACTCGTCAGACGTCTCCACCCGCTGCTCCAGATCGGCGTTGGTCAGACGGCCTTCGGGAACGGAGTGGCCGGTCCCAGAGATCCTGCAGGCGCCTCCGGGAACGAAGGCGCGGTCGAAGTCGGCATCGCCGACCGAAGATTCACCCAAGAGCCGCCTCCTGCGACTGTCGCTCAGCGAGGCGCTCGCTGATCTTGCTGCTGACGTTGGCTTCGGAGTACTCCGTCGCCCGCAGGATGGCACTCATCATGGCTTTGGGAGTCGCGCGACCGTGGGCGATGAAGCAGCCGCCCTTGACGCCCAGCAGCGGTGCGCCGCCGTACTCGTCGTAGGCCGTGCGCCGGCGGAAGTCGACGAAAGCGGGGCGAGCCAGCAGCCCGCCGATGCGGGCCCTGAAGCCGCGCCCGAGCTCTTCTTTGAGCAGCGTCATGACCATGTCGGCAAGTGACTCGGCGCTCTTGAGCACCACGTTGCCGACAAAGCCGTCACAGACGATCACGTCGGCCGTACCCTTGAAGACGTCGCTACCTTCGACGTTGCCGACGAAGTTGAGACCGCTCGTTTCCAACGCCTGGAAGACTTCTCGCGTGAGCTCAGTGCCCTTGGAGTCTTCTTCGCCGATCGACAGAAGTCCGACGCGGGGCGAGGAGGTCTTGACGACCTCCTGCGCGAAGAGGCTGCCCATCACGGCAAACTGCAGCAGGTGCTCTGGCTTGCTGTCGATGTTGGCGCCGACGTCGAGCAGCACCGTGTGACCCTTGGGATTCGGCAGGGCCGCGGCGAGCGCCGGCCGATCGACGCCCTCGACGGTGCCCATCACCATCTTGGCGGCGATCATCGCGGCGCCCGTGTTGCCGGCGGAGACGAGCGCGTCCGCCTCCCCGTCGCGCACGAGCTGAGCAGCGATGCGGATCGACGATTTGCGCTTCTTACGGATCGGCGTGATCGGCGGGTCGTCCATCGCGACGGCCTCTTCGGCGTGCACAACGACCACGCGCTGGGCGTCGTCGCCAGCGAGTCGATGGCGGTGCAGCTCCTCGCGCAGCTGGTCCTCATGACCTACCAGCCGGACCTCGCAGCCAGCACGCACAGCCATCACGGCACCCTCGACCGGGTGTCCGGGAGCATCGTCGCCGCCCATGGCGTCGACTGCGATCACTGGTTTTGCGCGCACTGGACTCTCCCTCGCCCCGTCGAGCACGGGACACGAGCCAGATCAGAGGCCTCTGATTCGGGCGTTCTCGGGCAGTTGAGGGCCGAAATCGTACCAGACCGGGTGCTCCGCAAAGTGCTGAACGCCCAAGGGCCTAGGGGCAAGGAACTGCAATCAGAGGGAGTCTTTCCCCTCGATGACCTCACGACCGCGGTAGCTGCCACACGAGGCGCAAGCGCGGTGCATCAGCTTCACCTCGCCGCACTCGGCACAGATGGGCGTCGAGGGGCGTTGCAGGAAGTCATGAGCGCGACGACGGTCGCGGCGGGCCTTGGAGTGGCGCCTTTTCGGGTTAGCCATGGCTGGTCATTCCTCTCGTTCAAGTCTGCGCGCGCCCCGCACGGGGCGGCGTTGGATCGGGGTTCGACGGAAAGTGCCTGCTTGTAGAGCGGCGAATCAGGAGGCGACTTTCGTCGGCAAACACCGATTCTACGGGCAGCTCCGGGAAAAGCTCAAGGGAATTCGAGAAGGTCGAACGACCGGCACTCGTCGGAGGACGACGGTCAGTCGCCCTCGTCGAGGCGCTGCTTGAGCGCCAGCAACCCCGAAAACCTCGTGTCGGCTGGGCCCGAGCAGCTGCAGGGTTCTCGATTGAGATCGACTCCGCAACCGGCACAGAGCCCCTTGCACCCGTCCGAGCAAAGCGGCTTCATCGGCAGAAGCAGCTCGATCTGCTCGACGATGAGCGACTCGGTCTCCAGCGACGGCTCGGAGAGCAGCACGACGTCGAGATCGGACTCTTCGAGCTCGATCTCATCGCCGGGCTCCCCGCGGCCCTGCACCTGCGCCACCAGATCGAACTCGCTCTCGACCTCCTGGTCGTAGCGCTCCATGCAGCGCGTGCACTGCAGCCGCTGCTCATAGTGAAGCCGTCCACGAACGATGTAGTCGGGTGAGCTGTGGAAGACCGTGCCGCGGCTGTCGATCTCGCCGAGCAGACGCACGCCGGCCTGACGCAGGACGCCCTGCTCGAGCTCCAGGCTCTCTTCCCATTCGAACGGTGCGTCGTGTGCTGCTTCCAGATCGAGTCGCATGAATCTCTTCTCCCTGCCGCGAAGCCGGGGACGCTACGGCAGCTCCGCCTCCGAGTCAATCGAAGCGGAGTCGAAGAAGCGTATGGCGAAGGCGCCCGGCTCGGCATAGAGCGTCGTGCGTCGCCAGCGGCGTAGCGCGGTCGACCACTCGGCCATCGTGCGCGCCGCCTCGACATCAAGGGCAGGGACGAGGAGAAGCCCTTCGAGCCCCAGCGCGAATCGATCGAGGAAATCGGCCAGCGCGCCGTTCCAGATCCAGATCGAGGTGCCCTCTCGGTTGCTCGGTGGCGCGACGACCGACTCGGCGAGGAGCAGGCCTTGCCGATCCCAGCCGACACAGCGAGCAGAACCGCAGTCGCTGAACAGCGGGTTCAGAGCCAGATCCTCCAGCCACCGACCTCCCGGGAGCTGCCGTGGCGAGAACTCCCTTGCGAAACGGGCTCCGGAGCTCGGCAAGCGCAGCTCTCCTGGACGCTGTACGCCCTCGGGTGCAGCGAGCAGAGTCAGTGACCAATCGGTCGCGACGCGAACGTAGCGGGCCGCGGCGAGCTCCGAGCGCGCTGGCGGCTCGAAAGGAGACGCCCACGTCGCGTCGGGCTGGCGCAGCCCCCACCCGTCGTCCAACGCAACGAGCTCGAGCGGCGCGGACGAGACCTCCATCTTCAGCAGGAGCGACAGCTCCCGACGAGCTGCCTCTCCAAGAGCCACCCACCCGAGCGCGTCCGGAAAGCCCTGGGCTGCTCCGGCCTTTGACGGCGGCAGCCACTGTGAGTCGACCCGCAGGATCCAGGTGTCTTCCAGCCATTGTGTCGAGACCGAGCGCGACGAACCTTCGACACGGCCACCGGCGAGGATCGGATTGCGAGCGAGACGACCTGCCCAACGGGCCAGCATCGCCTGCCAGGGAGCGAAGCGAAACGCCGCGACGCCGCCCCTCGCGTCGAGAGCGGCCGACGCCTCGCGCGCGGGCGGGACGGCGAAGGGGCCGAAACGAACGCCCCCAAGGAGCGTTGCCAGAGCCTCCGGCGGAGCCAGCAGTTCCAGGTTTTCTGCCGGGGTCGGCATCCACAAACGGACCGGGAACGACGCATCGAAGAACAGCTGCCCCGGCGCCGTCTCGGGCGACGGATGAGACAGCGTCGGCCCGCCACCTCTCGTCAGAAAGAGGGCCGCGACCAGTAAGAGGAACACTCCGACGACCACAGCGACCCGCGAGCGCCTGGCCCCCGCGCGGCTCACGAGGCGGCGGCCGCCTGCAGCACCGCCAGAGTCTCGTCGGCACAGCGTCGCCAATCGAACTCACCAGCGCGGACCTTTGCGCGCGCCGCCAAAGCCGAGCCTTCGCTCGAGTCCACGACCTTCAGGACGGCGGCGAGCCAGGACTCAGGCGCTTCTGCGGGCACGAAGAGCGCGGCGTCCTGGGCGACCTCGCGGAAGACGGGGATGTCGCTGCAGACCAGCGGTCTTCCGGCGAGCATCGCTTCGACCAGCGGCAGACCGAAGCCTTCGTAGAGCGACGCCTGCACGACCAGCTTCGCCTCCCGGTACAGCCACTGCAGCTGATCGTCGTCGACGTAGCCGGGCAGGACGAGCCAGCCCGCACGGAGTCCGGCTTCGCAGGCGGCACGCAGATCGGCATCCTTCCAGCCGCGGGCACCGCACAAGACGAGCTGCGGCAGCGTCTCACCGCGCTCGAAGCCGAGGCGCCACGCCGAGAGAAGAACCTCGAGGTTCTTCCGTGGCTCGAGCGTGCCGACGCCCAACGCGAACGAGCGCCCGAGGCCCAGCGACTCCCTGAAGTCGGCAGACTGCTCCGCGTCCAGGCTCGACGCGAAGCGCAGATGACCGGGGCCGTGGTGCACCGCCACGACCTTCTCGGGGGAAGCCAAACCGGCTTCGAGAATCTCCTCGCGCACCGTCGCACTCGGAGTGACGACCCGCGCAGCGCTGCTCAGACGCGCCTTCAGTTCCTTCTCCAGAGCCTGAGCGGTCGCCTCCTCCAGGGTCCAGGAGAAGTGAACCGAGGCCAGGTCGTGCGTCGTCACGACGAGCGGAGCGCGCACCAGCGAGAAGCGCCGCGGCGGGAAGAAGTTCGGAGCAAAGACCACATCGGGAGCCTCTCGCGCGATGAACCAGGGCACGAGATAGCGCAGGACGCGCCGCAGCATTCCAGGCGGTAGCGTCAGATCCTCCGGCACGTCGAAAGCCACGAGCTCCAGTCCGGGACCCGTCGGTGGCAGGACGGACGGCGGTTCACCCATCGGGCCATAGAGAAACAGGCACACGTCCTCCCGATCGGCCAAACCCTCCAGAAGCGAATGCAGATACCAACCGATGCCGGTCACCGATCCCCAGAGCGGCGTGGCGTCGACGGCGATCCGCAGCCCCTCCCGGCGACGGCGACGCACGCTGTCACGGCGCAGATGCAGGAAGTAACGAACCGTGGCCACGATGCGAAAAGGCCTGAGCCTCGAAGCGATCGAGCGCACACGTGAAAGGCTCCGACGGAGGGCGTCGAGAGGCGGCCGCACGGCATCTCGCAGGGGCTCTGGCAGATGAGCCAGTCGACCGCTCATGCCGCGACCGACCCTCGCGATGACCGCTGCCGCCGTACCCGGTGGCCGGCGAAGGAACGGGGTGCCGTCAGGAAGCTCAGCATCGTGGCGGCAGACTAACCCGGGAGCGGTTGGAGGGGCGCGCCGTCGCGGAGATGGCGCGACGAAGCGCCGACCTCGGGCACCGCTGGGTGCTGACCGGGAGTACACTCCCGCAGTCTTCGACCGAGGTCCCGCCAAGGGGTCACCAACATGTCTCACGTCATCGCCATCGACACCCGCAAGCTGGGCGACTTCGGCATCGGCACCTACATCGAGAACCTGCTTCGAGGACTCGCCGCGCTCGATGCCGAGTCGCGCTACGTCCTGTTCGTCTCACCTGAAGCGGAGCCGCCGGATCTGCCCGGCAACTTCTCGACCGTGACCGAGGCCTCGGGGCTCTATTCGATCCGCGAGCTCTTCGCGCTGTCTTGGCGCCTGCACCGCCTGCGTCCCGACCTCTTTCACGCGACGCACTACGTGCTGCCGCTACGCCTACCCTGCGCCACCGTCGTCACGATCCACGACATCATCCACCTTCTCTTTCCCGACTTCCTGCCGAATCGGTTCGCCGAGATCTACGCCCGCCTCATGATTCAGCGCAGCCTGAGAAGCAGCGACCGTGTCATCGCCGTGTCGAACAACACACGCGAAGACCTGAGGCGCACCTTCCGTGTCGATCCCAACAAGATCGACGTCATCTACAACGGCGTCGACCCTTCTTTCTTCGAGCCTTCGGACGCCGACGACGCGGAGTTGCAGGAGCTCGGCCTCGAGCCCGGCTACGTGCTCTTCGTCGGCAACCCAAAGCCACACAAAAACCTCGACCGGGTGCTGCAGGCCTACGCTGCGGCGCGCCCGAAACTCGAGCGCCCCGTGCCCATGGTCTGTGCGGGAGCGAGGCGCGGCAGCGACGGCATCCTTCGGCAGAAGACCGAGGCGATGGGCATTGGCGACGCGGTGCACTGGCTGGGCCACGTACCGGAGAAGCAGCTGCGCACGCTCTATCGAGGCGCCGGCCTGTTCGTCTACCCAACCCTCTACGAGGGCTTCGGACTGCCGGTCATCGAAGCGATGGCGTCCGGAACGCCGGTGATCACATCGAACAACTCCGCACTGCGCGAGATCGCCGAAGGCTACGCTCACCTCGTCAGCCCACTCGAGATCGACGAGATCGAGGCCGCGATCGTGCACTGCCTCAACGACCGCGAGCACGCTCGCAGTCTGGCAACGCTCGGTCGAAGGCGCGCCGCAGACTTCCGCTGGGCGGAGACCGCGCGTCAGACCCTCGACCTCTACCGGTCGGTCCTGAGCGAGAACGAGCGATGAGCGAACGCCCCTACGAAGGCCTGCGAGTCGCTCTGGTTCACGACTGGCTGACAGGAATGCGCGGCGGCGAGAAGGTGCTCGAATCGCTGTCGACGCTCTTCCCGCAGGCGACGATCTTCTGCCTCTTCCACTTCCGCGGCACGGTCTCACCTCGGATCGAGGCGCACGAGATCCAGTCGACGTGGCTCCGACGCATGCCTTTCCTTCGCAGGCACTACCGCTACTTCCTGCCCTTCTTTCCCGCGGCCATCGAAAGCCTCGACCTCGAAGGCTTCGACCTCGTGATCAGCAGCAGCCACTGCGTGGCCAAGGGAGTGATTCCGCGAAGCGCTCCCCACGTCTGCTACTGCCACACGCCCGTCCGCTACGCCTGGGACCAGGAAGACGCCTACTTCCCGGAGGCTCGAGGACCGATCGGCAAGGCGCGCAAGCGGCTTCTCGCTCGGCTGCGCACTTGGGACCGCAAGACCGCCGGCCGCGTTGGCACCTACGTCGCGAACTCGCGCTTCGTCGCTGAGCGCATCGGCCGCTACTACGGGCGCCCGGCAAAGGTCGTCGCTCCCCCGGTCGACACGCTCACCTTCCGACCCGGGGAGCAGGCCAGCAGCGGCGAGCGCTTCGCACTGAGCGTCGCGGCGCTGGCACCGTACAAGCGCCACGACGTCGCGATCGCGGCCTGCAAGGAACTGGATCTCGAGCTACGCATCGTCGGCACCGGCCCCGACGAAGGCCGGCTGCGACAGCTCGCGAGCGGCACGACGACGAAGCTCCTCGGTCGGGTCGACGCCGACGAACTGCTGCGGCTCTATCGCGCAGCGGCCGTCTTCGTACAGCCCGGGATCGAGGACTTCGGCATCGCCGCGGCCGAATCGCTTGCCTGCGGGACCCCGGTGGCAGCCCTCGGCGTCGGCGGCGCGCGCGACATCGTCGTCGACGAAGCGCACGGCGCTCTCGCCACCGAAGAGGGATCCGCTTCGGATCTGGCGAGTGCCATCGAGAGGGCCCTCGACCTCGACGCTTCGATCGCGAGTCTGCGAGAGCGCGCCGAGATCTTCAGCGAAGCGCGCTTTCGGTCGGCATTCCTCGACGTACTCGCCAACGCGGCCCCGGAGCTGAGTCCCTGACGCCTCTACTTGCTACAGTGGCATCGAGGTATACTGATGTTTCGTCGGTCCTCATGTTTTGTTCATAGGTTGGAAAGGGTGCTTCCTCGCTGAAGCCCCACTGAGGTAGTCACAGCTTGCTCGACCAGCGATTGCGCACCACGTCTGCGCTCTTCGTCGTCAGTGACATCGTTGCCATCGTGCTGGCGTTCTTCGCGGCATGGCTTCTGCGCTTCCAGTGGCAAGTCGTCCCGCTGGAGGGAGACGCGCCGGCTCTCGGCCCGTACCTGCACCTGCTGCCGGTCATCGTGCTCGTCTGGCCGCTCGTCTACTACTTCCACGGGCTGTATCAGATTCGCCGCGGGCAAAGCCGAATTGAGGAGTTCTCGACCCTCGTCGTTGCGCAGCTTCTGACGACTCTCCTGCTCGCCGGCTTTACCGCGTTCTACCGACCGGTGCTCGACCCCGAAACCGCGGTGCTCGAGGGCGGAGTTCCCTTCTTCACCTACAGCCGCGCCTTCATGGCTCTCTTCGGCGCCTGCGCCATCATCGCCGTCACGCTCGGCCGCCTGCAGCTACGCGCGGTGCTGCGCTGGCGCCGCCTGCGCGGACACAACATCCGGCGCATCCTGGTCGTCGGTGCAGGAAAAGTCGGCCGCGAGGTCGCACAGCGACTCGTCGGCCATCGGGAGTACGGCTTCGACGTGATCGGCTTCGCTGACGACAACCCTGCACTCGCCGACAAGCAGTTCTCCGGCGTGCCGATCCTCGGTCAGCTCCGGGACGTCACTCAGCTGATCCAGGATGAGAACGTCGATCAGGTGATGATCGCGCTCCCGCTCGAGGCACACCGCAAGATCCTGCGCATCCTCGACCGCGTCGAGAACGAGTGCGTCGAAGTCCGCCTCGTGCCGTCGATCTATCAGTACGCAGCTCTGCGTGCCGGCCTCGAGGATCTCGACGGCATTCCGATCCTCAACCTCTCGCAGATGCCTCTCGCCGGCTGGCAGAGCATGGGCAAGCGCTTCATGGACCTGGCGGTGTCGGCGATTCTGATGCTGCTCCTGCTCCCGGTCCTGCCGCTCGTCGCCCTGGCGATCTGGCTCGAAGATCGCGGCCCGATTTTCTACAAGCAGGAGCGCATGGGGCTCGACGGACGCTCCTTCTACATCCTCAAGCTGCGCTCGATGCGGGTCAACGCCGAGGCTTCGACGGGTCCGATCTGGGCGATCGAGGACGATCCTCGCCGCACGAGGATCGGCTCGTTCCTGCGCCGAACCTCGATCGACGAGCTGCCGCAGCTGTGGAACGTCTTCAAGGGCGAGATGTCGATCGTCGGCCCGCGCCCGGAGCGGCCCGCCTTCGTCGACGAGTTCAAGCACAAGATCCCCAACTACATGCTCCGGCACCGCGTGAAGTCGGGCATCACCGGTTGGGCTCAGGTGCACGGCTGGCGCGGCAACACGTCGATCCGCAAGCGCATCCAGTACGACCTCTACTACATCGAGAACTGGAGCCTGCGTCTCGACGTCAAGATCCTCTGGATGACCCTGCGCCAGGGCTGGCTCAAGAACGCCTACTGAGCACTTCGTCGAAGACGTCGGCGAGCTTCTCGGCGGACCGCTGCCACGAGTAGCGCCGCGCGACGTCGAGTCCCCGCTCGCGCAGCTCTGCGCGCAGCGCCTCATCACCCCAGGCCCGTTCGATCTGCTGTGCCAGAGCGTCGACGTCTCGCGGCGGAGCGAGGAGAGCAGCTCCGTCGGTGATCTCGGGGAACGGGGCGGCATCGGAGCAGGCGACGACCAGACCGCTCGCCATCGCCTCCAGCACCGGCAGACCGAAGCCCTCGTAAAGCGAAGGCATGACGAGGAGGCGAGACGAGCGATAGATCTCGGGCAGCTCGCTCTCGCCGACGTAGCCGAGGAAGGACACCTGGCAACGCTCGCCGAGCTTGCGCAGCCGAGCATCGATGTCGGCGTTGCTGCCCCAACCGTCGAGACCGACGAGAGCGAGCTCTCCCTGCCAGCGCCCCTGATCGAGCAGACGACGCAGGGCCTCCAGCAGCGCTTCGAGGTTCTTGCGAGGTTCCCGGGTACCGACGAAGAGGAGTCGCTGACTCGCCGTTTCTTCGGCGCTCGCCTCGAAATGATCCGCGACGCCGTTGGTGACGACGCGGATCTTCGCAGCGTCGGCCCCAAGCTCGCGCACGGCGTCGCGCCCCGTGGTCTCCGAGACCACGGTCACCAGGTCGGCTCGGCGCAGCGACGGCGGCACGAGTCGCGGGAGCAGGACCCGATTGCGCAGAGACATCGTCTCCGGAAAGAAGCGGAAGACCAGGTCGTGCAGGGTCAGTACCATCGGCAGTCCTCGCTCGGCCCGGAGCGGAAGCACCTGCAGGGGACCCCAGAAGAGATCGATCTGATCCCGCGCGAGCAGACGCCCCAAGGAAGTCTGCATCCAGACGCTGCCCCAGCGTGCGGACAGCCCCGAGCCGAGACGCAGGGGCACCGACGGCGGCAGAGAGCCCTCAGCCACCGGGCGCGTGGCGTAGCCGACGAACTCGAAGCGATCGAGCCCGTCGAGCCGCCGCAGGAGCTCACGCACGACGACTCCCGTCCCGGTGATCGGATCGGCGAGGCCGCGCACGTCGACACCGATCCTGGCTCTATTCATTCGAACCCATCGTCATCCGACTCGGCATCGACGGAATGCTACCTCGCTGCGTCGTCGATCGCCGCCCCGTTCGACGCCATCGCCGCTGCTACAGTCCGCGCCCATGCGTCGCCCTCTTCGAGTCACCGTCGTTCTCGCGTCGAGCGTCGCTGCGCTGGCGGTGCTCGCTTGCTCGCGACCGTCGGAGACCGTCCAGACCGCCGATCTGCTCCGTCTGCTGGTCGATGTGCCCCATGACGCCGAGAAGACAGTCCTGGACATCGGAACCGCCGAGGATCAGGGCTTCACCGAGGGCCTTTCGTGGAACGAGGAGACCGCCGACGGCACCACCTTCTCCTGGAGCGACGGCCCGACGACGACGCTGACCTTCTTTCTCGCCGAGGCCCGACCCGCTCGACTGTTGCTACGCGGCCTTCCCCGGCCGGAAGCGAGCGAGGACGGCGGACAGTCCTTCGAAGCCGTCCTGAACGGCCGGTCTCTGGGCTCGCGGGACATGGACGGCAGCGTGCAGGAGCTCGCACTGGACGTGCCATCGCAGTTCCTCACCCCCGGAAGGAACCAAGTCGAACTGAGGTACTCGTCGGTGTTCGAGCCGCTGCCGAACGAGTCCGAGCAGCGCGCTCTGGGGGTCGCTTGGGACTGGGTACGCCTGGAGCTCGAAACGTCGACAGCGACGGGCGCACCGCCGATCAGCGACCTCCTCCGGAACCGCCTCGTGCTCACACCCGGTTCGTGGGTCGAGTACACGATCGAACTCGAGCCCGGCAGCGAGCTCGTCATCGACCGCGTGGGGGGAGACGCTGCTTTGATCGTCGGCCTTCGAGACCGGCCCACCGGCCTCCCGAACCGGGTCGAGCGCCTGGAGGCGGGGACGGTTCGGCTGCGATTACCGACGGACCCGACGCAGACCGTCTGGCTGACTCTGAGCAACCCCGGGCCGGGGCCGTTGCGTCTGCAGTCGCCGCGAATCGAAGCGCGGCGCGCGCCGATCGCCCCCTGAATCAGCTCGCCTTACGCAGGTCCGCCGCGATCTCGCGAAGGAGCCGGTTCGCTTCCTGCGTCTCGCTCTCGGTCAGGGTCTGCTCCGCGTAGCTCTCGCGGAGGTAGAGCGAAACGAGCTCGCCCGACTTCATCCCGCTGTCCGGAAAGCGCTCGACGACCGCCCGCTGGAAGACCTCCGCAGAGTCCGACCGGCTCACCGTCAGGCCCCGGCGCTGCGCAATCCGTCGCAAGCGAAGGTAGGCCTGCGTCGCACTGAGGCGACGCTCACGCCGCAGCAGCCACCAGAGGACCAGCAGACAGACGATCGCAGCGCTCGCGATCCAAGGCTCTGCGGAGCGTTTCGGCGCCTCGCTCTCTGCCTCGGCCGCAGACGCCACGAGGGGCGCTTCAGGGGCCTCGTCCTTCTCCCAGAAGGACGACCAGAAGCGCGCCAGTCGCGAAAAGAGCCGCTGCTGGTCGTCGACGCCGTAGCTGATGACGTAGCGATCCCAACGGAACTGCAGCCAGTCGTAGGTCTGTCGGGCGAAGGTCATCAGGGAGCGTTCGAACTCTCCCGGCCGTCCGGCCGGCGGCGTCGGATCGAAGGTCTGCCAACCCAGCTCGGGCACATAGGCTTCAACCCAGGCGTGAGCGTTGTTCTGGCGCACGACGTAGTAGCCCTCGAGCGGGTTGTACTCGCCGCCCAGATAGCCGGTCACGAAGCGCGCCGGAATGCCCTGGGACCGGAGCATCAGGACCATCGCCGAAGCGAAGTACTCGCAGTGACCCGAGCGCGTCTCGGTCAAGAAGCGCTCCACCGGATTGTCCGCGGGTCGACCGAAGAGGTCGAGCGTGTACTGGTACTGGGTCATCAGATGCTCTTCGACCTGGCGAATCTGCTCGAGGGCGCTGGCGGCCGTCACGACGCTCTCGGCGAGCTCGGCAATCGCCGGCGTGACGCCGCCGAGATCGAGGGAGGCGTCGTCGGCGCCGGGCGGCTTCGCCAGCTCCGGGCGACTGACGGGCCCGAGACCGACCTGATACTCGATGACCGAAGCGGGCGGTGCCGGAAGATAGATCGAGCCTCCCGGGTCGACGCCCAGCGCCCGGGGCGGCGGGGTCAGGAACTGCAGCGACCGCGCCTCGGTGGGGGCAATGACGGCCATCGAGCCGATCGGCTGCAGCCAGACCTGCAGATGACGTTCCGGTCTCTCCGGTCCGAGGCGGAAGGCGCCCTGCGTCGCGTCGCGGCGCTCCCAGGAGCGGCGAGCGGCACGCAGCCAGCGCTTGTCTTCGTAACGGTCGTAGGCGATCGCCTTGAGGCGCAAAGAGCCGGCGAGCTGGCGTCCGCCCTCGAATTGAGCGCGCAGAGCGACCGTGTCGCTCGAGCGAATGCTGCCGATGATGTCGAGATTCGCCTCGTCGCTGAAACCGGTGACGTAGCGCAGGTCCGAAGATCCGGAGCCGCTGCCCATGATGTATGGATTGCGGAGCCGCGGCAGAAAGACGAAGAGCGGAACCGCAACCAGCAGAGCAAGCCCGGTCAGCCAAACGAGAGACGGACGCCGGTTCTTGGCCCCGATCAGGCTCCGCGCCTCTCCTTCACCACCAAGAGTGCGCACGTGGAACATGGCGAAGCGAGCCAGGACCGTGATGCCCAGCGTCACGAAGAAGAGCAGGTAGAGCACGATGCCCGGCCCAGCGCTCGTGGCCATCGAGGTGATGAAGACGAAGAAAATGCCGATCACGACCTGCCACTTGTCGCCTTCCTTCTCGATGGAGAAGAGCTTGGCCAGTAGCGAGAAGAGCGCCAGGTGCATCATCGGCCGCACCAGCTGGCCGTTGTAGAAGACGGCCATGTCCAGGTAGAAGAACGGTAGGTAGGCGAGCGCCATCAGGTTGAGGTGCACCGGCCTGAGCCAACGGACAGCGCCGCGCGATGAGCGAAAGAGAAAGAAGAAGACGAGCAGCTCGTAGACGACCAGGAAGCCCGGACCGATGACGCCGTCCGGCCGCGGCTCGTTCAGCGGCAGGGGCAGCGGAGCCAGGAGCGCCAGCAGCCCGAGGAGCATCCTCTTTTCGCGAAGAAACGTCATGCGCTGGCGCTCCAGCGCTCGGGCTCCGAGGCCTCCCCAGCGAGAGTGAAGCGCAGTCGTGGGGCCCCGGAGCGCGGCTCTTCGAGCGGCTCTTCCCGAGTGCTCGGCTGGACCAGCGCGAGAGCTTCGAGAATGGCGCGACGCTGACGCTGGCCGGAGCCGAAGCCGAGGCGCTTGCCGCGCAGCACGAGCTCGACCTCATAACCGCGGTCGAGGTAATCGACCGAGGCCGTCGCGGCCTCACTGACGAGCTGCTCGAAGCGGGCGCGGGCCGACTCTGTCGTCTGACCTTCGGGAAGTGCGTTGTCGAGAACCACCGAGAGCCGGCGACTCTCTTCGGTTTGCAGCTCCTGGAGGATGAGGTCGCCCGTGCGCGCCGTCTGCTTCCAGTGCATGTGGCGCGGATCGTCGCCGGCGCGAAAGTCCCTGAGCGAGTGAAGCTCGTGCCCGCGCCCGGGGCGGTCGACGCTGTCCTCACCGTGCTGCAGGCCGTCGCTGAGTCCGAGAGCGGCGGCTTCGAAGAGCTGAGGAAAGACAATCAGCTCGGAGCGAGCCGGGATCTCGCGCGTGACCCGCAACAGGCCCAGCGGGTAGAGACTCGACAACGTCAGCGACTCGATGCGGTGCTTGCCGCGCTCCATGAAGAGCAGCTCCTTTTGACAGTGCTGCAGAGCATCGGCGCTGCCGCGCTTGCCCAACCGACCGATGACCGTCGGGCGACCGTGACCCTCGAGATGCACCATCAGCATCCAGGCGGGAAAGGCACCGCGCTGACGCAACGTCACTTCGGCCGTCGCTGGCGAACGGGCATAGATCTCGTCGCCCTCGAGCACCTCCGCCTCCAGGCGACGAACGTTGGCCAAACCGACGATCGCCGACATCACACCGGCACCGAGCAGGGCGGCCAGGGTCATGTAGAGCGCGTTGTTTCCGGTGTTGGTCGCCGCCAGTCCCGTGATCAGAACGAAGACGACGTACCACAGACCGACCTTGGTGATCCTCACCTCGGGGTCGTCTCTAGGTCGGAACCGGGACGTCGCTGAGGATCTTCTCGATCGTCTTGCGCGGTGCGTCTTCGTCACCGCGTCGCTTGAGCACGATGCGGTGCGACAGCGCCGGGGCCGCCAGGCGAATGACGTCGTCGGGGGTCGCGAAGTCGCGACCCTGGCAAAGCGCCATCGCCTGCGTTGCACGGAAGAGGCCCTGCAGGCCGCGGGTCGAGACGCCCAGCGAGAGCTCGGGCGACGTTCTCGTGGCCTGAGCGATCGCCAGCATGTAGTCCGCCAACTTGCTGGCGACGTGGATCCGCGTCACGTGCCGCTGAAGCTTCGCCAGCGACTCGCCATCGAGCACGGGCTGCAGCGCCTCGAGCTGGCTCTGAACGCCACCGGAGAGAAGCAGCTCGCGCTCGTCCTCGGGACGCGGATAGCCCACCTCGAGCGACAGAAGGAACCGGTCGAGCTGCGACTCGGGAAGAGGGAACGTCCCCTGGTGCTCGAGGGGGTTCTGCGTTGCGATGACGAGAAAGGGAGAGGGCAGCTCGAAGCGCTGGCGCTCGACGCTGACCGTGCTTTCGCTCATCGCTTCGAGAAGCGCGGACTGGGTCTTCGGCGTCGCGCGGTTGATCTCATCCGCGAGCAGGACGTTGGTGAAGAGAGGCCCGGGACGGAAGCGAAAGTCATTGCGCTCGCGATCGAAGATCGACACGCCGATGATGTCGGACGGCAGCAGATCGCTGGTGAACTGCACCCGCTGGAACTGCAGATCGACGGAGCGGGCAAGCGCCTGGGCGAGTGTCGTCTTGCCGACGCCGGGCACGTCCTCGACGAGCAGATGTCCGCCGGCGAGAAGGCCGACGACTGCATAGCGAATGACCTCGGGCTTGCCGCGAACGACGCGCGAGACGTTCGCCTCGAGATCGGCGATGGCCTCGAGATGAGGACGGGAGAGTGAAGAGGGGTTACCGGTCGTTGGAGCTGTGGTCATGGTTCACCGGGAAGAGAAGGGAAAAGAAGAGAGAAGGGGCATGATGAAGAGGTGTCCGCGACCGGCCAACGGCTCGGTTCGCGACCGCCGGCGGGATTCAGCCGCCGAACTCGGCGTACTCAGAGCGTTCGTCCTCGCCGACCGAGGTACGAACCTCGACCGAGAAGAGATCGCCCTCCTCGAAGTCCTCGACGTTCTCGAGAGTCGCCGTGATCTGCTCGCCCGAGCCTTTGACGACGCCGCTCACGTCGAGCGGCAGGCGATAGACCTGCTTTTCTTCCTGCGTCGCCGCAGCGTGTGTCAGATCGACGGTCAGAGTGGTCAGCGGATCGGCAGCGCCCGTCGAGACGAGGATGTCGAAGTAGAGGTTGTTGACGAGGTTCGCAGACAGGTGGTCCGGGACCTCGATGGCGATTTCGCCCTCCTCGGACGGCGCTTCAGCGGACTCCGATTCCTCGGTTGCTTCGGCGGCGGATTCTTCCGAGGCCTCGGGGATCTGCTCGACGCGCCAGGAGACGAGCTCGGCGGTGTACTGACCGCGTACGGAGGCGACCTGCTCCTCGGGCGACGACGGCGTGCAGGCTGCGACGCCCAGAGCGAAGGCGACAGAGAGAACGAGGATTCGGTTCAGGTTGCGTCGAAGCATCGCGAGCTCCTTGGCTCGTTGGATCGGATCGAAGAGCGTCGACCGCGGAGAAGGCCGCGAGCGACACCGCGGGCGCCGTCGCAGCAGCGCGCGTGCGGCCCCCCGGATCGGGGCATTCTAACCCATGGATCGGGGTCTCTAGACCCCTCGGCGGCGGGGCTCGGTCGTCTCAGCCCGCGATCGAACGTCGCCAGTGCTCACCCAGGGAACCCAGGAGCACCAGCTCCGGGAAGAGCTCCACATCGAAGCGCTCGAGCACCTGACGACGCGCCAGGAGCATCAGATCGAGGACCTCGCTCGCGCGAGCACCCTCCTCGTTGGTGATGACGTTGGCGTGCTCGATCGAGATCGCAGCGCCACCGATCCGGTGGCCGCGCAGGCCGCACTCGTCGACGAGGCGCCCTGCGAAGTCTCCTGGAGGGTTCTTGAAGATCGAACCGGCGATCGGACGGCCGGTCGGCAGAGCCTTCCAGCGCTTGCGGTTCAGCTCCTTGATGCGAGCCGCCGCGACGTCGGCGTCGCCGCGCCGGAGGCGAAATCGAGCCGAGGTGACGACATAGCCCTTCCTCGAGAGGTTCGTCTTCCGGTAGCGCGGCCTCATCTCGTCCAGGGAGACCGAAACCGGCTCGCCCCGACCCGTCAGGCACTGCGCACTCAGCAAAACGTCCTTGACCTCCGTGCCGTAGCAACCGGCGTTCATGGCGACCGCACCACCGACCGTCGACGGAAAGCCCGACAGCGCCTCTAGCCCCAGGAGACCGGAGGCGATCGTGACGCGGGCCAGCTTCGGAAGTCGGACGCCGGCGCCAGCGGTGACCTCCTCTCCGTCGATCTCGAACTCGGTGAACTCCCCTTCGAGCCGGCAGACGACTCCCGGCAATCCCTCGTCTGGAACGAGGACGTTCGAGCCCAGGCCGAAGACCTCGAGCGGTAGCGAGCCGGCGTGAACCACTCGCA
>JBCCLJ010000056.1:0-33125 GCA_039026915.1 Acidobacteriota bacterium
CGACGTAGTTCGGCGGCAGCAGCAGAGTGCCCTTGAGTGCTTCGCCCGTCGCACTCTCGAATTCGAGGATCCGGGCCTCGCCCAGCGGGTACGTTGCCAGTCTTTCGTTGATTCTCGAGACCTGGCGCGGTTCGCGGTCGCCCGCCGTGGCAACGGCCCAAAGCTCGCCGACCTGGTGCTGATTGCGAGCGACGTAGATCGCTTCGTCCCCGCTGCTCGCCAAGCTGAACACGAGGTTCCAGCTTCCTTGTTCCTCGTGGAGTGCGCGCGTTGCGCCCGTGGCAATCTCCACCGAAAAGAGGCCCTCTTGCCGGGCTCCACCGCGCTCCTTCGCCGTCACCAGAGCCGTGCGACCGCCGTCCGGCGTCGCGAAACGATGCGCATACCAGCTCGGTTGCAGCACGGCTCGCATCTGCCAGCCCTCGAGGCTCGAGCTCCTTCGAGCCCGCCCGGTCGGGGCGTCGATCGCCCAAAGCGAACCCTCGCCGATGACCAGGAGAGTCTTGGAATCCGGGCTCCAACTCGGCGTCACATTTCCTCGGTACGGATCGAAACTCGGACCGTCACGGGTCCTGCGCTGTTGGCCGGTCGCGACATCGATGAGGACCAGCCCGCCGTCCGCCAGCTGACCCGATTCGATGTAAGCCAGCTGCCGCGCATCGGGGGACCAGCTCCACTCGATGCCGTAGCCGAGAAAGACGTCGGTGGCCAGAACGCGGACCTCGCCGGTGGCGACGTCGTGCACGCAGAGGTCGTAGACCCCCTGCTCAGCGTTGGCGACAAAGCTGTCTTGGACCGTGAACGCCACCGTGCGCCCGTCCGGGGAGAAGCTCGCTTGGCGAATCGCCTTGCCAGCAAAGATGCGCTGGACCTCGCCGCTGCCGACGTCGACGATGGCCAGGTCGCTCGCGAGTCCTCGAATCAAAGGGGCGAGCTGGAAGTCGCCCGGAGGTGCGGCGTCTTCTCGAGACGCGTCGTCAGCGTCCATCGCCGTGGAGCGCCGAACAGAGACAGAGGCCTTCTCGGGATCGAACGGCTCCGCTTCGCTGTCTTGCTGTGGCAACGGAAGGAGCGCGTTCGCTTCAGCGAGCGTGAGTCCTTCCGGCAGGATCTTGACCAAGATGTGTTGCCCGTCGGGCGACCACCGCGCGCCGTCGAAGCCGAAGAAGGGACGGGCGACGAAGCGGCCGAGGCGGCGTGCCTCTCGATTCGAACGATCCCAGATCCAGAGTCCGGCCTCTCCATCCTGATCGGAGTAGAAAGCGACGTGCTGCCCGTCGGGTGACCAGACGGGAGACCAGCTCGAAGCGTGGGGTGCTCCCAGCCGGATCGTCTCGTCCCCCTTCAGAGCATCGAGAGTCGCCTCCATGCGCGAGTTGCCGTCGGCGAACGGAAAGCCGGTGTCAGCGTAGGCGCGGCTGACACCGCGCATCACCTTCTCGGTGGCTTCGATCGTATGGGCGACCCATTGACCGTCGGCCGAGATGTTGATGGGCGAGCGCCCGTTGTGCTGGCGCAGCGACAGCACGACGTCGATGGGTAGCGGCTCTTCGGCGAGTGCCGGGCTGAATGGAATCGACAGCCAGGCGACAAGCAGGGTGCCGAGGAGCCCAGGAGCGCGTCTTCGCCAGATGAACCGGCGCACTCTCGCGATGTCGTGGAGCGTTCCTGAAGCTCTTCGAGCCCCCTGTTCTCCGACGCTGTCTTCCGGCATGGCGCGTCTCCGGGTCGCATAGTGCTGGCGTGGGTCGGTGCTCTTCCTGGACAGCTCGATGCTAACGGTGACTCGCTCGTTCTTCTCCCTGCTGCGGTGCAGACCGTGGTCACCACCGCGACGCTCTCTGTGCCCGCAGGACCTTGCCGAATCCCGTCGCCGACGTTCCGCTCGCGATCTGTATGCCGTCGAGGACTTCACGGCGGTTGGTTTCAGCGCGTTCTGCCGACAGGCCTGCGCAGCACTCCGGTCGGCCGCCGATTACTTGCTCTGACTTCGAGCGCCTCTCCGCCGGAAGTTCTCCTCCAATTGATCGACGAAGAGTCGCACCTTGGCCGAGAGGTGCCGATGGTGCGGGTAGAGGGCCCGCAGGGTGATGGGAGGCGGTGAGTAGGCCACCAGAATCCTCGTCAGCGACCCTTTTTCGAGAGCGTCTTCGACGATGAACGTCGGCAGGAGCGCGATGCCCTGGTCTCGGATCGCGGCGTCTCGTAGCACCTGGCCGTTGTTCGACCACATGGCGCACTGGATGGCGTAGGTCTGCTCGCCGTTCGGTCCTTCGAGGCGCCACTGACTTCCGGACGCGAGATAGCCGTAGTGCAAGCACCGATGCTCGCGCAGCTCGAGCGGCGTCTCCGGCGTTCCCGTGCTCTCCAGGTAGCCCGGTGAGGCGCACAGAACACGTTCTGTCGGGAGGATGTCGCGGGTGAGCAGCGACTTCGAAAGCGCTCGCTCGCCGATGCGCAAGGTGACGTCGAAGCCCTCTTCGATCGGGTCGACGAAGCGATCGCTGAGAAAGAGCTCGACGTGCACGTCCGGATGCCGCGACATGAACTCGGCGACGAACTTCGAAAGGTGCTCCGTGCCGAACGACATGGGAGCGTTGACCCGGAGCGTGCCCTTCGGGTGCTCCTGGAGCTCGCGCACGCTGGCGACCGCTTCGTCGACGTCTTCGAGAATGCGGACGCAGCGGTCGTAGAAGGCGAGACCGACATCGGTGGGCGTCACGCTCCTCGTCGTGCGGCGCAGCAGCTGCGTGCCGAGCTCGTTCTCGAGTCGGATGACCGCCTTGTTGACGACGGAACGAGAGAGTCCCATGTCGCGCGCGGCGGCGGCGAAGCCGCTGGCCTCGACCACCTTGATGAAGGCGCGCATGCTCTGAAGTTGGTCCACTTCGTCTCCGATACAGCGACGCTGTGTGTCTATTTGGTCGTATTGTCGTTTCTCGGGAACGCTAGCATAGTCATTCCGACGTCCAACCTCGAGTGGACCTTCGATGACTCGAAGCCCCCGGATCCTCGGCTGCTTCGCCGCCGCCTGCCGAGGGCGCGTCCTTTCGCCTCCCGCCCCAGCGTCCGCTGGATCTGCACCTTCGACTCGGGCTCCGAATCCCGCTGAGAGCTCTCCGATGACCTCCCGAAGCCACGACTTCCCCGCGACCCGAAAGGTCCCTCGAGAACTCCGTTCGTCCAGCTTTTGGGGCGGTCCGGGAAGTGCTCGGCCAAGACCGCCCAGTGCGGTGCGCCGTGAAGAGTGCGTCTGACGTGACGACGGCGAAGGAGAGCTCCGCCTGGTCACCCTTTCGGCTCCCGGTGTTCCGCATGCTCTGGGTGGCGACCGTCGCTTCCAATGTCGGCACGTGGATGCACGACCTGGGCGCCGCCTGGCTGATGACCTCGCTGTCGCCCTCGCCCGCCATGGTCGCGCTGGTGCAGACGGCGACGACCCTGCCCGTCTTTCTTCTCGCTGTCCCGGCGGGGGCGCTCTCCGACATCGTCGATCGACGCCGCTACCTGCTCTTCATCCAGGGATGGATGGCGGCGGTCGCCGTAGCGCTCGGTGCACTCGCCTTGAGCAGTCAGGTCAACGAGTGGAGTCTCGTCGCCCTGACGTTTGCCATGGGTTGCGGGACGGCGATGATGCTGCCGGCCTGGGCAGCGGTCACTCCCGAACTCGTGCCGCGCCCGCACTTGCAAGCGGCGATCGCGCTGAACAGTCTCGGGATCAACATCGCTCGAGCCATCGGGCCGGCGCTCGCCGGAGTCATCGTTTCCCTCGCGGGAACAGGCGCGGTGTTCGTGCTCAACGCGGTCTCCTATCTGGGCGTGATCCTGGTTCTGGCGCGCTGGAAGCGAGAGCCGGGAGCGAGCGAGCTGCCGAGGGAGCGGTTCTTCGTCGCCGTGCGCTCCGGTCTGCGTTTCGCTCGCCATGCGCCGGAGCTGCAGGCCGCGGTCGTGCGGGGCCTCGCCTTCTTTCTCTTCGCCAGCGCGTCGTGGGCGCTGCTTCCGCTCGTCGCGCGCGGTGTCGAGGGAGGAGGCCCGCAGACGTTCGGTTTGCTCGTCGCTTCGATCGGCGCCGGCGCCGTGCTTGGCGCCGTCGTGCTGCCGAAGGTGCGATCCAAGGTGTCGAGCGACGCTCTCGTTGCGGCGGCGAGCGTGCTCTATGCCGCAACCACGCTCAGCCTGGCGCTCCTCGACGATCTCGCGCTGCTCTGCCTGGCCATGACCGTCAGCGGCATCGCCTGGATCTCGGTCCTTTCGTCCCTGCAGGTGGCGGCGCAGATGGCGCTGCCGGACTGGGCACGCTCCCGCGGACTGTCGGTCTTCATGACGGCGTTCATGGGAGCGATGGCCGGTGGCAGCCTGCTCTGGGGCCAGGTTGCCGAGCGCACGAGCATCCCCGTTGCGCTGTCGATCGCTGCCGGCGGCCTCATCGTGGCGATCCTCTTCAGCTGGCGCTGGAAGATCAGCGGCTTCGAGTCGATCGACCTGAGTCCAGCAATGCACTGGGCGACGCCGGTCGTGCACGATGGTGTTTCGGAGGACCGCGGGCCGGTGCTGGTGACGCTGCGCTACCGCGTGCGTCCGCAAGAGCGAGCCGCCTTCCTCGCGGCCCTGCGCACGCTCGGACGTCGACGTCGACGCGACGGTGCCTTTTCCTGGGGCGTCTTCGAAGACACCGAGCACGAGAGCGAGTTCCTCGAGTCGTTCTATGCCGAATCGTGGCTCGATCACCTGCGCCAGCACGAGCGCGTGACACAAGCCGATCGCGATCTGCAGGAGGAGATTCAGGAGTTCCTCTTCGAACCGCCGAAGGTGAGTCACTTCGTGGCTCCTCGCGCCTCCGAAGCCGAAGCGCTCTCGCTCTCACCATAGATCTCGACCCGCTCCTTTCGCCCGTTCACCCCGAGGACAACACCAACAAGGAGAGCTCGCATGAGCCAGAGCAAGCTAGAAGTCCTGACCCCTCAGAACAGCCAGCTGATCTTCATCGACCACCAGCCGCAGATGGCGTTCGGCGTGCAGAGCATCGACCGCCAGACCCTGAAGAACAACGTCGTCGGCCTGGCCAAGGCGGCCAAGGTCTTCGGCGTTCCCACGACGATCACGACGGTCGAGACCGACAGCTTTTCCGGCAAGGTCTTTCCCGAGCTGCTCGACGTCTTCCCGCAGGCACCGCTCCTCGAGCGCACCTCGATGAACTCCTGGGACGATCAGAAGGTGCGCGACGCCCTGGCCGCCAACGGCCAGAAGAAGGTCGTCGTCTCCGGCCTCTGGACCGAGGTCTGCAACTGCACCTTCGCCCTCTCGGCGATGCTCGAGGGCAACTACGAGATCTACATGGTCGCGGACGCCTCCGGCGGGACGTCGGTCGAGGCGCACGACTTCGCCATGCAGCGCATGATCCAGGCCGGCGTCGTGCCGATGACCTGGCAGCAGGTCCTTCTCGAGTGGCAGCGCGACTGGGCGCGCAAGGAGACCTACGACGCAACGATCGGAGTCGTGCAGGAGCACAGCGGTGCCTACGGCATGGGCGTCGACTACGCGTTCACGCTGGTGCACGGCGCCGAAGAGCGCACCGAGCACGAGGGCGAGACTCTGCCGCCCGCACCGGCGTGATCGTGCGAGAGCGGACGGGCGCCTCGGCGTCCGTCCTGTCTCTCGGACCGGCCTGGCTCCTGCTGCTGAGCCTTGCGGGCTGCTCGCTGCAGGGTCCGGACGTCCTGCGCACGTCGCGCATGGCCTACAACGAAGCCGTGCAGGAGAGCGAGCAGCGGGAACTGCTTCTCAATCTGGTGCGCCTGCGTTACGCCGAGGCCCCGGAGTTTCTCGCCGTCAGCAGCATCTCGACACAGATGCGTTTCGACGCGGGCGCGGCCGTCGGTGTCGAGGCGAGCGAAGGAGGACCCGGTCGGCTGACGTCCGGAGCCAACGTCGGTTACTCCGAGTCGCCCACCGTCACCTTCGTGCCGCGCCGCGACGAAGCCTTCACGCGTCAGCTCGTCGCTCCGGTCGAGCTCGAGACGCTGTTCCTTCTGACGCGTTCCGGTTGGGGCCTCGACCGGGTCCTGCTCCTCATCGCCGATCAGATGAACAGGCTCTCGAACCGGGTGACGCGGGAGGCGCAGGGCGACGACATCACCGCGCTCCAGCGCTTCCGAGAGGCGACCGCGCTCCTCCGTCGGCTCGAGATCGAAGGCCTGGTGCGCGTCGAGGCGAGGCCGCGGCGCGTGCCGGTCTCCGAGGCGATCGCGTCGGACCGGATCGGCGTGTCGGATCACCTGGCGGCTGCCAGAGAGGGACTTCGTCTCGAAGAGCGTGTCGAAGGCGGAGTGACTCTCGTCGACGAGCAGACGCATTTCGTTCTGAGCTTCTCGAAGGCAACGTGGCGCAGAGACGAGGTGACGCGCCTGGCTCGCTCTCTAGGCCTCGAGCCAGGGCTGCCGAGCTACGAGATCGACATCGGCTCGACCGAGAAGGAGGCCGGGGCACTCCTCCTGACGACGCGCTCGGTGCTCGGCGTCCTGGCCTACCTTTCGCACGCGGTGGCCGTGCCCGACGAGGATGCCGACCGCGTCAGCAGGACCCCGAGCGACGAAACGGTCCACGAGATTCTCGACATCCGCGTCGCCTCGCAGCCGGTCGAGGACGCCTTTCTCTCGGTCCCGCATCGAGGTCGGTGGTTCTACATCGACGACCGGGATCTCGAAAGCAAACGCACCCTCGGTCTGCTCACGTCGCTTCTGCGTCTGAGCCTCGGTGCGGGCGGCGCACAGAACGTTCCGCTGCTGACGCTTCCCGTGTCCTTCTGAGGGCTAGGAAGCGCGGTCGGCTTCCTGGGACAGCAGCTCCTCGAGTCTCTTCATCGCCGGTGGCGTCGCGGCGGCAAGGCGAGCGAAGACCGACGCGATCCGTTCCGCCTCGGTGCCGATCATTGCCGAGGCCGTGACGTCGAGGCGGCACGTGGCGATCCACTGGGCGAGCTCGTCGTCGGCGCTCCAGCGAGCGGCGTTCAGCCGGTTCTGCAGCCCGCATCGCAACCAGTCGAGGGCCGTGTCGGGATGAGGGACCGCTTGGCAGAGCTCGTTCTTCGAAGCGTCGTCTTCGTAGGTCGCTTCGACGTGAGCGATGAAAGCCGCGGAGAAGACCTGCTGGCAGGTGCGGACGGACTGCAGTGTGATCCGGCCGCCGTCGAAGATCGGCCGTGCGGGCCGGCGCTCGAGGCCGTCCGCCGTACAGTCGACGTGTACCGTTGCGGAGGACGTGGGCAGAGTTCCGCCATCGAGCTCGATCTCCGAGGCCGCGACGCGCTGGACCCGGCCGAGTCGCACGATGTTCTCGAGGCGGCGCAGCTCTTCGAGCTCGCGGCGCGTCACCGTGGCGCAGCGGTACATCGTCGGCTCGACGTTCGGATCGATGCGCAGGAGCCGCCCCGCCTGTTCCAGGCGGCGGAAGAGGTCGGGGATTGATTCGGCCTGCGCGATCGCTTCCGACTCGATCGCAAAACCACCGATCGTCTCGTCGAAGAAGCGTGCCGTGGGTTGGATCTGCTCCCGGTCGAGCATCCAGGAGTCTCTCGGCATGATCCAGACGATGCACTCGCTCGGCACCTGCTGCTCGAGCAGCCAGAGACAGGCATCGATCCCGGTCTTGCCGGCACCGATGACGACGTAGCGTTCGGCGGGCGCGTCGAGCAGAGGGAGCTGGTTGGGCGCGATGACCGTCGCTGCTGGGTCGACGGCGTAGGCGGGCGGTCGCATGCTCGGCACGGTGACGTTCATGTAGGTCGCGTCCACGAGATGTGCGGCTTCGACCTCGGTCTCACCGCCCGTGACGAGCGAGCGGATTCTCCCCTCGCCCAGGTACTCGTGCCTCGATCGGTAGCTCACACGACCGCTGGCGAGAAAACGCCGCTGCAAGAGCCGTTCGTAGTAGGTGAGCACCTCGCCTTTCGGAGCCAGCTCGAAGAGCCCTTCGTTGCCTCCGCTGGTGTCTCGATGGTCTTCTCCCAGCGGCGTCGACGGAACGCCGTAGAACATCGACGGCTGGTGGAGGCGCACATAGGGGTACGCGTCGTTCCAGTGGCCTCCCGGTTGGGCTCGACGGTCGACCAGGGTCACCGTGGCGTCGGTCTCGGCGAGGAGAACGTCGGTGAAGGCCATGCCCATGGCACCGGCGCCCACGACGAGATAGTCGGACTTCATGAGGATCTCCTCGGTTGGCAGGGGGTTGCTCGGTGCCAACGGCTCGGTGGCTCCGAGATCACCTTCACCCTAAGACCGCGGATAGCCTTGCGCAATCCGTGTTGTTGTCCACATTGGACTCGGTTTGTCGCGAAGTATCGTAGGGACACTAGGCGCGCATCCAGCGGCGCACGATTCGAGATAAGGGGAGAAAGAGATGACGGATTACTTTTTGGCTCTGGGCGGTGAGACCGCCGGACCGTTCACCGAAGACGATGTTCGCGGCAAGGTCGCCGCGGGCGAGGCCGAAGGCAGCACGCCGATCTGGTGGAACGGCCAGGCCGAGTGGAAGCCGATTTCCGACGTCGCGCCGCAGATGATGCCGCCCGCGGCCGAGCCGGCGACCACCCACACTCCGGCGCCCGAGCCGACTCCTGAGCCTGCACCGGAGCCGGAGCCCGCGCCCGCCGCAGCGGAGCCCGCCAAGGCAGAACCTGCCGCCGCGGCGAGCTCGAGCCCGGTCGCTTCTCCGATCGAGAGCCGGGAGGACCTGGAGCACCGACTGCCTGTGGTCGTGCAGCGCCGCGAGAGCTTCGGCACGGTCTTCGAGGTGCTGCGAGCCGAGGAGAAGCAGATGGCTCGCATCGAGATCCAGGGCGACCGCGTGCACGTCGAAGGGGGCGCGATGCACTACATGCGCGGCCACATCAGCATCGACGTGCCCAAGGCCTCAGCCAAGAACTTCCTCAAGGCGGCGGCGACCAACGAGGGCGTGCGGCCGATCTACAGCGGCAACGGCGAGATCTTTCTCGAGCCGACGACCGGTGAGATCAACCTGCTCGAGCTCAACGGAGAATCGTGGGTGCTCGACAAGGGCGCCTTCCTCGCGGCGGACGACGAGATCGAAGTCGGCGTCTTCGTCAACAAGGGCGGCGGCGCACTGCTCGGCGGTGAGGGCGTCTTTCAGACGCAGGTCTCGGGCCGTGGCAAGGTGCTCTACAACTCCTGGGGCCCCGTGCAGAAGCTCGAGCTGCAGAACGAGCGCCTGACGGTCGACGGCTCGTTCGCCGTCGCCCGGAGCGCCTCGCTCTCCTTCAAGGTCGAGAAGGCCACCAAGGGTCTGATCGCGGCCGCTCGCTCCGGCGAAGGGCTGGTCAACGTCATCGAAGGCACCGGCACGGTGATGATCGCACCGGTAGCCAACCGCTACTACCGCCCGCCGGTCCTCGGCGGCTGATTCGGCGCCGCACGTCCGGGGTCACCGCCAGGTGGCCTCGGACGTGCCGTGATCGGCGGCGCCGTTCGGCCAGACGAGGTCGACGTCGTGGACGTCCAGCGGCGGCCGCGCTCGCCGGGCCGGCCCCCACGAGGTCGCCTCTTCTTCCGCCGCGAGGTCGCCGCCACCGAGAGGCCTGAAGTCGCGCTCCAGGTCGGCGTCACCCACGCTGCTCCAGAGCAGCTCGGCGTGCGCAGCGAGTGAAGTTCGCCAGGTCGATGCGCGCCCGTGCTCCTGCAGATCCGCCCAGCCGTGCAGTGCGCAGGCGGCCAGGGTGTAGCCGGTCGCGTGGTCGAGCGCCTGTACGGGTAGTGACCTCGGAGACTCCGTGCCGCAGGCGACCATGCCGTGGTGTGCGATCCCGCCCGCGATCTGCACGATCGAGTCGAAGCCGCGGCGGTCGCCCCAGGGGCCGGTGTGCCCCCAGGCGTTGAGCGAGACGTCGACGAGGCTTGGCCGGAGCGCTCGACGCTCCGAGGCGCCGTAGCCGAGGCCTTCGAGTGCGTCGCGGCGATAGCCGTGCACGAGGATGTCGGCTTCGGCGAGGCGCTCTTCGAATACACCGCGGTCGTCGCGGCTCCGCAGGTCGAGACGAGCGCAACGCTTCCCGAGGTTCACCTCGGCGGCGACGCCCGACTCGCTCCAGGTCGGCGGGTCGATGCGTAGAACGTCGGCTCCGAGGCCGGCGAGCAGCCGCGTGGCGACGGGGCCGGCGAGGACGCGCGTGAGATCGAGGACGCGGACGCCGGCGAGAGGTCTTGCTGCGCTGGGCCGTCTCGAACGGACGATGGAAGCGCCGTGGGACTCACGGTGGACGAGCGGCTCCGACTGTAGCGCCAGTCCCTGCGGGTGCTCGAGCCAGGCGGAGCGGCTCCGTAAAGCGGCGCCAACGCCGTGCGCGTCGGCCAGGGCGGACTCGAGCTCCTCCGCCGCCCACTGGGCGACCACCTCGGCCACCGTCGCGCGGTCTTCGCGGCAGCCGAGAACGCGCAGTGCCGCGGCGCGATGATGCGGCGCGTTGGTGTGCAGGCGGACAAAGCCGTCGGCCGTCTCGTAGACGCCGGCCAGGTCGTCCCACTGGGGCGGCAGCGTCCATCCGCGAGGAGCCAGCGTGCTCCCGAACCAGAGGCCTGCGAGCCGCTGATCGACGCGGACGTCTGCGTCGGTGCCGACGAGTCGTCGAATCGCCAAGCCAGCGCTCGCGATCGAGGCGACGGCGAGGTCGGTCACGGCGAAGGCCGAGGGAAGGCGGTCGCTGCTGACGATCTCGACGCCCGAAGCGCCGACGGGTCGGCCGACTGCCGCTGTCAGGTGCGACAGAAAGTGCTGGAAAAAGTCCATCGCTGCGAACGAGTCTAGTCCCCAGCGGGACTCCTTCCCTCGTGAGAGGGGTTCAGGTCGAGGTGGCGCCCAGCGTTTCGCGGAGACCCTCCTCCAACGCTTCGAGCCTCGGCTCCGCGTAGCCGACGACGAGCGCGTTGCGGCGGATCGTCGACGTCTTCGTGAAGCTGTAGCGAGACAGCGCGGGCACCAGAATCCCGCGCTCCGCGGCCCGGCGGCTGAGCGCGTCGGCCGAAACCTCCTCGTCGACCTGGACGAGTGCACTGAGCCCGGAGTCCAGTCCGGAGAGACGGGCGTCGAGCGGCCCTGCGGCGACAATCTCCGCGACCTTCCGCCGCTTGGCGGCGTAGACGCGCCGCATGCGGTGCACGTGCCGTTCGAAGTGGCCTCCGGCGATGAAGCGACGAAGGGCGTCCTGGAGCGGAGCGCTCGGTGCGTACTCGAGGAGTGCGCGCTGCGCGGCGAGAGCGTCGATCAGGCGGCGGTCCGCAACGGCGAAACCGAGACGGAGGCCGGGGAAGAGCGTCTTCGAGAACGTGCCGCAGTAGACGACGAGACCTGGAGCCATGGCGGCCATCGGCGGCAGCGGAGGAACGTCGTAGCGAAACTCGCCGTCGTAGTCGTCTTCGACGATGATCGCGCGGTTGCGCTCGGCCCAGTCGACGAGCGTATGACGACGCTCGAGCGAAAGGCGGCTGCCGATCGGGAACTGGTGCGAAGGCGTGACGTAGACGAGCTTCACCGCGGAGCCCGAACGAGGCAGCTCGTCCACGAGCATTCCGCACTCGTCGACCTCGAGAGCCAGAGTGCCTCCCGCGGCACGGGCGAAGATCTGGCGCGCGAGGGGATAGCAGGGATCCTCCAGGACGACGCGGCTGCGGGCGTCGAGGTAGAGAGAGGCGAGCAGGTGCATCGCCTGAAGCGCACCCTGGGTCACCAGGATCTCTTCGGGTTCGGCGGCGAGCCCCCGCGCGCGGCGGAGGTAGTCGGCGATCTCGCGCCGTAGACCTTCGTCGCCGCGCGGGTCGCCGTAGTCCGGAGTCGGCCTCGACGACGAAGCCCAGGAGAGGCAGCGCCGCCAAGCGAGCAGCGGGAACTCCTCGACCGACGGCCGACAGGGACGCAGGTCGACGCGGCACGAGGCTGGGCCGTCGACGTCGGGCTGGGGGATGCGCCCGACCTCGGGCAGAGGCGGCGCTGCGACCGTTCGTCGGGGAGAGGACTCGCGCACCGCGGCCTTCGACACGAAGGTGCCCGAGCCGACGCGGCTCTCGAGCAGACCTTCCGCGATGAGGAGCTCCATCGCCGTGACCACCGTGCCGCGCGAGACGCCGAGCTCGGTCGCCAGCCGTCGCGTCGGCGGCAGGCGATCGCCGGGTTGCAGTTGGCCGCGCCCGAGAGCTTCCCTGATGGCCGTCACGAGCTGCTTCGGCAATCCACCCCGGTCGGGATCAAGCCGCTCTTGGGGCATCCAGCCTGCTTCTCTGGGACTCACCGGACAACGCCTCGCGGCAGAAATTGGACCATCAAGAATGGCCCTATGTGGACCAAGACTTTGGATCAATCTGATCCTACGCTAGCCGCACCATGACCGACAGGAGAGTGACGATGAGTGCCGAAAACACACTGAGCCGACTGCGCGCGGCATGGAGCCGTCGCGACGTGCAAGGGGTTCTCGAGTGTTTTGCAGCGGACGGCGAGTACCACGCCTCGGTCGGGCCGCTCCCCGGGGCTCGGGCCAAGGGCCACGCCGAGATTCGTTCGCTGCTCGAAGCGATGTTCCAGCACGACGACGGCACGAGCACCGAAGTCTGCGACCTCGTCACGTGGCCCGACGCCGCCACCTGGACGTGGCGCTACACCCACGCCGACGGCACCAGCGAGCTCGGCTGTGACCGCTTCCGGTTTCGCGGCGACCTGATCGTGCTCAAAGATGCCTACCGCAAGGTCTGGACGGAGGCGGCGCGATGAAGCTCTTCATCGCCAACAAGAACTACTCGTCCTGGTCGCTGCGCGTCTGGCTCGCCCTGCGCGTCAAGGGCATCCCGTTCTCCGAAGACCTCCGCGCCTTCGACGTCGAGAACGAGTACGCCGATTTTCTCGAGTTCTCTCCGACCGGGAAGGTTCCCGTGCTCGTCGATCAGGGCCGCACGCTCTGGGAGTCCCTGGCGATTCTCGAGTACGTCGCGGAGACGAGGCCCCAAGCCGGTCTATGGCCGGAGGACGAAGCGACGCGTGCCGAAGCGCGCTGCGCGGCCCACGAGATGCACGCTGGCTTCCTGCCACTGCGCGCCGCGTGTCCGGTGAACCTGCGGCGGCGGGTCGAGGCGCTACCGGTCGACGCGGCCGTGCAGAAGGACGTGCGGCGCATCGAGACGCTCTGGGAGGGCTGTCTCGAGTCCTACGGCGGGCCCTTTCTCTTCGGCTCGGACTTCACGATCGCCGACGCCATGTACGCACCGGTGGTCAACCGTTTGAAGGTGTACGAGCTGTCTCGCACGCAGGCCGTGCGCGACTACAGTGCCACGATCACGTCTCTCGACGCCTGGCAGGAGTGGGAGGCCGCAGCCCGCGCCGAGCCGTGGACGGTCGACATCGACGAGGTGTACGCATGAGCTCGTCGTCCTTTGCAAGGGCGGTTTCCCTTTCGTTCTTCGTCTTCACGTCCGCACTGCTCGTCGGCTGTGAACGCGGGGGTCCGCGTTCTGCTCCGGACCGTGTCGAGAGTCCCGTGGCGGAGCTCGCCGATCGGCACGCTGCCGGGCTGCTCGCGAGCAGTCCTGAGTGGGCGACGCAGCTCGGCGTGAGCGAGGTGCTGGCGGGCGCGGGGTTCGGCGGGCGTCTCGCCGACCTGAGCGCCGAGCAACAGTCGCTCGAGCGGCAGAGGGTCTCGCGATGGTTGCACGAGGTTCGACGGCTCGGTGAAGGTCCTCTCGGAGATGAGGATCGACTCACGCTCGAGCTGCTGGAGTTCGTCTACGAGCTCGCCGATCGTCAGAACGCGCTCGGCGTCGGTCTCCCTTCGGTCCTCGGACCGGTGACGCCGTATGCCGTTCAGCAGCTCTTCGGTCCCCACGTCGACGTGCCTCGTCTGCTGACGGCGCAGCATCCGCTGCGCAGCGATCGCGACGTGCGCGACTGGTTGAAGCGACTGCTTGCGGTTCCTCGACTGCTCGACGAGCTGGCGACTCAGGCGGAAACCGATGCCGCAGCGGGCGTCGCTCCGCCCCGCGTCGCGTCGCAGGCCGTGGCCTCGGCGTCGCGCGCTCTGGCGGCGCCGTCGCAGCCTCCGCTGCTGCGCTCCTTCTCTGAAAGGCTGGAAGCGGTCGAGCTCGCGCCCGGCGCGCGCAGGGCGTTCGAGCGCCGTGCCCGGCAAGCCTGGGAGGAGGAAGTGGCTCCGGCCTACGTCGCATTTGCCGACCGCGTCGAGGCGCTCGAACCGGAGTCCGGGGACGGCTTCGGCCTCTGGCGTCTTGCGGACGGTGCGGAGCTCTATGAGCTGGCTCTCGAGTACTGGGGCGCCAACGGCCTGAGCGCCGAGGAGATTCACCGAATCGGACTCGAGGACGTCGCGCGTATCGAAGCGGAGATGGACCGCATCCTGACGCAGGAGGGGCTCCTCGAAGGCACGGTCGGAGAGCGCATGGCGCGGCTCGCTGCATCACCGGAGCACCTCGTTGCAGAAACCGACGAGGCGAAGGCAGCGCTCGTCGCTTCGCTGCAGAGTCACGTCGATGCCGTGCTCGAGCGGGCGCCCTCGTGGTTCGAGACCGTGCCTTCTCAAGCCGTCGAAGTGCGAAGAATCGCGTCCCACGAAGAGGACTCGGCCAGCGGTGGCTACTACACGCCACCGCCGATCGACGGCTCGCGCCCCGGCATCTTTTGGATCAATCTCAAGAGCTCTGCCGACGTGCCCGTCTACACACTCAAGACCCTGACCTTCCACGAGGCCGTGCCGGGGCATCATTTGCAGGCTGCGAAGGCTCTTTCCGTTCGGGGTCTGCCCCTGCTCCGGCACATGCTCTGGTTCGGCGACTACGGCGAAGGCTGGGCGCTCTATGCCGAGGCGCTTGCGGCGGAGATGGGCCTCTACGAAGGCGATCCTCTGGGCGACCTCGGTCGGCTGCGGGCCGAGCTCTATCGCGCCGTACGCCTCGTCGTCGACACCGGGATTCATCACCACCGGTGGAGCCGCGAGCGTGCCATCGAGACGATGGTCGCCAGAACCGGCGAGAGCCGCGCGTCGATCGCGCGCGAGATCGACCGCTATGCCGTGTGGCCGGGCCAGGCGGCCTCCTACAAGCTCGGAATGATTCAGTTCCAAAGGCTGCGCGCGCGCGCCGAGCGGGAGCTCGGCGAGGACTTCGACCTGCGCCGGTTTCACGAAGTCGTGCTCGAACGGGGAGCGGTGCCCATGCCGACGCTCTCTCGACTCGTCGATCGTTGGATTGCACAACAGGAGGTGTCTTGATGTTCTTCGTGAGTCGTCTGTTCGCTCTGCTCGGTCTGATGCCGTTCGTCGCCGTGAGCGAGGGCCCGCCCCTTGGCGAGGTGCCGATCCTGCCGCTCGCGTGCGAGGTCTCGATTGCACTCAGTGCGGCGCCGGAGTCTCTGCAGGAGGAGGCCGGAGTCTTTGCCTTCACGGAACAGGGCTACGAGCTGGTTCGGGAGGCCGAGAACCCGTTCACCTGCGTGGTCAATCGCGACCATCCGGCTGTGCTCAAACCGACGTGCTTCGATCGCGAAGGAACGCGCACGGTGATTCCGAAGATTCGCTACGTCGGCGATCAGCTGCTTGCCGGCGTCGAGACGGAGGCACTTCGCAAGGACCTCGCGGCGAAGTTCGAGAACGGCGTCTTCGAGTCGCAGGGGCGTGCGGGGGTCGCCTACATGCTCTCGCGCTACAACCGTCCGGTGAATCCGCAGACGGGGGAGCTCGGCTTCTTTCCGCCGCACGTCATGTTCTACGCCCCGAATCTGACGAACGAAGACATCGGTCACGACATGGCCCATCACGACATGTCGAGGCCGCTGCCGATGATCGCCTACGGGGGCCCGCAGGGCTACATGATCATGATCTCGGACGACGGCACGGAGCGCTCGCGCGCGGATCTCGACGCTTCCTGTCCCGACTGGGTCTTCGATCCCGACTGGGTCTACGGTGCCGAGGGTGCGGCGCCGTCGTCTTCAGCGACCACCCGCGAGAGCGCGCATCGTCAGCCATAGGGAGCGCAGCGGCGCTGAACTCCGAAGCCGGTTGAGGACCTCGCCCGGGCTCGAGCGGAGCGCTCGACCCAGGAGTCGGGGCGCGTGAACGAGATCGCGCGCGCGTCCCGTCTGGGTTGCTCGAACGGCCAGATAGGACCAGTAGCGCGCGTCCGCGCTGCGTCGCAGGGCGCGCTCGTCGTCGCTCGAGCTCTGGAAGACCTTGGCGCTGGCGACACGGTAGTTCTGCGCCATCTGACCGATGTCGCAGCTGAGCGAGCCCGGTCGCTGGCGGTAGGAGACGAGAACCTCCGGCACGACGCGAACGCTGCCGAGGCGGGCGAGGCGACAGTGCAGCTCCCAGTCCTCAGCTCCCCAGAGGCTCTCGTCGAAGCCGCCGACCGTCTCGAAGGCAGCTCTTCGGATCAGGACGTTCGAGCCGGACACGATGAAGTTGTCGCCGGCCAGCTCCGTCCAGACGCTGCCGGAGAAGCGCGGGCGCCGGTCGGTCACGACGACGCTCAGGTCCGTGTCGACGAGGTCGACCCAGCCGTAGGCGAGGACCGCCTTCGGGTCCTCGGCCAGAGCGCGCAGCTGGAGCGTCAGCTTCTGCGGGCTCCAGACGTCGTCGGCGTCGCAGAACGCGACGAAGTCGGCCGCGCTGCCGACGACTCCTGCGTTGCGTGCCGCGGCCGGGCCACCGTTGGGCCGGCTCAGCAGGCGGCAGCGTTCGTCGAAGGAGGACTCGGCGCGCTCGGCTGAGCCGTCTTCACTGCCGTCGTCGACGACGACGAGCTCGAGATTTCGGTGCGTCTGCTCGAGAACCGAGCGCACCGCGTCTTCCACGGTGGCGGCGTCGTTGAAGACGGGAACGACGACCCGAACGAGCGGGCCGCTGCTCAAGGTCGCCACTTGCTGGCGCGACGCGCACGCTCGCGCAGTGGGATCGTTGCGGCCTCCGCCACAGACTCGACGCCGGGCGGCGTCCAGTAGGGGGCCGGGCGGCGCGTCCACACGTGTCGCGCGTGGTCCACCATGAGCGGCACTCGGCGATGAGCCGCCGGTTGATAGTGCAGAAAGAGCATCACCCGATTCTGCGAGGCGAGGGGGTCTCCGCGATGCCAGGTCTTGGCGTCGAAGGCGACGAAGTGCGCGTCGTCCATGCCGCTCGGCTGCTGCGGTTGCGCCTCGACGCCGAGCTTCGCGGCCATGGCGACGACGTGGTCGTCGTCAGCCGCTTCGGATCCGGACGGATGCGTGGAGAGCGGTGCCGTTCCCGGAAGCAGCCAGGGCGCCGTGTGCGCGTCGTTCCCCGCCACGCCCACGGCGACGGTGATCGTCGGCCAGTACCAGCTTTCCAGATCGATGTGCCAGAGCTGTGCCTGGTTCGGTGTGGCGGCGCGCACGTTGGCACCCCATACGACCCAGTCGGGCGTTCGCAGGATCGCCTCGACGACGCGCACGATCGCCGGGTCGCAGGCGACCTTCTCGATCTCGGGCGTGAGGCCGTACGGGACCGTGCTCCGCCCTGCCTCCGCGTCCCGCCGGGCTCTCTCCTCGAAGTCGTTCACCGACTGCGCCAGAGCAGCGAGCGGCGCCGCATCCTCGAGGGGGCAGGCGTCGACGAAGCCGCGCTGGTGGTAGTCGCAGTGCCACGCGACGCGCTGCCGTCCGCCGTCGCTCAGCGGTTTGCTCATCAGGATCGAAGGCTCGCGCTGGCGTGTAACCAGATCGACGAAGCCGCGACTGCGGTGAAAAGCGAGCGCGGTCTCGTTGTCGTGCGCCGTCTCGTGCACGATCGCGCAGGCTCCGAGCTCGTGCGCTCGCTCGAGACAGGCTTGGTGCAGCGCCTTGCCGACGCCGAGGCGCCTCGCCTCGGGCGCGACCGCGACGGTGACGCCCCAGACCTCGCCCGGCAGAGTGATCGGCGGCTCCCTGAAGCCTCGCAGCCGTCGCCACGCCTGGATGGCTCGAGACCACAGCCCGTGGGGTTCTTCGTCGACGCTGTGCTCGTGGGGTACGACGGCCGCTATTCCGACGACCTCGTCGTCGACCTCAGCGCAGAGCACCCAGCGATAGCCGTGACGCGTCCGTCCCTCGCGGAACTCTTCCTCGACCGCGTCCGGCCAGCTCCTGCCGTAGATTCGGCGCGTGCCGCCCGAGGAGGCGAGGTTCTCGAGCGCCGCGTACGCGGGAGCGTCCGCGGTGACGGCGGGTCGCACTCGCACGTCTCCCGGCCGCCGCGTCCGGGCGCGAAAGGTGCGCAGCACCGAGACCGGACTCTCGGCGTAGGCGGCGACGAGCTCTCGAGCCTGGGTCCTCGGCGGCCAGCGAAGATCCGCGGCGAGCTTGAACGCTGCATTCCGGTACCAGCGGGACTTCCTACGGAGTGCGTAGGGTCCGGTGAGAACGTGACGCGCCTGCGCCCAGGGACGCAGGGCCTCCGGATGCTCCGCGTCGAGGCGACGGCCGATCTCCGGAAGTGCGCGATAGGCCTCGTGTCGGACGAGTCGACGTCGTGCGCTGAGCAGACGCTCCGCTTTGCGACCTGCGACCTGAACCTCGACCGTCGCTTCGTCGCAGACGGCGAACTCACCGCGCCGGAGCAGGCTGAGCAGCCAGTGGTCGTCCGCGAAGACCTCCGGCATTTCTTCGACCTCGAGCTCCTGGAGACGGCTGTCGAACGAGGGTCGATGCAGCGCGTAGAGCGCGCCCACGAGACAGGTCTCGACGACCGGGTCCGAGAGCCGCGCAGCGCTCGGGTCTGCGACGACGCGCCGTGCGCCGACCGCGATCACGCCTTCGCGCTCGAGCGCCGTGCGCAGCACCGCAAGAGAGCCGAGCGTCGGCAGTGCGTCGCCGTCGATGAAGACGATCACGTCGTGGTCTTGCAGCTGCGACCAGAGAGCGTTCCACGCTGCCGGCTTGCCGGGCCTTCCGACCTGCAGGACATCGACGCGCTCGTCGTCCCGCGAGGCCTCCCCGACGACGTCCGCCGTGCCATCTGTGCTGGCGCTGTCAGCGACCAGGATCGTGGCCGCCTCCGGTGCCTCGATGCGCAATCGGTGCAGTAGACGACCGATGTTCGAGGCCTCGTTGAAGGCAGGGATGGCGATGGCGTAGCTCATGCGGAGGCTCTGCGCGGGTGGGGCGCAGGTCTGTCGGGAGAACAGACTACCGCTGAGCGACACCCATCTGAGCTCGGCTGCAGCCCTTCAGTGGCTCGTGCGGGGGTCCCCGACGAGCAGAGCCGTTCAGTCCTGGATCTTCTGCGGCCAGGCGTACCAGCGCTCCGGCGTCAGGGTGACGAAGCGCTGATGCTCGTGACCGCCGGCGGCAACGACCTCCTCGGCCGCCTCCGCGCCGCGGTAGCGGGTGTGGAGCGCGAGGCGCCACTCGGGGGTCGCCGTCTCGCCGAGGGTGGCCGGCCCCTCGGCGGTCACGTGCTGTACGCGGCCCTGACGCTCGTCGATGCACAGGGCGGCACGACCGCGCGCGGCGATGTGGCGAACCTTCGCAGAGTTCTTGCCGGCGATGAAGACGAAGCTCGTCCCGTCCCACAGGTACCAGACGGGCACGGCGTGCGGTCGTCCCTCTCCGTCGACGGTGGCGAGGACCGCGGTGTGCGGCTCCTGGAGAAAGGCGTCTCGTTGCTCAGGGTTCATCGTTCGGTTCTCCCAGCTCGCGGCTCTGCGCGCGTCGTTGGCGTTTGCCGCGCGCCACTTCGGTCGCGAGGGCTTCGAGCCGATGTTCCCAGAAACCGCGGAAGCTCTCGAGCCAGTCGTCGATCTCGCGAAAGGGCTCGCTCGCCACCGAGTAGAGGCGCCGCGTGCCGTCGCGACGAACGTTGGCGAAGCCGTTCTCGCGCAGCACGCGCAGGTGTTGAGAGACCGCGGGCTGACTGATGCCGAACTCTCTCCGAATGACCGAGACGACGTCCCCGGCGCTCGCCTCGCCGTCAGCCAGCAGCTCACAGATGCGGCGTCGGACGGGATCGCCGAGGACGTCGAAGGCGTGCATCAGCCCTCGCCGGTGTAGAACTTCGTCGTGTTGTCCGTCGCCGCGCGCGCCGCTTCGGGATCGGTTCCTGCGGCGATCGACGCTGCGCCCCAGGCCTCGCTGCTCTGCCGGCTGAAGTTCTTGCCCTCCTCGGAGAGAGCCCACGCTTCCGCGGTCTCGGGCACGACCACGGGCTCGTCCCGAAAGTACTCGTCGAGACCGAAGAGCGTGAGGTCCCAGCCAACGCCGGTGGCGCCCGGCCCGTACTGCTCCCAGAACTCCGGCGGAGTGTGAGCGAGCTGTTCGAGAGTCAGAAGCGTGCCTCCGTCCTGCGTCTCGAGGTCCACCCGAACCCAGCTCGTATTGCCGCCCGCTTCCCAGGTCAGCGCCAGGCGCGCTGGCGGCTCGCACTCGAGAATCTCGCCTCCAGCGTTGCCCTTCAGTTGAAAGCGACCGCCCACGCGAAGGTCTCCTTCGACCGGCAGGAACCAGCGAGGCAGGCGCTCAGGGTGGGTCATCGCATCCCAGAGATCGTCGATCGGCGTGTCGTAGTGGCGGCTCGCCACGATCGATTCCGCCGGCCGTCCCTCGTGATCGACGATCGTCAGCTTGCGAGAGATGGCGCCAATGGCGCGAGTGAGGTCGAGGGTCATCGAAGGCTCCTTGAATCAAGGTGAAATTATATAAGCAGTGACTAATTATAAGCGGGAGCGCGGGCCTGGCAAGTTCCCTGGTGAAGAAGAGGGGGGCGAAAAGCGGGAGCAGGAGGAAAAGATAGGTTAGATTCGGTTTTTGGCCGAGCAAGTTGTCCAGCCGTCAAGGGAGAGAGCGATGGAACTCAAGGTGAACGGAACCGTGCGTCAGCTGGAGGTCGAGGACGACATGCCTCTGCTCTGGGCGCTGCGCGACGAACTGGGGATCACCGGCCCGAAGTACGGCTGCGGCATCGCGCAGTGCGGAGCATGCACGGTGCACCTCGACGGTCGAGCCGTGCGCTCGTGCCGCCTCGCCGTGGGTGACGTCGGCGATCGTGAAGTCACGACGATCGAAGGCCTCGGAACCCCCGAGGAGCCTCATCCGGTGCAGGCTGCATGGATCGAGCACCAGGTGGCGCAGTGCGGTTACTGCCAGGCCGGCCAGGTCATGTCCGCGGCGGCCTTTCTGGAGCGCAAGCCCGACCCCACCGACGAGGAGATCGATCGCGTGCTCTCCGCCAACCTCTGCCGCTGCGGTACCTACCCGCGGGTTCGGATCGCCGTGCAGACGGCGGCGGCCAAGATGAGGGGTGAGTGAGATGTCGCGTCTCGGAACGGTCACCCGCCGCACCTTTCTCATCGGCTCGGCCGCGGTCGCCGGAGGCGTCGCGTTCGGCACGTATCTCGCCAAACGCCCTCTGGGGAACCCGCTGCTCGACGGCCTGGCCGCCGGCGAGTCGGCGATCACTCCTTACGTGAAGATCGACGGCGAGGGCGTCACGCTGATTACTCCGCGTGCCGACAAAGGCCAGGGCGCCTACTCCATTCAGGCGCACCTCATCGCCGAGGAGCTCGATGTCGACCCGCACGCCGTGCGACTCTCACCGGGTTTGCCGGGACCGGCGTACTACAACGCCAACCTGCTCAAGGAGGGTGCGCCCTTCCCTCAGTACGACGAGAGCTGGGTTGCCGAGCGCATGCGCGGCCTGATGGAGCTGCCCGCCAAGCTCATGGGCATGCAGATGACCGGCGGCTCGACGACGACCCCCGAGGGCTACGAGAAGCTGCGTATGGCCGGAGCGGTGGCGCGCGAAACGCTCAAGGAAGCCGCTGCTCAGCGACTCGGCGTGAAGCGAGCCGAGCTGTCGACCCGGGACGGTCACGTGGTCACGGCCGCCGGCGAGCGCATCGCCTACGCCGACCTCGCGAGCGAAGCTTCGACGGTACGGCCCGTGGCCGACGTTGCGCTGCGCCCGACGAGCGAGTGGCGCCGTCTCGGCAAGCCGGTGCGGAGGACCGACACCGTTGCCAAGGCGACCGGTACCCTCGAGTACGGCATCGACCTCGCTTTCGACGACATGCTGTACGCGTCGGTCAGAGCCAACCCGGGCATGGGTGCGGGCGTTTCGAGCTTTGACGCCAGCGCGGCCGAAGGCCTTCGCGGCGTACAGAAGATCGTGCCTCTGAGGCACGGCGTGGCCGTCGTCGCGGACAACACCTGGCGCGCGTTCAAGGCGCTCGACGCCATCGAGATCGATTGGGAGGACGGTCCCTACCCGGCCGATCAGGACGGGATCTGGGACGAGCTTGCCAGCGCGCACGACGCCGCGGAGGACAGCCGCAACAAAGACGAGGGCGACGTCGAGAGCGCTCTCGGCGATTCCGGCGCGACCGTGCTCGAGGCGGAGTATCGCGTGCCCTTCCTGGCTCACGCACCGCTGGAGCCGATGAACGCGGTCGTGCATCTGCAGGACGAACGCCTCGAGATCTGGACCGGCTCGCAGATCCCCGGCTTCATCCAGACCCACGCGGCGGAGCTCACGGGACTCGCTCCGGAGCAGATTTTCGTCTATGTGCAGCCGATGGGCGGCAGCTTCGGACGGCGTTTGGAAGACACCTACGTCCTCCAGGCGATCGAGATCGCCCAGGCCGTACCCGGCAGGCCGATCAAGATGACGTGGAGTCGTGAAGAGGACATGACCCACGACTTTCCGCGCCCGGCGCAGCTCGCGCGCATGCGCGGCGCCGTCAAAGACGGAGCCGTCACGGCGTACGACTTCGCCAATTCGAGCTCCTCGGTGATGAACTCGTGGTTCGGTCGCTTGATGGGCCCACTGCCCGGTCCCGACGCGACGATCGTGTCGGGTGCCTGGGACCAGCCGCTGGCGATTCCCAACTACCGCGTCACCGGCTACCGCGCCCCCGAAATGGTGCCGACGAGCTCTTGGCGCTCGGTCGGCAATTCGGGCGTCGGCTTTCAGCACGGCGGCTTTCTCGACGAGCTCTTCGTGGAGGCCGATCTCGATCCGATGGACGAGCTGATCCGGCTCTGCAGCCACGACCTGTCGCGCAAGGTTCTCGAGGAGCTCAAAGAGATCTCGGCCTGGACCGGTCGCGATCTCGGCGAGGGGCGAGGCCGCGGCGTCGCGTTCGCCATGTCTTTCGGCGTGCCGATGGCGGAAGTCGTCGAGGTCACCGACACGCCGCGCGGGATCCGGATCGACAAGGTCTTCGCCGTCTGCGAGGTCGGCAAGGTGCTCGATCCGGTGAACATCGAGGCGCAGATCACGGGCGGCGTGGTCTGGGGCCTCGGACATGCAATGAACTGCGAGCTCACCTACGAAAACTTCGCTCCGCGCCAGACGAACTTCCATCGCTTCGAAGGCATGCGCCTCTACCAGACGCCCGAGATCGTCGCGAAGGCTTTGGAGAACGGCGAGCACGTCAAGGGCATTGGCGAGCCGTCGGTACCGCCGGCCGCGCCAGCCCTCGCCAACGCCATCTTCTCGGCGACCGGTCAGCGCATTCGCGAGCTGCCGCTCAACAAGCACATCCGCTTTGCCTGAGGAAACGACGATGAAACGAACCTTCAGCGCAGTCTGTTTGCTCGCCTGCTCTCTCGTCGCTCCGCTTCTGCTGGCCGAAAGCGGCGCCGACCACGGTCTCGTCGTCAAGGACCCGGGCGCCGTGTCGCGCGCCGCCGGTCTTGCCGCCTGGGACCGCGTCTTCGAGGTCTTCATTCATCCGCGCTGCGCCAACTGCCACACCGACAAGCGCGGGCTTCCCATGTGGACCGACGACGCAACGGGAGAGACGCGTCCTCACGGCATGAACATTCATGCGGGCGACAGCCGTATCGGAGCAGAACTGCTCGAGTGCTCGACCTGCCATGCGACGTCGACGCGGCCCAACACGACACCGCACGCACCGCCGCACGCCGGCCTTCCCTGGCAGCTCGCCCCGGTCGAGTTCCTCTGGTTCGGTCAGGATTCGAAGACGGTCTGTGAGCAGGTTCGCGATCCGCGGCGCAACGGCGGACGCAACGGTCGGGGTCTCATCGAGCACATCACGCACGACGCCTCGATCGGCGCCTTCATCACCTGGGCCTTCGATCCGGGCGGAGGCAGAGAGCCAGCGCCCGGAACGATGCAGGAGCACCTCGACGACACCGTGGAGTGGGTGGCGGCCGGCATGCCGTGCCCGAGCGAGTGAGCACCATGACTGAGACTCGGAGTACGCTACGCGTCGCATCGCTGGGCCTGTCGGTGAGCGGCGTTCTGCACATTCTTGCGTTCCTCGTTGCCGGCATCGCTCCGATCACGATCGCCTTCGTCGTGGTCGGCGCGCTCTACTGCGGGCTCGCTCGCGGACTGCGGGGCGGGTCTTACCGCGTGACGATCCCGGTCTATCTTCTGATGCTCCTCGGTAGCGTCGCGTCCGTGGGATCGATGGGGAGCCCGCCCATTCCGTCGTGGTGGTGGGCTCTCATTCTGGCCGCCGACGCCGTCACCGCCGCCGCGCTCTTCGGGTACCTCTGGCGCGGGCGGGAGGCTTCGGCCGAGGATCGGGCGCCGGCTTGAATCCCGGGCGTCTCCCTCTACCCTGAGTCCTTGCCTTGGCGAGGCCGCAGACCGCGCGAGCTTCGCGTTCGCTAGACTGAACGGGCGCCGACAATCCACCTTCGCGGGAGAGCTGTCATGTCACGACTCGTTCTCGGTTTCGTCGTTCTGTCTCTGTTTCTGGCTCTCAGCCCTGCAGCGGCTCAGACCTCCGGTCCTGAGGAGGCCGTCGCCCTCTACGGCGCCGCTTGGGCCGAGGCGGATCCGGCCAAGCGCCGCGCTCTCCTGGAGAAGGCCTGGGCAGAAGACGGCGTTTACACGGACCCGTCGGCCGAAGTGAAGGGACGAGACGCTCTGCACGAGCACATCGGCGCGTTCCTCGACCAGGGCACCGGTGCCAGCCTCGTCCTGACCAGCAAGGTCGACAGTCATCACGGACATCGGCTGCGCTTCAGCTGGTCGATGGTCTCGAAGGACGGCCAGACGGTGGCGACGGGAATCGATTACGGTGAGGTCGACGACGACGGCCGCCTGCGCCTGATCGTCGGCTTCTTCGGGCCGTTCCAGCCGGTCGACGAGACGCGCTGACGTCGTGACGCACTTCCTCTTGCCGGCCGCGGCCCTGGTCCTCTGGACCTTCGTCCTGTGGTTCGTTCTCTATGCGCGCCGACTGCCGGCGATGGCCAAGGTACACGAGGACGCGCAGGAGTTCATCCGGCAGCCCGATCTGATGAACACGCTGCCCGATCGGGCGCGCTGGGCCGCCGACAACTACAACCATCTGCACGAGCAGCCGACGCTGTTCTACGCCGTCATGCTGCTCCTCTTCGTCACCGAGCAGACGGGATCGCTGAACCTGGGGCTCGGTTGGGCGTACTTCGGGCTCCGCGTCGTACACAGCCTGGTGCAGGTGAGCTCGAACGTCGTACTCGTTCGCTTCTCTCTCTTCGCGACGAGCTCGATGCTGCTTCTGGCGCTCGCCGTGCGCGCCTTTCTCGGGCTGCTGGGCTGACCCTCAGAAGGCGCGACGCAGCCCGTAGCTCCAGTCGATCCGGTGCACCAGCTCCCAGGCCTGCTCCAAGGCCCGTGCGGGTGACAGCAGCAGCGCCTGCGCGCTCGTTTGCGCTTCCGAACCGGCAAGGCCGGCGACCGCGAAGCCGAGGAGCACGACCAGAAGGATCACCGTCGTGCAGAGTGCTTCGGCAGCGCGCTGCAGCCGCACGCCTGGATCCGTCGGAGCGGGCAACACCGCAACGCGGGAGGAGGAGGTTCTCTTGGTCGGGCCGCTGGTGGTCGTGAGGTGCATGATGGGAACTAAGGCGTCGGAACGCAAAGGTGCCGACGGATCGCGGTAGATTTGGAGATCCAGCCCTTCGGCCCCATGACTCAGGACTCGATGAACTCCATGAAGATCCCCGAACGAGAGTCGTCCGCACCCACAGAACTCGACTACGACGTCATCGTGCTCGGCGCCGGCGTCGGCGGCATCTACCAGATCAAGAGACTGGTCGACCTTGGTGTGCGCGCCACGGTGCTCGAGTCCGGCGACGATCTCGGCGGCACCTGGTTCTGGAACCGCTACCCGGGCGCGCGCTTCGACTCGGAGAGCTACACCTACGGCTACTCTTTCTCGCGCGAGGTGCTGGACGAGTGGCACTGGACCGAGCGCTTTTCGCCGCAGCCGGAAAACCTCAAGTACCTGAACTTCGTCGCCGAGAAGTTCGGTCTGCGAAAGTACATGCAGTTCGGCTGCCGCGTCAGCTCCATGAGCTTCGACGAAGAGGGCAATTCCTGGCGCGTCGACGTCGCCGGCGGCCGCTCGCTCACCGCTCGCTTCGTCGTCACAGCGGTCGGTCCGCTGTCGATTCCCACGCTGCCGAGCTATCCGGGTCGCGACGACTTTCGGGGCGCCTCGTTTCACACGCACGACTGGCCCCAGGAGAAGGTCGAGCTCGAGGGCCAGCGCGTCGCGGTCATCGGCACGGGTGCGACCGCCATCCAGCTGATCCCGGAGGTCGCCAAGGAGGCGGCGCAGCTCACCGTCTTCCAGCGTCGGCCGAACTGGGCTGCGCCGCTCAACAACGGGCCGATCTCCGATGAGGAGATGGACGACATTCGCGCGCGCTACGACGAGATCTTCGCGGCCTGCTCGCGCTCACCCGGTGGCTTCGAGCACGAGCCCGACCGGCGTGGCTTCTACAACCTGACGCGCGAAGAGCGCGAGGCGCTCTGGGACCGTCTCTACGACGAGCCGGGCTTCGGCATCTGGCTGCGCAACTTCGTCGAGACCTTCACCGAAGAAGCGGCGAACCAGGAGCTCTCCGAGTACATCGCCGATCGCATTCGGCAGCGGGTCGACGATCCCGACCTCGCGGAGAAGCTGATTCCGAAGGACCACGGCTTCGGCTACCAACGAGTGCCGCTCGAGACGGGCTACTACGAGACGTACAACCGGGACAACGTCGGCCTCGTCGATACGAGCGAGACGCCGATCGAAGACATCACGGCGACCGGCTTGCGCACGAGCGAGGAAGACTTCGACTTCGACGTCATCGTCTACGCCACCGGCTTCGATGCGCTGACCGGCGCCTACGATCGCATCGACATTCGCGGTGCCGGCGGTCTGACGCTGCGCGAGTGCTGGCAGCACGACGCTTCCACCTACCTCGGCGTTCTCGTCAGCGGCTTCCCGAACCTGCTGATGGTCTCCGGCCCGCAGAGCGGCTCCGCCTCGGCCAACTTCCCGCGCGGCATCGAATGGGGCGTCGACTGGATCAGCGATCTTCTCGCGCACGCGTTCGCGAACGGTATCGAGCGCATCGACGCCGAGGCCGAAGCGCAGCGCCACTGGACGCAGGAAGTCGTCGAGGCCTACGAGCACGTGCTCCTGCGCAAGGCCCAGGGCTGGTTCACCGGCTACAACTCGAACCTCAAGGGCCACGAGAAGGGCACGATGCGCCATCTCATCTACAACGGCGGCGCGCCGAAGTACGTCGCGCGCCTCGAGGAAGTGGCTGAGCGCGGCTACGAAGGCATCTCTTTCGAAGTTCCTTAGCGCGGTCGCGGTCTCCAGCGTCGTTACGGACCCTCGGCAGCGAGCTCCTCGAGACGCTGGCGCAGTTCGGCAAGCCAGCTCTCGTCGTCCGTCTGCCCGTAGCCAAATTGCTCGAAGCGCTTCCGGCCTCGCGCGTCGACGATCCAGTTCTGCGGCAGCGACAAGCCACCAAAGAGCTCTTGAAGATGCTGGTAGGCGAGCAGCGTCTCGAAGACGTAGCCCTCTTTTTCGAGGAACGGTGCGATCAGGCCAGGATTGCGGTCGGCGTTCAGGGTGAGCACGGCGACGTCGTCGCGGCCCTCGAGCTCTCGCGCCAGGCGGTCGATCAGCGGCAGCTCCAACAGACAGGGGCCGCACCAGGTTGCCCACAGGTTGATCAGCACGACCTTGCCTCGCAGGCCGTCGGCCGTGTGCATGCGTCCTTCGAGGTCGGCGAGCTCGAACGGCTCGAGTGGCCGATCGATCTCTTTCCAGCGACTGACCTCGGCGGCCGTCTCGATCGAGTTCGACCGCCGAAGACTCTCGAGGCTCTCTCGCGACGGCCACCGATGGTGCTCCACAGGCGCTCGGCGCGCCTCTCAAGTTCGGGCGCTCGAGAGAAGGCCCCCTGGCTGCCGTCGGCTGCTTCGATGAGGAGCACGACGGCGTCTGCCGTGCGCCCCTGTAGCTCGGCAACGTCCGCGCGCAGCTCGAGAAGCTCGAGGTGGAGCTGCTGGCGCGTTGCCGAGGGCTTTTCTGCCTGCGCCGCGATCGCTTCGATGCTCCGTTGCCAAACGTCCTCCTCGATCGCCGGGGCCTCCGAGGTCGTCAGCGCAACCCGCTCAGCGAGCACGGCCTCCCGGAAGCTCATATGACGGTCGTGCTCCTCGATGCGCTGCTTCAGTCGCTCGGGAAGCGCGCCTCGGTCGCTCCGCTCCTTCTCCTGATACTTCCTCTCGCGCTCGAGGAGCTCCGACAGTTGCTCTTGTTCGAAGCGCTCGGCGAGAAGGAGCTCCATGACTGCACGGTAGGGAGTGTTGGCGGTTCCGATCGAGGACTCGTTCTTCTTCCAGTTGTCGACATAGAGGTCGATCTCCTGCCGCCAGCGCTCGCGACCGAACTCGCTGCGCAGCGTCGTGAAAGCGGCAAAGCGAACGTCGGCGTAGGTGTGACTGTCCGGGCAGTCCGTGGACCACTCCTCGGCGACCGGCCACAGCTTGCGCGCATTTGCCTCCTTGCGGACCTCCGTGATCTTCATTCCTTGCGTCTTCAACCAGTCCTGGACCCTCGCATAGGCGACCTGCGAGTCGCACGGCGAGCCCTCGGCGCGCAGGCTGCTCACGCGGCTCTGCCCCTCCTGGTCTCCGAGGAGCTCGTAGCCCTCGGCGAGCGCAGCGAGCGAGAGTGGATCGGACAGCTTCGCTGCCTCCAGCTTTGCCAGATCCTGGCGCACTCGCTCCCGAACTCCCTCGTGCTCGTCGACGCTCGCGCGAGAGAACTCCGCACTCCACAGACGCCTCAGCTCCGTCGCCTGCTCGCGCAGCGGAAGAGCTTCGATTTTCATCCGCAGCGCGGGGATTCGCTGCGCCCAGTAGCCGGCGTCACCGAGACTCTGCGAGTAAGCGAGCGAGAGCGAGAGGTGCCGGGGGCAGATCTCGAGAAACCGCTGCAGGTGAGCGAACGCGGCCTCTCGGTCTGCGGACTCGCTTTGGAGCTCGGTGGCCATCGCTAGAGCGTGTGTCCAGGGATAGCTCTCGTCGAGCTCCAGCGCGCGCCGGGCAGTGACGCCAAGACCCTCGCCAGTCAGTAGGCGTCCGTGCAGGTACAGATAGAGCGGGCTCTCGGGGTGTTCTTCCGCGAGCTGCGAATACTCGCTGCGTAGCGCCTCTCGGTCACGAACGAGATTCTGGTAGGCGCGGTGCGCGTGCACGTTGTCCGGCTGCTCATCGCGCAGCGCGCGAAGTTTCTGCACGCCTTCTTCGAAGCAGGGTTGCGACGGGTTGCACCCCTGGGTCCAGGGTGAGAGCTCGTGCAGCTGGCTGCGCAGCTTGGCGGACGGCTCGCAGATCGGCGAGCCCTCTGAGCTCTGCAAGGCAGCCAGAGGCGATAGTGCGCTCAGGAAGCCGAGGAGGGACGCGAGCGCTCGTCTGTGTCGCGAGCGGAGTCGTCGTTGCGACCTCTTCCGTCTCTTCGGACCGCCCTCTGCTGCCTCCAAGGCGTTCGTGCGTGACTTCACACCCGACCTCCCCTCACGCTCGCTGCGGCGGCGTTGCTGCAGCGCCTGCCTTCCGAAGCCTATCGAAACGCTCGAAGGGGCCTACTCTTCGACGACCAACCGGATCGTGCCGGTCAGCGTTTCGCCGCTGCGCCGCTGCTCGTAGTGGCTCGCCTGGAGCACGCCATCCTGGACCGAGCCTTCGATACGCCAGGTGCGCGGCCTTCGTCCGCGACCCTGGCTCACGGTGCCGGTGACCTCGCCACCGTCGAGAGAGCCCTGCAGCTCACCGCGCCAGCGGCGCTGCGAGCCATTGAAGCGGAAGGTGAACGTCGCCTGCCAGACTTCGTCGTCGACCTGTGTGAGCTGTGCCTGGATCGGCTTGTCCTCCCGGGAGCCCTGGTTCCAGCGGAAGGTGCCTTCGAGAAGTCGCTCGGTGTCGGCGGCGGCTGCCGGTCCGGCGCCGGTCAGAAGCAGAAGCGGTAGTAAGCAGAAGAGTGTGTTGCGGAGTGCTCGGGCCATGTTGTGTTCCTCGGAAGTGTCGAGCCGCGCCCCTGGAGAGAACGCCGCCGCGGCGCGATCGGATTCGCGCGCTCCTTCCGCAACCGCGCAGACGTGCGCAGCATTCCGTCGGCGGGCCCAGCGTTCGCGGTCACTCGAAGCGGCGTAGAGCTTCTTCGAGACAGCGATCAGTACCGCCGAGGAGGAAGTCGGTCGGCGGCTGCGCGACCTCGACGTCGACCTGCACGCCGTTGCCGTCGTAGAGCTGGCCGTTCGGTTGGAAGGACGCCATGGAGGCAGCCTGGACGCGCAGGCCGCTGTTGGGAAGCGTGAACCTCTCGCTCTTGGCACTGCCGCCGCCGCTATCGCGGCAAAGAAGGGTCACACGGGGCCGTCCACGAAGCGCTCCGAGGAAGATGTCGGTGGCGCTGAAGGAAACGGCGTCAGACAGCACAATGACTGGTCGGTCATAGAAGTACTCTCGGTCGTCGCCAGTGCGGCCGAGTACGAGGTAGTGCCACTCGCTAAAGCGGTCGCCGACTGGATCTTCGGGTATCCACTCGGGCTCGAAGCTTTCCTGGAACGCGTCGATGGCTGCTCTCTGCGCGTCGCCAAAGTTCGAATCGTCTCGTCGATGGACGAAGCGACTTGCCAGGTGGTCTTGGTCGCGGTCCGCGGCACGCCTATAGGTGGCGACGTTGCCGACCCAGGGCGCTTCGTCGTTCGCCTGCAGATAGCCTGCGACGGCCAGCAGGGCGTTTCGTGTGCCGCCGCCGTTGCCGCGCACGTCGAGGATGAGCCCTTTCGTTTCGCGGAAAGCAGCCATCGCTTCGTGGAGCGGGTCCGTCTCGTTCGTCATATCGTAGATACGGAGATAACCGACGTTCCCTTCGAGGGTCTGCGTCTCGCGTCGTGGCCAACGACCATAGGTCGGCGGACGTGAGACTAGGGAGCGCTCCACGACTCGGTCGACACGCTCCGGGGTTGCACCGAGGCCAAGAGTGACGCTCGGCATTTCGGGAAGACCGAACTCTCCTCGGATCTCCGATAGGAGGCGCAGCTGGCGCAGAGATCTTTCGTGGATGAGTTGAGGGCTTCCGTCCGCAACCCGTGGTCGAACGCGCTCGAGCCACGTCGCCAGAGGATCCCCGTCAATCTCGACGACGTAGGGATGCTGATCGTCAACCAGAGCCGTGCGATCTGGCAGGATCGCGGCGACTCCGTCCGCTGCGGCGACTAGGAGATACGGGGGAAAGTTCCGGGGGCGTTCGGAGGGACCTGCGATCCGCGCATGCCCGTCGCCGAACCGCATCAGAATTCGTTCCAAGCGGGTTCGGAGCATCGTGATCGATACGCGGCCGGAGGCCGGGATCTCACGCGCGAGCTCGTCGAGCTCCCTCTTGAGGTCGATGCCCTTCCAATCCAAGTACGCGAATCGATCACGCAGTCCCTCTTCGAAGGCTGCGAGGTCAGCGCGTGCGCTCGTCGCATCGAGAAGGAGCGAGTTTTCGGAGAGCTGGTCCGAGAGCGTTTTGCGCAGTTCCTTCTGCTGGGGCGTCTCGGTCCCCCGGCGATCGAGGAAGGCAGCTCTCTTTGACGGGGACAGCGGAACCTCCTGCAGGGTGAGGACCCCCTCGCCTCCCGTGGACGCCACGGCGCGAACTTCCAGAGAGACAGCGGGGCCCGGAGGCCTGCCGAGCCGAACGAGTGCTTCGACCAGATCTTCGGTGAAGCGCTTTAGCGCCTGTCCGGGCCACTGTCGCTCGCAGTAACCGAGGATTTCGGCAATCGGCGTCTCGTCGATCGCAAGGGGCTCGTACCAGACGTCTTCCAGCAGGACCTCGAGTCTCAGCCCGTTTTCGGTCTTCACGACGCGAAAGTCGTCGAACGGACTCGCTTTGCGCGAGTAGTCCTGCGCGAACACCGTCGTTGCGCCAAGAGTGAACAAGACGAGGACCAAAGCGCACCGCACCGAGCCGGTCCAACAGTTCTTCGAACGCACCAACTTCCACCCCTCCCTCTTTCCGAACGTCCGCTCCTACTGAAACGTCTCGCAGGCCTGCGGGTCTCCACTTTGCAGGCCCCTTCGTAGCCACTCCTGGCGCTGCTCGGACGAGCCGTGCGTCCATGACTCGGGGCGGATGCGACCGCTGGAACGGCGCTGGATGTTGTCGTCACCGATTGCGGCTGCCGCGCGCATCGCCTCTTCGAGGTCGCCAGGTTCGAGCAGGTTGCGCTCGTAGGCGAAGCGTCCCCAGACGCCAGCGAAGCAGTCGGCCTGCAGCTCGAGGCGTACCGAAAGCTGGTTGGACTGAGTCTGCGACGAGCGCTGCCGCATCTGCGCGACCTGGCTGGAAATGCCGAGCTGGTTCTGCACGTGGTGTCCGATCTCGTGTGCGATGACGTAGGCCTGTGCGAAGTCGCCGGCCGCTCCAAAGCGGCGGCTGAGCTCGTCGAAGAAGGAGAGGTCGAGATAGACCTGGCTGTCGGCGGGGCAGTAGAACGGCCCCACTGCGGAGGAGTTGAACCCGCAAGCCGAGTTCACGCCCCCGCTGAATAGGACCAACGTCGGCTCGCGGTAGTTCCTGCCCATCTGACGAAAGAGAGTGTTCCAGGTGTCCTCGGTCTCCGCCAGGACGACGCCAGCGAACTCGCCGAGTGCGTCCTGCGGCGGGGCCGACGCCACGTCAGGAAAGCCACTCCCCTGTGTCGACGCCTGCTCGCCGCCGATCGCCTCGAGCAGCTGCAGCGGATCGTTGCCCGTGAGGAACGAGAGCACGAGCACGAGCAGGAGTCCTCCGCAGCCGACGCCCGCGCCGCGTCGGCCCACGGGACCTCGTCGA
>JBCCLJ010000057.1:0-33118 GCA_039026915.1 Acidobacteriota bacterium
ACGAGCTCTTCCGGACGACGGGGTGAATAGCTTCGCACGATCTTAGATAGCACGAAAGCGATTCACCTTCGCGCAGTCCCCGCAAGGGGACGGAGCCTTTCAGGCTGACGAAGCTCGTGGTACCCACCACGAGCCTTCGAGGCAAGCGACGCGAGCGCAGCGAGCATGGAGCGCGCAGTCCCCGCAAGGGGACGGAGCTTTTCAGGCTGACGAAGCTCGTGGTACCCACCACGAGCCTTCGTCAGCAGCTGGTGACGCCGCCGTCGACGGTGAAGGTTTGGCCCGTGGTCCAAGCGCCTGCCTTCGACGCCAGGTAGACCGCGATGCCCGCGAGATCTTCCGGCTCGCCCAGGCGACGCAGGGGCGTTTCGGCCTCCCGCTGCTTCCGAACCTCGTCGTTCTCCCAGAGGGCGCGAGCGAAGTCGGTCTTGACGAGGCCCGGTGCGACCGCGTTGACGCGGATGTTGTGGGGGCCGAGCTCGGCTGCCAGGTTCCGTGCGAGCTGCATGTCGGCCGCTTTGGAAATTGCGTAGGCGCCGAGCACCGCCGAACCGCGGAAGCCGCCGATCGACGAGACGATGACGATGGAGCCGTCTTTGCGCTCGACCATCTCCGGCGCGATCATTTGGCAGAGCCAGTGGTTCGACTGGATGTTGACCGCCATGACCTTCTCGAAGGCGGAGTCCGGGATCTCGAGGCTCGAGCCGTAGTAGGGGTTGACGGCGGCGTTCAGGATCAGCGTGTCGATGCGCCCGTAGTGCTCCCGCGTTCTGGCGACCAGGTTCTCGAGCTCCTCCTTGTGCGAGATGTTGCACGGGATCGCCACCGCGTCGCCGCCCGCTTCGCGGATGCTCTCGGTGACTGCGTCGCAGGCGTCCGCTTTGCGGCTCGAGATGACGACCTTGGCGCCGTGTGCAGCGAGACCTTCGGCCATCGCTTTGCCGATGCCTTTGGTCGAGCCGGTGATCAGAGCGACGTGGCCGCTGAGGTCGAAGAGATCTTTCAAGGGGAGCTCCTTCGCTGGGCAGTGTTCGGTGGAGTTGTGCTGGTCTCAGGCGAGTGCCGAGACTCGGTGTCGGGACGGCGGCGAGTATCTCACGCGGCACCTCACAGGCAGTTTCGCTGGCGCACAGAAGCTCCTCAACTCCGCCACCATCCGGCCATCTTCTTCGGTACACTGACAGGGCGCTCTCCGTTGCGTTCCCTCCTGCCTTCATCTCTTCCAAAAAGCCTTCTCCAATGTCTACCGAACTGGCTCTCGAGCTCGAGAGCGTCAGCAAGAGCTTCGGCTCGCACGTTGCCGTCAACGACTTCTCGCTGCGGGTTCCCCGCGGCAGCATCTATGGCTTCCTGGGGCCCAACGGCGCCGGCAAGACGACGACGATCCGGATGATCATGAGCATCCTCTATCCGGACGCCGGCAGGCTGCGCATTCTCGGGCACGACAACGCCGAGGCGGTCAAGGACCGTTTGGGCTATCTGCCGGAGGAGAAGGGCCTCTACAAGAAGATGCGGGCCGCGGAGATCCTCGCTTACTTCGGCCGACTCAAGGGCCTCTCGCGCTCGGAGGCGAAGACGCGCGCCGGTCAGCTGCTCGATCGCTACGGACTCGGTGAGTGGCACGACAAGAAGTGCGAGGCGCTCTCCAAGGGGATGGGCCAGAAGATCCAGATCCTCGGCACGATGATCCATGAACCCGATCTTGTGATCCTCGACGAGCCGTTCTCGGGCCTCGATCCCGTCAACGTCGAGGTGATGCGCGACCTGATCCTCGATCTGAAGAAGGAAGGCCGCACCGTGCTCTTCTCGACCCACATCATGCAGCAGGCCGAACAGCTCTGCGACTTCATCACGCTGATTCACCGTGGCGACAAAGTGATCGACGGCTCGCTCGCCGAGGTCAAGGCGAACGAGGACCGAGGCGTCCTGCTCGACTACGACGGCGACGGCTCCTTCCTGCCCGGGTTGCCCGGCGTCGTGAGGGTCAACGACTCTGGCAAGCAGGCCGAGATCTACCTCGAGCCGGGCGCCGACCCGCAGGCCCTGCTACCGGAGCTGGTTGCCCGTCTGAGCGTGCGCCGTTTCGATCTGCGAGAACCCTCACTGCACGAGATCTTCGTGCGCGCCGTCGGAGGAGAGGTCGTCGATGAATAACAAGACACTCCTCGTCGCGCAGCGCGAGTTCGTAGAGAATCTGCGCACCAAGGCCTTCTGGATCGGCATTCTGCTCTTCCCCGTGATCATCACGGTGATGATGGTCGTGCCGGCTCTGCTCGAGCGCAACAAGTCGACTCGCACCTACGCGGTCGTCGATCGTTCGGACTGGCTGCTCGAAGCGGTCGAGGAGCGCGCTGCGATGCCCGACCTCGAGAAGGTCTTCAAGACGGCCATGGAGACCGTGCGCTCCGGCGAAGGCGTCGAGGAGCTTCCCGAGAGTCTTCGGGAGACCGCCGAGCAGCTCATCCGCGGGGTCGATCTGGTCAGCGACCAGCAGACAGAAGTGCCGCCGGACGAGCTCGAGGAGAAGGTCGTCACGGGCTTCGCCTCGACGATCGCCGGCTTCGCCGGCACGGAGGGCGCCGCGATCCGCGAGATGCTGCCGCCCGAGGCGACGAAGCCGCTCGAAGACCTGCGCGAGTCGATTCGTGAATGGTGGTTGGCGCTGCCCGCCGAGGAGGCGGAACAGTTCGGCTCCGGTCTGGTGAAGAGCCGCTACCAGCGCGTCGACGTCGAAGGGACTTCCGAGGCGGTCGTCGACGAGCTGTCGCGCCGCGTCGACGAGGGCGAGCTCTTCGCCGTCTTTGTCGTCGGCGAGGATCCGGTCGCTTCGAACGAGGGCTTCCGCTATCTCTCGGCCAACCTGACCGACGACGATCTTCGCAACTGGTTCTCGCGTCTCGCCAGCTCGGTCGTGCGCGAGCGGCGCCTGCAGGAGAAGGAGATCGACAGCGCGACGGCGGCCTGGATCCAGGAGCCGACACGCTTCGACGTCGCTCGCATCGCCGAGGGCGGCGAGACCAAGGAGGTCGAGGCGCAAGACCTGGTCCGGCAGTGGGCGCCGGTCGCGTTCGTCTACCTGCTCTGGATCTCGGTCTTCACCATCGCGCAGATGCTGCTCACCAACACGGTCGAGGAGAAGTCGAACCGGTTGATGGAGGTTCTGCTGTCTTCGGTTTCACCGCTTCAGCTCATGATCGGCAAGATCCTGGGAATCGCGGCGACCGGCATGACGATGCTGATCAGCTGGATGATCTTCTTCTACCTCGCGACCAAGTTCCTGCCGCGCCTCTTCGATGTGAACATCGGCTTCGATCTCTCGGTCATCGCGGCCGATCCGGTCTACATCGGCTCGTTTCTCCTCTACTTCCTTCTCGGCTACCTGCTCTACGCCTCCCTTCTGGTCGGCATCGGCTCGGTGTGCAATTCGCTCAAAGAGGCGCAGAACCTGATGTCGCCCATCATGATCGTGCTCTTTGTTCCTCTCGTGACGATGATGCCCGTGGGCAAGGACCCGAACGGACTGCTGGCTCAGGTGCTCTCGTACATTCCGCTCTTCACTCCGTTCGTCATGATGAACCGGGCCGCGGGACCGCCAACGACGTTCGAATACGTCGTGACGACGATTCTCCTCGTCGCCGCGGTCGCAGCGGCGATGTGGGCCGCCGCCAAGGTCTTTCGCGTCGGCGTCCTGATGACGGGCAAGCCGCCGAAGCCTCTCGAGATTCTGCGCTGGATCAAGGCTCCGGTGGGTGTCGTTCCGAACCGGGGTGAAGCCGAATGACGACCCTCGAGGGCAGTGAGGGCACTGAGGCGCCGACCGTCCCTGCCGTGACGTCGCCGTCGACGAGGACCCCCTGGCGTTCCTTCAAGGACTTCATCAAATCGCCTTTCTACTGGTTCTACCAGCGGCGGCTCGAGCGCGATGTGCGGAACTGGAACCTGCCGAAGCACATCGGGTTCATCATGGACGGCAACCGCCGATTCGCCCGCGCTTCGGGCCTCTCCTCGGTGAGCCAGGGGCACGAGAGGGGAGCTGAGAAGCTCTTCGACGTACTCAACTGGTGCTACGACTGCGGCGTTCGCGTGGTCACCGTCTGGAGCTTTTCGCTCGACAACTTCCACCGCGACACGAGTGAAGTTCAGTCGCTACTCGAGCTCTTCGAGAGCAAGACGCGGGAGCTTGCCGACAGCGATCAGGTGCACGAGCGTCAGCTGCGCGTGCGCTTTCTCGGCCAGCTCGACCTGTTGCCCGAAGGTCTGCAGAAGGCGATTCAGGAGACCGAGGCAGCGACCGCTCACTACACGAACTGCCAGCTGAACATCGCCATGGCCTACGGCGGCCGCGAAGAGATCACCGATGCCTTTCGCAGCTTCCTCAAGGATCAACAGCGCCGCGGCCACGCGATCGAAGACGTGCTGCAGGCCTTCGAGGAAGACTCGATCGAGCCCTATCTGTACACCTCGGGACAGCCCGAGCCGGATCTGATCTTTCGCACGAGCGGCGAGGTCCGTCTCAGCGGTTTTCTGCTGTGGCAGAGCGCCTACTCCGAGTTCTACTTCTGCGACACCAACTGGCCCGCACTCCGGCGGATCGACATCCTCCGGGCGCTGCGCTCGTACCACGAGCGCCACCGCCGTTTGGGACGCTGAGGGGGCACGCGCTCAGCAGCGCGTGAGGTCGAGCCTCTCGTTACCGCCGCGCTGGAACTCGTAGGGAGTCGTCGCGAGCGACACACGCACGCCGTCTCGGCGCAGCTCGCGGCACAGGGCGTCAAGGTGAGGCGAGCGCGCGCCGCCGAGTTGCAGCAGCGGAAAGATGCGAACTCGGGCAGCGCAACGCAGCAGCTCGCGTACGGCCGCAAGGTGAAACTCGAGATCGAACTGCGACGAGTAGAGAAAGAGAAAGTGGGAGCAGAGTGCAACGTCGAAGCTGTCGTCGGCGAAGGGTAGCGACGGCAGGGCGGCTTCGACGTATCGCCCTTCTGCTTGCCCCTGGGGGTAGTCGGCGAGGAAGCCCTCCATGGCCTCGGTGCGTACCGCAGCGAGGTGATCGACGTCACGAAACCTCGACCACACGAAGGCCTCGGCGTCTTGCCTCGTCTGACGAAGCACCTCGTCGCGCACGGCTTCGATGCGGCCGCGAATCTGCCCCGCCGAGAAGCGGTAGAGCGGATCGCAGGAGACGACCTGCCAACCGCGCGCGGTGGCGTCGGCGTTGAAGCCTGCCGGACCGTCGCCGCAGCCGAGCAGGCGGGTCAGCGTCTCACCCTCCAAACCGAACATCTCGACGTACTCGTCGAAGCTTCGGCCCCAGGGGACGACATTTTCGAGCTCGAACATGACTGCACTCACGGTGGGGTTCTTGGATCTGCCGATTCGCCAGAGTCCTGGAAACGTCTCGACGGGCGACACCTTAGCGTGGTTGGCGCCGAGTAGCGTCTCCTCGGACTCGGCCGACGCACCGCGACTGGAACGTGGCTGGCCCCTGTGAGAGTCTGCTCGGCGGCGAGCAAACGCGATGATCGATACCCACTGTCACCTGAACCTGGCCCCGCTCGTCGAGGACGTCGAGGGCGCGCTGCGCCGCGCGCTCGATGCAGGCGTTCGGCGGGCGATCGTCATCGGCATCGACCTGCCTTCGTCTCGGCTTGCGGTGGAGCAGGCACAAACGCACGAAGAGCTCTTTGCGGTCGTTGGCGTACACCCGACGGCCGCTGGCAGAGTGAGCGCGGCGGAGTTCCGCGAGATCGTCGATCTCGCCGACGATCCGAAGGTCGTGGCTCTGGGTGAGAGCGGCCTCGACTTTCACTGGGACGACAGCACTCCGGCAGAGCAGGAGGCGATGTTGGCCCTTCACGTCGAAGAAGCTCTTCGTCGAGACCTGCCGCTGGTGCTTCACATCCGCGACGCCTATCCCGAGGCGGCGCGCCGACTCGAGCCGGCCGCCCGCGACGGGCTGCGGGGCGTCGTGCACTGCTTCGCTGGCACTCGCGAGGAAGCGGCGCCCTTCGTCGAGTGGGGATGGCCCCTCGGTCTCGGAGGGATTCTCACCTACCGGGGGGCAGAGGAGGTGCGGGCGGTGGCCGCAGAGACTCCAGGCTCGCAGCTGCTCCTCGAAACGGACTCTCCTTGGCTGACCCCCCGTCACCGGGGCCGAGAGACCAACGAGCCGGCTTTCGTGCGCTACGTAGCCCAGGAGCTCGCTCGGGTTCGGAGGTGCTCGTTGGAGGAGATCGACGAGCTCACGACGACTAATGCGAAGCGGACCTTCGACCTGCCGTAGGGCAGGCCGAAGACCGAAGACAAATGGGGCCCCGGTTCAGAAGGCTGAGGACAAGGGGGGCTACTGAACCGAGGCCTTGCCTGCGACACCCGAAGGTTGAGGCCGACAAAAAAGTCTGTGCTCTGAGCGCCCGGCCGGGCCGGAGGCGGAGTCTTTGTCAAAGTCTAACTTGCTTCGTTGGACCTTGCACCTTTACCGCCCTCCTTCAGAAGGGTGCAGCCTGCCCCGGTGGTGACCGAAGGGGGGGACCGGCCACGGGCCGGGACAGGCTGCTCGAGGGGGGAAATCGAACCGGGGAGGCTCGACGGCAAACGTTCGGAGGTGGCCTTTCGATCGGGGCCAGAAGAACTCAGACAAGAGCGAGAACCATCGTTTTCTGCTCTCGTTAGAAGGTAAAGCAAGCTGCTTGCCAACTCCGCGAGTCCACTGAAACCTAGCGTTTGTGCTGCCCTCGAGAGATTCCTGTTTCAGTGCGGTACAGGCTCTGTTTCAAAGCAGCGCGCCGATTTGCCTCGAAGCCTGGGGCGGGTTAGGTTTCTGCGACGCTGCGAGAGGACCGCAGCCGAGCTCACTCGACCGCCTGAGGGGACCGCGCCATGGATTCGAACGCCAAAGACTTCCTGCAACGCATGCTGGAGACGCCCAGTCCTTCCGGCTACGAACGTCCGGTGCAGGATGTCGTTCGAGAGTACGTCGCCGACTTCGCCGACGAAGTGACGACCGATACCCACGGCAACGTCATCGTCCGTCGCGGCGACGCGTCGGCGCCGCGCGTCTACCTGGCCGGCCACTGCGATCAGATCGGTCTTCTCGTCAGCTACGTCTCCAAGGGCGGCTTCCTCTACATGCAGACCGTGGGCGGATGGGACCCGCAGCAGCTCGTCGGCCAGCACGTCACGGTCTGGGCGAAGGAAGGACCGATTCCCGGCGTCGTCGCGCGCAAGGCGATTCACCTCCTCACGCCGGAAGAGCGCAACAAGGTCGTCGACATCAAGTCCCTCTGGATCGACATCGGAGCCAAAGACAAGGACGAGGCCCTCGAGCTGGTGCGGATCGGTGACCCGGTGACCTTCGAACTCGGCATGCGCGAGCTGCGCAGCGGGCTGGCGGCGTCACCCAAGATGGACAATACGACCGGCGTCTGGGTCGTCATCGAGGCGCTGCGGCGTGCCAAGGACCTCAAGGTCTGCATGTACTCGGTGTCCACGGTTCAGGAGGAGATCGGCCTGCGCGGAGCTCGCACCAGCGCTTTCGGCATCGATCCTCAGGTCGGCATCGCGGTCGACGTGACCCACGCGACGGACTGTCCGACGATCTCGAAGTTTCAGGAGGGCGAGATCAATCTCGGCGACGGTCCGGTCGTCTTTCGCGGGCCGAACATCAACCCCATCGTGGGAGAAGGGCTTCTCGATACGGCCGAAGCACAGGAGATTCCGGTGCAGCTGGCGGCCGTAGGACGCGCGACGCCCAACGACGCGAACGCGATCCAGCTGACGCGAGGTGGGGTCGCCACCGGTCTCGTCAGCATCCCCAACCGCTACATGCACAGCGCGGTCGAAACGATCTCGCTGGACGACATCGATCACGCCGCCGATCTGCTCTCCGCCTACGTCAGCGGCCTCGACGGCACCGAAGACTTCACTCCCTGACGCGCGGCTCGAGTTCATGGCGCACACACGGCTTCTCGACGAAATCGAGCAGCGCATTCTCGGCGCGCTGATGGAAAAGGAGCAGGCGACTCCGGACCACTACCCGCTGACGGTGTCCGCGCTGCTGGCGGCGTGCAATCAGAAGAGCAACCGCGAGCCGGTGCTTTCTCTGGCGGAAGATCAGATCGTCGAAGCGCTCGATCGGTTGCGCCGGGACGTTCTGGTCTGGCGACAGCAGGGGCCTCGCTCGGAGAAGTGGCAGCACTGTCTGACGAACCGCTGGCACCTGAGTCCGCCGGCTCTCGCCGTCATGACCCTGCTCCTGCTGCGCGGGCCGCAGACTCCGGGTGAGCTGCGTTCGCGCAGCGGCCGACTGCACGCCTTCGACTCGGTGGACGACGTCGAAGTTACGCTGGCTCGCCTCGCAGCGGGCGACGATCCTCTCGTCGAAGAGCTGGCTCGTACCCCCGGTCAGCGCGAGGCGCGTTGGCGTCACGTGATGGGCGAGCCCAGCGCCGAAGCGCAAGAACCTGCGGGTGCTGCGACTCCGGCAGCGGTCGCCTCGCAGGAGGGCGACGAGGACCACGTCGCTGATCTGGAGCGACGCGTCGCCTCGCTCGAGCGACGACTGGCCCGGCTCGAGAGCGAGCTCAGCTGAGGCGCGACGGCACGCACTCGCTGAGGGCTCAGACTCCGATGTAGAGCAGTCCGATGCTGAAGCCGAAGAGAGGGGCGAAGAGCGCGCCGAAGATGCGCCAGGCAAGCAGCAGACCGACGAAAGCCCACATCGGCTGTCGGAGGAAGCTCTGGTACGCGAGCGCGGCGTTGCGGCTCAGGAAGAGCTGAACCACGGCGCTCCCGTCCATCGGCGGCAGCGGCAGAAGGTTGAAGAGGAAGAGCACCAGGTTCAGCAGGAAGGTGACGGCGAGGATCGTCGCTACGCCTTGCGCTCCCGCGCCGGTCCCCGGAGCGACGACCGCGTCGGTGAAGGTCGTGGCCACTTCAGGCGGCACGAAGTAGCCCATCGCCAGACCGACGCGAATGGCGAGTCCCGAGAGCAGAACGAGCAGCAGGTTGGAGACCGGTCCCGCCAGCGCCATCCATGCGCTGCGCCGCGGATGCCGCTCGGCCCAGGTTGGATCGTAGGGAGCGCTGGCCCAACCGATCATCCAGTTGCCGCCGGTGAGGAGGAAGAAGGAGAGCAGCGGCACGACGACCATGCCGAACGGCTCGCGGGCGATGTGTGGACCCGGGTTCAGGCTCACCTGCCCGCCGAGGTAGGCCGTCGGGTCACCGAGGCGCAGAGCTGCCCAGGCGTGGGCCGCCTCGTGCAGCGTGGTGGAGAAGACGAAGACGACGAACCAGGCGGCTGCGAGGGGCGCCAGTTCGGCCATCTCGGGACTCAAGAGGTCGCGTCCTGCAGCCGCGGCGGCTTGCGTCCCGCCGTTTCGACGAAGCCTGGAACGTCCTCGTCTCTCTGCACGCCGAGCGTATTGAGGGCCATCGACACCAAGTTGTACTGCCCGACGGTGAAGACCAGCTCGATGCACTGCTTCTCGCTGAGCTCAGCGGCCAGCTGCGCCCACGTCGCGTCGCTGATGAAGGCGTCGTCGTGCAGTTCGTCGGTGGCGCGCAGAATCGCAGCCTCGAGCAGTGTCCAGCCGTCAGCGTCCGGGCCGTCGGCGATCCGACGGATCTCCTCGTCGCTCAGCCCTTCGCGCCGGCCGATGATCACGTGCTGCCCCCACTCGTACTCGGCGGCGCACAGCCAGCCAATGCGCAGGATGGCGATCTCACGATCGCGCCCGGAGAGCGTCGACCGGAAGAGGATCTGGTTACCGAAGCGCGCCCAGCGCTTGTAGAGCTGCGGGTGCCTTGCCAAGGTGCCGAAGATGTTGAGAATGCGCCCGCCCATGGCGTCGGCGCCTTGGCGGAGCAGTTCCTGGGTCTCGCCGTCGACTTCGTCGATCGTCAGCGGTGTCAGTCGTGGCTCGTCGAGTCGGCTCATGGGGCGCCTCTAGCGGAACAAGAAAGAGAAAAGGCTCTCGGGATCGTGCCCCGAGAGCCGAGTACAGGGTTCGGGCGCGCGATGTCACCCGAACGGGCTCAGTCGATCAGCGCTTGGTAGGTGAGCGTCTTGAATTCGGCGCCCAGGGTCGTCTGATGCGGCAGGCTCTGCACCATGAAGACGCCGATGATCTCTTCTTCCGGATCGATCCAGAAGCGAGTTCCGGCGGCGCCGCCCCAGTTGTACTCGCCGTCCGAGCCGAGCTCACCGGCCACGCCGACGTCGAGCACGACGCCGAAGCCCAGCCCGAAGCCGGTTCCTGTGCGGCCGAAGCCCATCGGGATGTCGCCCAGGTGGTTGCGGCTCATGTGCTCGACCGACTTGGTCGACAGGATGCGCTGGCCCTCGAGGGCACCGCCGTTCAGCAGCATCTGGCTGAAGCGCATGTAGTCCGAGGCGGTGGAGACGAGGCCGCCGCCACCGCTCTGAAAGGTGGCACCCTCCTGAAAGTTGCGGTTGGCGAACTCACCCGAAGGCACGAGCTCCTTCGACTGGTTGCGGCTGAGAAAAGCGTTCTCACTCTCCTGCGTGCCCTTGGGTGCGTAGAGAACAGCAAAGCGATCCGTCTTGTTCATCGGCACGGTGAAGCTGGTGTCGTCCATCGCGAGGGGAGTGAAAATGCGCTCATCGAGGAACTCCTCGAAGTTCTTGCCGGAGACGACCTCGACGAGGCGGCCGAGGACGTCCGTGGCGACGCTGTAGTGCCAGCGGGTGCCCGGGTCGTACTGCAGCGGGATCTTGCCCAGTTTGGCGACGAAATCCTCGAGGTTCGGGTTCATGAAGAGCAGGCCGGCGTTGCGGTAGGCCTGGTCGACCTCGGTGTTGCCGAAGACGCCGTAGGAGAACCCGCCGGTGTGGCGCAGCAGGTCGCGGATCGTCGGCTGCCTCAGCGCCTCGCGCGTCTCTCCCGAAGGAACGTCGGTGACGTTGTCCGGCTGAGGAGCGGCGCGGGTGCCGTCGACGGCAGGAGCGGTTCCGCCCGCGGTCGAGACGGCGACTCGCAGATCGGCGAGCTCCGGGATGTACTTGGCGACCGGGTCGTTCAGGAAGAAGTGCCCCTCTTCGTAGAGCATCATCACGGCGACACTCGTGATCGGCTTCGACATCGAATAGATGCGAAAGATCGTATCCATGGTCATGGGCTGCCCGGCCTCGCGGTCGCGCTGGCCCCAGGTCTCGCTGTAGACGACCTTGCCCTTGCGGGCGATCATCGCGAGACCGCCGACCATGGTGCCGTCTTCGACGCGACTGGACATATGCTTCGAGAGACGGTCGAGCCGTTCGGTGGACAGTCCGACATCTTCGGGTTGTGCCTTCTGCAGGTCGTTGCCGGTCGCCGCGAGCGGCGCTGCAACGACGAGCAACAACAAGACGAGGAGCAGCTTTGTGCGAGCCTTCAGCATGGTGGTTCTCCAGGAGTGCGGGACGTTTTCCGTGTCCACGCAGCGAGGTTGGGGTGAGGCGGAGCTTCCCCGCAGAGTAGCCGAATCGTTCGCTGCGCTCAAATGGGCAGCAACCCTCTTTCTGATGCTGCCGCTGTCGTTGACGGCCCAGTCTCAGCCGGACGAGCTCGACGTCTTCGACGAGGAACTCGCGGTCGTCGAGCACGAGATCGTCGTCGAGTTCCCCGACCTCGGCGGCTCGGCCGAGAACCTGACGGCGGAAGACCTTCTCGTCGCGGAGGGTGGCGAGGAGCGGCAGATCGTCGGGCTCTCGCCGCTCGATCCAGAGCGGCCCTACGACGTGCGCATCGTCTTCGACCAGGTGCTGAGTGCCGACGAGACGCTCTTGCTCGCGCGCCGGGCTCTCGAGCGGGACGCGGCCCGCATCGCGAAGCTGGGACCCGTTTCTGTGAGCCACCTCCTGGACGTGGAGGTCATTCACGAGACGGTCACACGCAACACCTTCGACCTCGAGGAGACCCTGGCCAGGGCTCCCTCCGCCGACCAGAGCGCCGGATGGCGGATCGCGCGCACCGAAGCACGGCGCGCCAGCTTCGACGAGACGCCCGACGCCGAGGCGATGGCTCTCGGTGCCGCACGAACTCGCCAGCAGGCCACCGCGAGACTGCTGCACCGTCTCGAGTCGCTGGCCGTGACCGGGTGCAAAGTGCCCCCCTGCCTCCTGATTCTGGTCTCCGACGGCTTCATGCCGAACGACTCCGCGGTGTCGGGCGTCGACCCGGAGGAGCTCGGTCGGCTCCTCGCTGCCTACGAATGGACGGTGCTCGCGCTACCGATCAGCGAGCCTGACAAGGACGGCGAGGAAGTGCGACGCCCGGGCTTCGGAACCGACTTCGAGACCTACATCCGCTCTCAGGGTGGGGTCAGCATCGGGCGATCGCAGACAGGCTCCAACAGCCGGCTCGCTTCACTCGATCCATCCGGCTACGACGTCTACGTATTGCCCCGCTACCAGGCGTTGCGAGGGTGGGTCCAGGCGACCGGCGGCGGCATTCTCTCCCGCGCTGAGCAGGTCGGTCCGGAGCTTCGGCGCTTCGGTAATCGGTATCGGCTGCGCTACCTCGCGGAAACCTCCGAACGAGGCGCTCTGCTGCCTCTGACCGTCGAGTTTTCGGAGGGGTCTCCGTTCCTCGCCCGCCGGCGGCTGGCACGAGCCATGGGATTCGCAAAGGAAGAGACGCAGCTGAGGGCTCCGGCCTATGCGCGGCGCGGCTGGCCGTCGGCCACGAGCGTCTGGCTGCACGACATCGGTCTCGTGCTTCGTTCGTCTCGCGCCCGCTGATTGCAAGGCCCGGAGTCGTCGACATTCGCTGGCGGTAGCGCAGGCGAGTTCGGCTACACTGGCGCCTCCCCAACGTTCGAGGCCGACGGCTTTCGCCGACGGACTGCCCGGCCGCTCGCCCGCGCCGGGGTCAGCTTAGGAGCTCTCCATGGTCAGTGCGATCGTCCTCTGTTTCATCATCGGCTACCTGGCGATCGTCTTTGAGCACCCGTTGAAGCTCGACAAGACGGTGCCCTCGCTGCTGATGGGCGCTCTCTGCTGGGCGCTGTTGGCGATCGGCTTCAACAGTGGTGCCCTCGAGGTGGTCGATACACACGATCACGTCTACTCGCTGATGGCCGAGCACGGCAGCGAGGACCATGGCGGCGACGATCACGCAGGGGACGGCGGCGACGGTCACGCTGCTGGCGCGGACGCGCACGACGAAGCGGAGGAGGGCTTCACGAACACGCTTCTGCACCACCTCGGCAAGACCGCGGAGATCCTGGTCTTCCTGATCGGCGCAATGACGATCGTCGAGATCATCGATCTGCATCGCGGTTTCGAGGTGCTCAAAGGCTGGGTGAACACTCGGTCGAAGGTGCGGCTCCTCTGGATCATCGGAGCACTGTCGTTCGTGCTTTCGGCGATCATCGACAATCTCACAGCGACGATCGTACTGGTGACTCTGCTGCGCAAGATCATCCCGGAGAAGGGAGAGAGACTCTGGTACGCCTCGATGGTCGTCATCGCGGCGAATGCCGGCGGCGCCTGGTCGCCCATCGGCGACGTCACCACGACGATGCTCTGGATCGGCAAGAAGGTGTCGACCCTGGGGCTGATCACCAAGCTCGTCATCCCCTCCGTGATCTGTTTCATCGTGCCGTTCGTGATCGCTTCCTTCCTCAAGCCCTTCCGAGGTGAGATCAGCGTCATCGCGGACGAGGACAAAGAGGCCGAAGCTCTCCTCAGCAGCCGCCGCATGCTCTTCCTGGGCCTCGGCATGATCGTCTTCGTGCCGGTGTTCAAGACCTACACGCATCTGCCTCCGTACCTCGGCATGATGCTCAGCATGGGTGTCGTCTGGCTCGTCTCCGAGTACATCCATCCCGAAGAGAACTTCGACAGTTCACGCCGCCACATGTACAGCGCTCACAACGCTCTGAGCCGCATCGAGATGTCGAGCATCCTCTTCTTCCTCGGTATCCTCATGGCCGTGGCCGCTCTGGAGTCGCTCGTCATGGGCGGCGTCGGGACGCTTCGCTTTCTCGCTGAGGGGCTCGAGTCGACGATTCCCAACCGCGACATCGTCGTGATGCTGCTCGGCGTCGGCTCTGCCATCATCGACAACGTGCCGCTGGTCGCGGCGTCGATGGGCATGTACTCCGAGCCGCTGGACTCCCGCCTCTGGCACTTCATTGCCTACGCGGCGGGAACGGGTGGCTCCATGCTGATCATCGGATCCGCAGCCGGGGTGGCCGCCATGGGGATGGAGCGCATCGACTTCATCTGGTACCTGCGCAAGGTCAGTTGGCTTGCGGCCGTCGGCTTCGTCGCCGGCGCAGCGGCCTTCGTGCTCTTGGCCTGACGCACGCCCGCGCCTGAGCATCGGCGCCGAGGTTTCAGTCTTGCGAACAGATCGCCACGTCGAGCCAGACGAGGCGATGATCCGAAGCGAGCTCCGCCAGCGCTGCCGCCTCGCCGTCCGAGGGCCAGTAGGTGCCTCCCGCTTGGATCTCCAGGCCCTGACTCGGCAGCACGTAGTCGATGCGGGAGCCGCCTCCGAAGTCCGTGGTGGCGCGCTCCCAGAAGTTCGGAGCCCCCGACTCTCGCCCGGCGAGCGCACCTTCGGAGACCGTCCACGGTCCCGAGTCCTGAATCGCGGGGTGGATGAGGAGCTGATTGATCGCGGCGATGCCGTCGTAGATCGGCTCCTGGCCGGGGCGCGCGTTGAGGTCACCGAGGACGACGAACGGAGCGTTGGCCCGGGCCTCCGATTGTCCGGCGTCGTCCGTCAACGCCAGGCCGTCCGCGTAGAGCTTCCACAGACGCAGCTCGTCGAAGTTGCGACGGCCGTTGCGATCTTCGTCGCCGTCGAAGACCGGAGGCGTCGGATGGCTGACCCAGAGATGCAGACGCTCGCCGTTGGGCAGGACGACCGGCAGGTCCCAGTGCGACTTGCTCGAGAGGCGCAATGCTGCCTGTGCCTCCGCCGAGTAGAAGCCCGTCGGCAGGTGGTTGCCCGGCAGGTCGCGCCAGAGAAGCTTGCGAAAGCTCCGCGCCGCGGCCTCGTCGAGCTCGTAGCGTGAGTAAACCGCCATCGAGTACTGACCCGGATAGGTGCCGAAGCCGAAGCTGTCGTCGCCGTGCTGGCGCGTGTTGACGTCGCCAGCCGTCGCCAGGATGCCGTCGCCGTTGAGATCGAGGCCGGTCAGCTCGCCGGTGTTGCTGGGGTCGGCAAAGAGATAGGGCAGATCGAGCTCGGGCCAGTACGGGCGGACGTAGGAATCGAGAAAGAGCCTCGCCGGCTCGGTACCCAGGTCGCCGGGGGGGCGATCAATTTCTTGCACGACGAGCACGTCGGGCCGAATCTCGGCGATGATGCGCGCCGCGGCGATCAGCTGTTCGTCGTGGCCTCGTCCCGTGGCGTCGAGCAGGCGCAGCTTCTCGAGCGACAGCTCCTTGATGTTGAAGAGAGCCACGCGAATCGGAGGCTGTGGCTCGCTGGGCGGCGACGAGCAGCCGGCGGCGCCGAGCAGAGTCAGTGCGAGGCCGGCGGTGAAGGCTCGAAAGCGTTTCAAGCGGGATCCCTTGCGACGGTGAAGTCGGCCGTCGAGGGTGAGCGACTGTAGTAGTCGTAGGGATCCTCGGGCTGGTCGAGAAACGCGACAACCACGAGGGCCAGAGCCGCCGCGAGCGGCAGCAGCGGTGCCAGGCGTGTCGCCCAGCCGTCTCCGGGAAGGCCGAGGAGAAGCAGAGCGAGCACGACGAGAAGGAAGGGGAGCAGAGCGAGCTCGGCGTAGAAGTGGCCGATGATCAGCAGCCCGAGCGCCGCGACGGCGAGCACGAGGCCCTGCGCAGGCCGCCAGCGAACGTCGCTGCGTACAAAGCCGATCGCTTCGACGGCGAAGACCCCTGCCGCGACGGCTCCGGCCAGCTGGGCCATGCGTGCGGTGCCCGAAAGGCCGAGAGCGAGCGCCGCTCCGCTGAGGACGAGGACTCGCACGACGGCTCGCACAGGCAGCGCCGGCCGCGGCTCGTCGGCGGTCCGCAGGAAGCCGGCGCCGATCAGGAGCCCGGCGAAGAAGAGGCCGCCGAGCCAGAGTGTGGCCTCGGTCGTCGACCAGCTGTGGCGCAGCGGCGTCTCGAGGAGTGCCGGAAGCGTCAGCGTCCAGAGGGCGGCTGCGAGAGTCCACTGGACGACGGGTTTCGCGACGGCGACCGCGACGACGCTCGCCACTCCGCCGAGGAGGACGGCAAAGAAGAGTCGCTGGCTCGCTTCGACCGGTAGCCATCGCGGCAGGCCGGTCATCGTCACGAAGGCGGCGAGAAAGGCCAGGGCCACGGCGAGCCCCGCAAGGGTCACGCCGTGCCCTTCCTCGTCGTCCTTGGCGAGTGTCAGGCCGAGAGCCGCAACGACCAGGGCCGCGAGCGTCGGCACGATCGCCGACGGCAGGAGGATCTGCTGGAAGAACACGGCCCCGGTCCGACCGCGTCAGTTGCCGGCGGCTTCGATCGACAGGACGAACTCGATGTCCGAGCTGAGCGGCCCGACCATGAACTCCATGTCGTGCGCGGTCCGGTCGACGGAAAAGGCAGCGTGGAAACCGATGATGTCTTTGCCCGAGCGAGGATGCTTGCCCTGGCCGGTGACCTCCGCCTGCACGGTGATCTCCTGAGTGACGCCGTGCAGCGTCAGGTCGCCGGTGACTGCGAGGCCGTCGCCGTTCGCCTTGACGCTCTTGCTCTTGAACGAGATCGTCGGGAACTGCTTGGCGTTCAGGAAGTCGGGGCTCTTGACGTGGTCGTCGCGGTTGGCGCTCCGCGTATCGACGCTTTCGGCGGCGATCGTCACGTCGATCGAAGCGGCCGAAGGGTTCGAAGCGTCGTAAGACACCGTGCCCTTGACGTCTTTGAACATGCCGTAGAAGTACGCCGTGTCGAGGTGCTTCACCTTGAAGAGAGCCGAGGTATGACCGGCGTCGATGGTGTAGTCCGCAGCCAACGCCGGGCCGGCGAGCGAGACGAGGAGGGCGGCTAGGACGAGAGAGAGCGTGCGTTTCATGAGGTCGATCCTTTGAAGTAGCCCGTCGCGGGCCGAAACTGGAAGGAGGCCACAGGGCCTCTCGAGACGTGGGATGATCCGTTGCAACACTAACCCGACGCGCCCCATTCCGCGTTGTTCCTGGCGCAACGGGCTGTTGCGCCGCCCGCGACACTCCTTGGAGGTCCTCCGATGAACCTCGCCGAGCTGGTGCGCCAGCGTACGGTCGCCGCCGAATCGTCCCCTTGTCTGCGCTTCGATCGATCGGGCGAAGAAGTCTGGACCTACCGAGAGCTTCTGGAGCGCGGGCGAGCCGCTGCCGGTGCGCTCACGGAGCTGGGCGTCCAACCCGGGGATCGAGTGGTCGTTCAGGTGGAGAAATCGCCCGAGGCCGTGGCCCTCTACCTCGGCGTGCTCTGGGCGGGTGCCGTCTTCGTACCGCTGAACGTCGCCTACACAGCCGCAGAGGTCGCATTCTTTGTCGAGGACTGTGCCCCTCGACTCGTGGTTGTCGACCCGCAACGTCTCCCGTCGCTCGAAGAAGCGGAGGTCTCCTGCGAACACGTTCTGACGCTCTCGAGCGCAGGAGGCGGCTCGTGGCTCAGGGCCAGCCTGGAGGGCCGCGGATCGCCCGAACCCGCTGCTTGCAGCTCGGCGGAGCTCGCGGCGATCGTCTACACCTCCGGCACGACGGGGCGATCGAAGGGGGCGATGATCACGCACGGCAACCTGACGTCGAACGCGCTGGCGCTGCATGAGCTCTGGGGTTTCGTGCCCGGTGACGTCCTCCTGCATGCTCTGCCGATCTTCCACGTGCACGGGCTCTTCGTCGCCCTGCACACGGCCTTTCTCAACGCGTCGGAGATCCGCTTCCTCCCACGCTTCGATCTCGACGCCGTCTGCAGGTCGCTGCCCCAGTGCTCGGTGATGATGGGCGTGCCGACGTTCTACGGGCGTCTTCTCGAGCACGCACCCTTCGACCGCGAGCTCGTGAGAGGCATGCGACTCTTCGTCTCAGGCTCGGCGCCGCTGACCGAGGCGACGTTCGAAGCATTCGAGCGCCGGACGGGGCACCGGATCCTCGAGCGCTACGGCATGAGCGAGGCCGGCATGATCACGTCGAACCCGCTCGACGGCGAGCGCGTCGCCGGTACCGTCGGCTATCCGCTACCCGGCGTCGAGGTGCGCGTCTGCGACGCGTCCGACGAAGAGGTCGAGGACGACGACGTCGGAGTGCTGCAGGTTCGGGGCCCGAACGTGTTCGCGGGCTACTGGAAGCTGCCCGAGAAGACCGAAGAGGAGCATCGTCCCGGAGGTTGGTTCGTGAGCGGCGACCTGGTGACTCGTTCGGCCGACGGTCGCATTGCCATCGTCGGCCGTGCCAAGGATCTGGTGATCTCGGGCGGCTACAACATCTATCCCAAGGAGATCGAGTCCGTGCTCGACCGGGTCCCCGGCGTGCTCGAGTCGGCCGTCGTGGGGGTACCGCACTCCGATCTCGGCGAGGGCGTGGTCGCCGTCCTGGTGGCCGAGCAGGAGCCGGTCGGAACCGCCGTGCTGCGGCTGGCGCTGGACGCCGAGCTCGCTCGCTTCAAGCATCCGCGGCGCTTCGAGTGGGTCGACGCTCTGCCGAGAAACGCCATGGCCAAGGTACAGAAGCAGGCCCTGCGCGAGCGCTACTGGGGCGCGTACGACTGAAGTTCGTCGAGCTCCTCGCAACGATCACTCGGTTTGGAGTATCTTGACGCCAAGAAAAGGCGGCATCATGACGGCAAGCAACTCCCCAGCAGATCTGATCGACCGGCTTCGTGCGGACTGGTCGCGCGAGCGTCCGGACCTCGACACTTCGGGCATGGCTGTCGTCGGCCGCATCCTCCATCTGGCAGAGGGTCTGCGCAAGGAGGCCAACGCGTGCCTCAAACCGTTCGACATCGGTTACACCGACCTCGACGTGCTCGCTACCCTCAGACGATCGGGGAAGCCCTACCTTCTGCGGCCGGCGGAGCTCCTGCGCACGGTACTGGTGCAGTCGGGTTCGCTGACGGCTTGCCTGCTTCGTCTCGAGCGTCGAGGGCTCGTGACACGACTGGCGACGCCCGAAGATCGACGCGGACTCTCCGTTCAGCTGACCGCCGAGGGCATCGACCTCATCGATCGGGCGATCGAAGCGCGCTTCGAGCAGGCCCGAGACTGGACCGCTGGACAGTCGACCGAGACGCTGGCATCGCTGGAGGAAGACCTGCGTCGCCTGGTCCTGGGCGCCGCGGAGCCTTCGGAAGTCGGCTAGCGCTCGCCGCTCTCTGATCCTTCCTCCGGTTCGCTCAGCCCCGCAACGATTGACGCGAGCGTCTCGGCGCGCTGACTCTCTGCACCCTGCAGGAAAGCCCGGCGGCGCTCGCTGAGCCAGCGCACCTCGCTCCACAGGCCCCGCCGGCGTGCCGCCTGATCTTCGAGAAGCTGTCGCCGCTCGTCGGGGTTTCTTCTCTGCAGCGTCTCCGGAAGCTGCCCTTCGTCGACGTTGGCCAGAGGGTCCTCGCCGCGCTCGTGGCGGTCGACGAGGTCGTCGCCGGCGGCGACGCGTCGATCGTCGCCTCGCTGGTACTCGAGCCTCTCCGCCGTCTGATGGGCGGAGTCCCTGGCCTGGGCTGCCAGCGCCTCGCGGGTCTGTGCCCGGTCGCTCGGACTGCCGAACGGCACGACCGTCTCGTTGAGCTGCCGCTGAAGAGAGCGAATCTGCTCGTCGAAAGGAGTGGCGGGCACTCGCGTCGCTTCCTCGAGGTCGAGCTGTACGAAGCGCCCCCCGGCGTCGGCGGCGATCTCCTGCCAGATCCGTTTGGCGGTCGCGTCGTGTCCGCAGAGCAGCGTATGGATGACGACGCCCCGCTCCCGGGCGAGCTTCGCCGTGTGCGCGTAAGGAGCCTGCGCAGCGCGGTCGAGGTGCGGCGGGGCGTCGCCGACGAGCAGGATCATCTTGCGGGCCCCCGAACGCCATTCGAAGTCGTGCAGCGCAGCGAAAAGAGCCTCGTTCACGGCCTCGGGTGTGTCACCTCCTCCTGCTGCCTGAAAGGCGCGCAGGTCCCGCTCGACGGCGAGCAGTCCGGCGCGCAGCTCGTGGACTCGCGTTACGTAGTCGTCTGTCGTGTCGCGGTAGCCGACCAGGCCGAATCGCACGGAGCCGCTGTGGCGGCGAAGCTCTCCCGCGATTCCCCAGATCTGCTCTTTGGCGCCCGCGATCATCGAGCCCATCGAACCCGTCGTATCGAGCGCGAAGACGACGTCGACGGGGCGATCGGCCAGGGAAGGTGCGGCGACGAACAGAGCAACGACGAGTGTCGAGACGGCGCGACGGTGGAAACGAAAGCGAAGGGCATGGGGCATGGGACTCTCTCCTCCTCGACAGGAGGCTAGGTGCCCTTTGCGGCGAGAACGTGGCGGAGATGCGGAAGTGCCGCGCTCCCCGTGTGAAGACCGTGGGGCTTCTAGCGGTCGAGCCAGGGCGTGCGTGCCGGTTCACCGGCGGCGTAGCTCTGCAGGCGGCGCCGAGCGTTCTCGAGCAGCTTCGGAGGTGCCTCGGCGCCCGCACTCTCGATCTGACCGACGATGCGTTGCTGCCACTCGGTGGCCCGAACCATCTCGCCGGTCTCAGCGAGTGCCATGGCCACGGTCTCGGCGTGATCGAGACTCGGCCGGGCCTCGAAGAGCTTGCGCGCGATCGCCAGCCCGGCGGCGCCGTCGCGCACGCTGTCGCTCTGGGATCCCACGAGGATTCGCGCGAGCAGATGCGCGATGGGACCCTGACTCGGATCGAGTGCGAGTCCCTGCTCGAGCACCGTTCTGGCTTCTGCGTCGCGCTCGCCAAAGAGCAGAGCCATGGCTGCGGCGAAGCGCGTGTCGTGCCGCTGCGGCTCGCGCTCGACGACGAGGAGCAGCTCTTCGGCCGCTTCACCGTACCGACCGACGCGACCCAGCAGCGTGCCGAGGTTGCGCTCGAGATCGGGCACGCGGGGCTCGAGCCGCCGAGCGTCGCGGAGCGCGCCGATCGCAGCTTCCGGATCGCTCGGTGCCAGCGCCTGCGCCAGCATCGAGAGCGAGAGCGCGCGCTCGCTGTTGCTCAGCGCGTCGTCGTCGGCCAGCGCGCGGTAGCGCTCGGCGGCCCCCTGGGCGTCGCCGAGGCGCAGCATCAGCCGAGCGATGTCGGAGCGGGCGCGCGCGGAGCGCAGTGCCGGATCATCGGAGCCTTCCAGTGCCGCGATCGCTCGCACGGCATCGTCGCTGCGATCGAGGTCGGCGAGCAGCTGGGCGCGCTGAAATCGAATGCCGGCGCTGTCCGGTTGAAGTGAGAGAGCCCGTTCGACCGCAGTCAGCGCTTCCTCCGCACGTCCGGCACGACTCTGCGCGTTGGCAAGGTCGAGGAGCCCTGGGACGAAGTCCGGCGCCTGACGGAGTGCCCCCTGCAGATGACCGATCGCTCGCTCGAGGCGGTCGCCTCGAGGATCGGGGTGGTTCATGAGCAGCTGTGCCGCGCCGTAGCGCACTCCGGCGCGGTCCGGCTCGAGCTCGATGGCGCGCTCGAGGGAGACGAGGGCGTCGTCGATGCGTCCGCTCTGCTGCAGCACGCCGGCGAGCGACCGATGAGCTGCCGCGCTCTCGGGATCGATGGCGACCGCTTCACGAAAGCGCTCCTCGGCGACGTCGAGCAGGCCCTCGGAGAGGGAAAGGCGTCCCAGCGACAGAAGTGCGCCGACGCCGGTTGCCGACTGCTGCAGCTCCATGGCGATCGGATCGGGAAAGCGGAACTGTCCTTCACCTCTCTTGGCGAGGACCTCGCGAGCTCTCTCGGTCTCGCCTGCGGCCCGATAGGCGCGGCCGAGCTGGTAGTAGAGCGCCGTGGCCCGCGGCTGGGCCTGCAGAGCGCGCTCCAGCAGGGGAATGGCCTCGAGTGGTCGGCCCTGGTCGAGGGCGACGCGCCCGAGGCCGGCGGCGGCTGCAGCAGCGTACTCCGGTAGATCTCGAGCCGCCTCGTAGAGCTTGCGGGCCTTGTCGTACTGCTCCTGGTCGAGGCGAATCTGCGCCAGTCGCATCTGCGCCGCGCCGCTGGCTCCCTGGTCGAGCGCTCCCTGGAACTGCTCGGCCGCCTCGTCGAGACGGCGATCGAGCTGCAGGATGGAGCCGAGGATGTAACGCCAGCGCGCCGACTCGGGCTGCAGCGCGATCGCGTTGCGCAAGGCGGCCTCGGCGGCCTCGGCGAGGTCGTAGATCACGTAGAGCTCGCCCAGATGGCCGTAGGCCGTTCCAAGCTCCGCGCCTTCGAGCTGCCCCCTGCGCGTCTCGAGATCCTCTCTCGCTGCGGTGAGCTGATCCCTGACCGCGCGCTCGACGTCGTCGAGCTGCACTTGGGGAATCGGAAGCAGCTCGACCTGCGCAGAAGCCGGACACGGGAGGACGGTGAGAGCCCAGCAGACGACCGAGAGGACGACGGGCTGGAAGGTCCTGTGAAGAGCGCTCAATCGGGACTCCCTGCGGCGTCCCCGCCCTGCGGGGTGCCTTCGCCGCGCAGGAGATCGCGGTAGGCGCCGACGAGGAGGGCGCCGGGAGGGAAGTCCTCGACCGCGCCGTCGGACCAGACGACACGGATTTTTGAGATCTTCCCGGCTCCCGGGCCGGCCCCAACGAGGATCCGCGGATCGTTGGCGGCAGCGTAGCCGCCATCAGTATGGGCGCGCCGCAGCCGTTGGCGCCCGTCCACCGTCACCCGCAGAAGCGCACCGTGATCGACCCGTCCGGCGCGCAAGAGGCGTGCCCCCAGCCAGGTCGCGCCGTCGGCGACGTCGTTGCGCAGCAGGCGTGCGGGGCCGGAGTTGTTGGTGAAGACGAGGTCCGTATCGCCGTCGTTGTCGACGTCGCCGAGGAGCGCACCGCGGCTGACGTGCGACGCGGCGAAGCCGGCGCCTGCGCGCTTGGTCACCTCTTCGTAGCCTGCGGAGCCGCCGCGGAAGAGCTGATTCGGCTCGTCCAGAGGAAAGGCGTTGCGATCGCGGTCGGCGCCCGCGGGATAGGTGACGGCACCGTTGGCCGTCACCAGATCGAGCCAGCCGTCGTTGTCGAAGTCGAAGAACCCGGTGCCGAACGAGGTGAACTCCCAGCTGGGGTTGCCCAGGCCGATCTTCTGCGTGTCGTCGTCGAAGAAGCCGTCGCCCTGTGCGCGATAGAGGGTGTTCGTCTCGCGGCGGAAGTGCGTCATGAACAGATCGAGATCACCGTCGTTGTCGGCGTCACCGGCGGCGACGCCCATGCTGGCTTCCGGCTTGCCTTCACGGTTCACTGCGACACCGGCGAGCAACCCGTCGTCGACGAAGCGACCGTCCGGCTGCTGCAGCCAGAGCTGGTTGTCCAGCAGGTCGTTGGCCACGTAGAAGTCGAGGCGACCGTTGCCGTCCAGATCAGCGCCGACGACGCCGAGTCCGTTCGAGGCCACCTTCAGACCGAGGCGGCCGCTGACGTCTTCGAAGGTGCCATCGCCGCGGTTGCGATAGAGCGCGTCGAGCGCCGGCTGATAGGCGTTGGGCAGGCAGTAGTCCGGCTCGCCGCGCTCCGTCAGGCAGGTCTTGTGCGTGATCAGGTTGTACTCGAGGTAGTTGACGACGTAGAGGTCGAGATGGCCGTCGGCGTCGAAGTCGGTCCACGATGCCGCCGTGCTCCAGCGTTCCGAGCCGACGCCAGCGCTCCGGGTCACGTCCTCGAAGGTGCCATCACCGCGGTTGCGCCAGAGCTGGTTGCGGCCGTACTGCGGCAGGTAGAGGTCGGTCCAGCCGTCGTTGTCGAAGTCGCCGGTCGCGGCGCCGATACCGTAGCCCTCGGCTCGAATCCCGGACGAAGCGGTGACGTCGACGAAGCGCAGCTCGCCTGCGGGAACGAGCTCGTTGCGGTAAAGCCGGTCCTGGGGCGGGCTCGCATCTCTCCACGGAAAGGTTGCATCGGTGGGCTTCAGATCGGCTCCAAGCATGGCGCTCTGCACGAGGTACAGGTCGAGGTCGCCGTCGTTGTCGAAGTCGAAGAGAGCACCGCCGCTGCCGACGACCTCGAGGTAGTAGAGGCGGCCCGACATGCCGTTGAAGTGCACGAAGTCGAGTCCCGCCTCCTTCGTCACGTCCTGGAACCAGTCTTGAGCTGCGAGCGGAGTCGCGAGCAGGTGCAGAGAGCTCAGGAGCAGAGAACCGAGCAGAGAAGGTCCCAGGATCTCGAGAGCGCGGAGGCTCTGCCGGACCCTCAAGGGGCGCTCCTCGCCACGAGGTCGAAAGCGGGGCGCTCGACCGGCTCGGCGCTGCGCTCGCCTTCGACGACCCGGTACGTTCTGCGGAGCGCGAGTCCTTCGAGCACGTCCACCGTGCCGCTGCCGGGCCAGGTCACCGTCAGCTGGACCAGGCGGTCCGCGGCTCCCAATCCGATCTCCTGCTGCAGGCTCGAGGAGCCGAACGAGCCGCCGTCCGAGACGTGGAGATGGACAGAGCGCACCTCGCCGGCGGACTCGACCCTGGCTTCAATGCGAGCGCCAATGCCGAAGCGATTCGCCTTGCGTCCTTCGAGCAGCAGCGTGACCCAGGCGTTGTCGTTGCCGGGGTTCTCGAAGAGCGCGTTGCCGAAGGAGTCGCCAGGGTAGAAGCCGCCGAGCTGGTGGAAGAGGTCCTGGTCGCCGTCGTTGTCGAGGTCGCCGAGGGCAATGCCGTGTCCCTTCTGCAAGTGCCCGAAGCCGCCGGCGAAGGTGACGTCGACGAAGCGTCCGCCGCGGTTGCGGTACATGACGTTCGGCATCAGGCTGGCGAGGTCCGGCTCGCCGGTCCCCAGATAGACGTCGAGCCAGCCGTCGTTGTCGAGATCGCCGTAGTTGGCCCCCATCGGCATCGCCGGTCGCTCGATGCCGACGCTGCGGCTGATCTCCGTGAACGCGAGGCCCTCTCCGCGATCGAGATCGTTGCGGTAGAGGAGCGGCTGACCGACGTCGGTCCTGGCGCCGAAGTACGAGGCCGTCACCTGGCCCGCCTGGGAGCGGTAGTCGGCGACGAAGAGGTCGAGATCGCCGTCGTTGTCGAAGTCGAAGAACCAGGTGGCGAAGCTCTCGCGCTCGGGCTTCAGCAGGCCGAGCTGCGCAGCGACGTCGACGAAGCGAGGAACCCCCTCGACGATGCCCTGATTGATGAAGAGACGGTTCTCACCGAAGTTCGAGACGAAGAGATCTTCGTCACCGTCGTTGTCGACGTCGCCGAAGGCCGTGCCCTTGGAGTAGCGGAAGTTGCTGACTCCGGCTCGCTCGGCCACCTCGGTGAAGCGCCCCTTGCCGTCGTTGACGTAGAGCTGGGACGGGGCCGGGTTGCCCTGCGTCGATTCGTTGCCGACGAAGAGATCCAGGTCCCCGTCGCCGTCGATGTCCGCCCACGCGGCGGTCTGCGTCGGGAACGCCGGTGCGGCGAGCCCGGCCTCGCGGGTCACGTCGCGAAAGAACGGTGCTCCGTCGCGGGCGACGTTGCGAAGGAGCGAGTTACGGATTTTCCCTTCGCCGAGGAGCCAGGCGCCGCGCAGAACGAGCAGATCGAGACGCCCGTCGCCGTCCGCGTCGGCGTGATTCAGGTTGAGCCCGCCGAGCTGGCCGGTGAGGCCCCACGCCTCGGTGACGTCGGTGAAGGTGCCTCGATCGTTGCGGTAGGCCTTCATGCCGTCACAGGGATCCCACGTCGAGCTGACGAGGTCGAGGTCGCCGTCGCCGTCGAAGTCGTCGACGACCGCTCCACCGGCGAGATCGAGGGCGTTGACGCCGAGCACCGGAGCCCGGTCGATCCAGGTCGGAAAGTCGACGTCGCCGCCGAGGCGATCGTCGGTCAGCCGCCAGCGCTCCGGCACGCCCCGCGGGAAGTCCCCCGAGACGCGGCGTGCCAGGTTGAGCAGCCAGACCGCCTGCACGTTGCGAGGATGGCGCTCGGCGTACTCTGCGAAGAGATCCCCGGCGATCTTGCTGTGTTCCGGCAGCTCGTGCACGGCCTCCGGTGAGAGCGGCAGGATGCAGCTGGCAGCGTTGCGGTGACCGACGCAGTTGAGGTCCTCCGCCCGCTGCAGGTGCGCCAGAGCCAGGTTCCAGTCGACGGAAGAGCGCAGGCCGCCGTCGAGGGAGTGCTCGGCGACGAGCGTGCGAGCCCGTTGGAGCTGCTCGATCGACTCTTCGGTGCGGCCAAGACGCAGGTACTCGCGTCCGAGCACGCCGTGAGCTGCCGCCTGCCGGTCCATCGTCTCGAACCCTGCGGGCATCTGAGCTTCGATCTGGCGCGCCAGACGGTCGGTGAAGTAGGTGTTCGCTCCGGCTTTGACTTCTTCACAGACGCGCCGGAACTCCTCCGTCACGGTCTCGGTCTGGCCGGCGGTCGGGAGAGCGAGGAGCGCAGCCAGACAGGCGCAGGTGAGCCGCACGAGGCGAAGCTCTCGCAGCGGCCTTCGGAACGGACGCGAGGGGACGGCGTCGGCCCGGGCCAGGCGCAGACGCGGCCGGATCCACATGGCCCTCGATTATAGGTCTGCAGGCTGCGCCGGGTTCGTCGCCGCTGCGGTAGTCTGCCGCTCGAAGTTCCGACGGATCTGGCGAAACAGGAGACCGATGATGAGCGAGCCTCTGGTTCAACGCACCGACACCGGCGGCGTTGCAACGCTGACCCTCAACCGCCCCGACAAGCTGAACGCGCTCTCTCCGTCACTCTTCGTCGAGCTGCGCGAGCACATCGACGCACTGGCGCACCAGCCGGACGAGGTCGCTTGTGTCGTCCTGCGTGGCGCCGGGCGCTCGTTTTGTGCCGGCAACGATCTCGGCGCCATCGCCGCAGGCGAGGAGGCGCCGACTCCGCACTTCCAGGGCGAGACGGTCGAGGCGCTCGAGGCCCTGCCGCAGCCTTCGATCGCCGCCGTCCGCGGCCACTGCTATACGGGCGGGCTGGAGCTGGCCCTGGGCTGCGATCTCATGGTGGTCTCGGAGACGGCGAAGCTCGCCGATACCCACGGCAAGTGGGGGCTCACTCCGGTTTGGGGCCTGAGCCAGCGCCTACCGCGTCGCGTCGGCATGCTGCGCGCCAAGGAGATGATGTTCACTGGACGCGTCGTCGGCGGCGCGGAAGCCGCTGAGATCGGTCTCGCCCTCGAGTGCGTGCCCGACGACGCTCTGGAAGCCCGGATCGACGCACTGACGTCGGCGATGGCCGAGAACTCCTGGCACACACTCCGTGGCGACAAGATGCTGCTCCACGGTGGCGTAGGCATGGACCTGAGCGAAGGCCTCGCCTGGGAGCGCCAGCACAGCCCTGGTCGCGGGCCGGACTCCGCGGAGAGGATCGCAGCCTTCGGCAAGAAGGGCTGAGCGTGCCTGAAGCGTCGGGCGACGAGAGCTTCCACGTCGCCGACGAGTGGGTCCGCGAACGGCTCCGTGCGCTGGCGCTCGAGCCTCTCGGGGACGGGCGCTACGCGGTGCCCGCTCTGCGGCGCAAGGGGCCGAGCTTCGGCGGGCTGCTCGCCGCGCAGACGGTGGTCGCAGGCGCTCTCGAGACCTCGGCGGATCGCTCGCTGCACTCGATCCACGGCCACTTCCTGCGCGCGGGACGCAGCGACGAAGCGACCGAGATCGTGGTCGAACGGTTGCGTGACGGCGGCAGCTTCAGCACTCGTTCTGCGAGCGTTTTGCAGGGGGGGCGAGAGGTCTTCCGAGCGACTCTCGGCTACGCGGTGCCGGAGGACGGCTTCGCCTGGCAGGAGGCGGAGATGCCTGCGGCGCCCTCCCCAGAGGGACTTCCCGATCGAGAGATGCTGCGGGCCGAGCGCTACAGCGCGCGCTTTGGCTCGGACCTGCCGATCTTTCGTAGCGCCGTCGAGATCCGTCTCTGCGATCCGCGCGTGGTCGAGCCGGGAGAAGTGCTGCCACCCGAGCAGACGACCTGGTTCCGCCTGCGCAGCGCCTTCGCCGCGCCGGACGCGCCGCGCCACGATCTGCTGCAGCAGGCTTTTCTCGTTTACGCCACGGACCGCACGATGCTCGGAACGGCCCGGTTGCCGCTCGAGCTTCCGCGTCAGGAGATTCTCAACGTCTCGCTCGATCACGCCGTCTGGCTGCATCGGCCTACCGATGTCACGCAGTGGCATCTCATGCACTCCTCCAGCGAGGTGATGGCCAGCGCGCGTGCGCTGATACAGACGCAGGTCTTCGACCAGCAGGGAAAGCTGGTGGCCTCTGCGACCCAGGAAGGACTCGTCCGTCAGCGACGGCGCGACTAGTAGACGGGGCGGTTCGGGTCGCCGGAATCGTAGGTCAGCACGCTGGAGAAAAAGAGACCGACCGGGCGGCCGTTGAGACGGGGCGGACGGTAGACCCAACCGCGCACGGCGTCGAGCGCGAGGGGCGCGAAGACCGGATCGACGCCGGAGCCGACACGCGCCTTGGCGAAGCAACCGTCGGCGTCGATCGTGCCCTGAATCCGAGCCGTCACCTTGCCTTGGAGCTTCTTCGCGTCCTCGCCCCTTGGAATCGCTTCGCGGTCCTGAATCTGCTGCGGTTTGACAGCCATGTCCGCACTGCCTTCCTCGACGCGCGGCAGGTACTTGACGCCCTCCGTCGGAAGCCGCGCGAAGCGCAGCGACTCCGGATGCTCGTCGGCCAACAGTTCGCGAACGCGGCACAGGTCGACGCGCACGGCGTCCGCTGTCGGGCCGTCCCTGCGGTCGAGCAGCGTTCTCAGCTTGCCCAGCTCGGCTTCGACTCCGTCGAGCTCGCCGAGAGCTGCGCGCGCCACGAGCAGCTCGGCTCTCGCCAGCTGACTGCGCGGCTCCTCGCCGACGCCGAGCGCCTCCTCGGCTGCCGTTCGGGCCGCTCCGGGGTCGTCGTGATCGTTGGCGAAGCGGGCCTGAGCGAGACGCACCTCGAAGAGCTGATCGGGCTCCTCGGCGAGGAGCTTGGCGAAGAGCTTGTCGGCACGGGCGACGCGTCCCTGACCGAGGAGATCGAGCGCCTTCTCGATCTTCGGATGGAGCTCGACTTCGTCGAGTGTCCGCCCGCCCGGTGTGGACACGAACAGCAGCGAGGTCGCAATGAGGAGGGAGAGCACGGAACTCACACTATCGGACCTCCGCTGCCGGACTCAGGTCAGACTCCAGAGGAGAGCCGCGAGGGCAGCGATTGCGGCGAGCACGATGAGTCTGCCCAGAACGGCCATGCCGAGCATGCGTCGCCTCATCTCCCGCCTCTCGTTGACGCGGGGGAAAGGCTGTTCGGGAACTTCGAGGCCCAGGAACTCGCAGAGTGGCTCCCAACCGTCGGTGGCACGGAAGCTGAGCAGTCTCTCCGGAGGGACTGCAGCGCTCACCTCCTCGATGTGCTCCTGGTATCTGGCGATCGAGCGTTCGCGGTCCGGCATCGTGCCGCCATGGAAGCGATCCCAGATCAGACCGCGCGCCATCTGATTCAGATGCCGTACCGGCGGCAGCAGCGGCTCGAGGATTCTGGATTCCCACATGAGCTGCGGCCGGTAGATCGTGTCGAGCGTGCTGTCGAACCAGGACTCGGCGCCTTTGGGATGCAGGGTCAGGATGACCTTCGCCTCAGGGTAGGCCTCGAGTAGCTGGCGCCAGACGGCGGCGCCGGGGTTGTCGACCGTCGCTCGATAGTCGGCGAGGACCTTCTCCCAGTCGTGCTCGGTCTCGGGCGGCTCGCTCGCTACGCGCAGCCAGAAGAGGCGATGGGAACGCCGAGGCAGCACTTCGCTCATGTGGTAGCAGGGCAGTCCGAGCTGGTCGAGCGCCGTCTTCAGCGACAGGGTACCGGTGCGGCCGAAGCCAACGCCGAGAACGTCGATGGGCATGCGGTCTCTCCTCTGTCGACCGGGTGTTGTCGAAGGTGTGTCGCCATCGTAGCGAAGTGGCTACACTGGCCCGTATGACGGTGGAGCGATTGAGCGACGAGGCCTTCCGCAGTCTCGAGGCAGGCCGGATCGACCGCGCGGAGAGCCAGCTGCGGGAGGCGTTGGAAGCCGCGCGACGGGAGGTGCGTCGGGATCTCGAGATCCGCCTCGCCTGCGCGCTGGGCGAGCTCATGGTGACGACGGGGCAGAGCTCCGTCGGCGCGGAGCTCTTCGCACACACCCTGGAGCTGATCGACGGGTTCCCGGCGGCGTCACGCGAAGACTTTGGCTCGCAGCGGCGCATCTCGCGTCGCTACCTCGACGAGCTCCAGCCGCTCGACGATCCCGAGATCGTCGAGTGGGGCGACTGAGCTCCGGTCGAGATCGGCGCGCGGGTCAGTCGAGCTCGAGCTCGACGTCGTTGGCGTAGCGCTCGAGCGCCTGCCGCGCGGCGCGCTCGGCCTTCTCGGTGGCCACCTTGGGCTCGAGATGAAGCGCCTTGACTTCGAGTCGTTGCTGCCTGCGGTGCGCCTTCAGATCGACGCGCGCGACGAGCTGCTCTCCGGCGAGCACCGGCAGGCAGAAGTAGCCGTAGACCCGCTGAGGCTCCGGCTTGAAGATCTCGAGCGTCTGTTCGAAGTCGAAGAGCAGAGCGACGCGCTGGCGGTCCCAGAGCACCGGGTCGAAGGGCGAGAGCAGCACGCCTCGCGAGCTTCCCGGCCGAACGCCGTGGAGCTTCTCGGCGAGCTCGAGATCGCCCGGACGCACCCAGCCTTCGATCGGTGCGAGCCTTCGCCGGCGGTCGAGCTGGCACGCGACAACCTCGCCCTCTTGCCGCATGCGCTCGAGCGCCGCGTGGATCTCGGGGCGGAGGTTGCGCAGTCTCCAGGTGTCGGCGAGCGTCGCCGTCGTGGCCCAGCCGTGGCCGGCGAGCGCTCTGCCGAGGAGAACCTCGAGAGAACGGTCGAGCGTCTCGTCGTGCCGCACCTCGTCGGGCACGACGTTCTCGGGCAGGTCGAAGGTGCGCTGGAACGACTGCCTCTGGCGAATGGCGAGCTCACCGGCGGACCAGAGTGACGTCGCGACCTTCTTCGACTTCTTGAATCCCCACCAGGCGCCGCTCCCCGTTCCTTCGAGATCGGCGGAGCGAAAAGGCCCCTGCTCCCGAGCGCGAGTGAGGATCGCGTCGGCGAGGTCCGGGTTGTCATCGAGCCAGGGGGCGACCCAGCTGTGGCGTCGCAAGGCTCTGCGGCGAAAGGCGAAGAAGGGATAGAGCTCGTTGGGCATCCAACACGCTTCGTGGCCCCAATACTCGAAGATCGGCGAGCGCCCCCCTTCGTAGGCCGAAGGGTTGAGCAGATCTTCGCCGATCTGCGGATCCATGCCTTCGAAGCGCGAGAGCAGGACGAGCGAGTGACTGCGGGCGCCGGCGACCGAGACCGTGTCGAGCTGGAGGTAGCCGAAACGGTCGACGGTCGCGAGAGCTGCTCTTCGCGCTCTCTTGCCGCGGCCCCGAGCGCTCCTGGGCAAGCCGGTCCACTCCGGCTTGAGCAAGCCGGCGCGAGCCAGCGCCAGGCGACGAGCCCGACGCACGTCGAGGGATTCCATGGCGACAGGCTAACCCGACCCGACGCAGCGGGCCGCAGGGATCGTCTGAGGAAGCGGGCTGCCGACGCTCAGCGCTTTTTCTTCAGCAGCTTCTGGATCTCTGGTTTGCTCTTGGCGAAGAACTTGGAGTCCTTGTCGGGCACGGCGCCTGCGTTCAGCAGGGCTTCGACGACCTCGACCTTGCCCCCCATGACCGCCGACAGCAGAGGGGTCTGATTGGCGAGGTTCCTGACATTCGGATCCGCCGCCGCCGCCAGCAGCGCCTCCACCACGTCGAGATCGCATCGTTGAACGGCCCTCGCCAGCGGCGTCTCCTGAAGGGTGTCGTCCTTGACGCTGACGTCGGCTCCGTAGCTCGTAAAGAGCTGGATGAACTGAACCAGGTTCGGCTCGCGCCTGAAGCACTGGCCGGTGAGGAAGAGGAGCGGCGGTTCGTCGCGAATGGGCTCTCGAGCGGACGCACCGGCGTCGAGCAGCTTCTTCGTCGCTTCCAGATCCCACTCCTTCAGCGCTTCGGCGAGCGTTGCGGGCGATTCGGGAGTCGGCGTGGAAGTCGTTGACGGTCTCGGCTTGGGTTTGGCCGTCGCGGTCTCGTCGGGGAGCGACTCGAGGTAATTGCGCACCTCGGGGTTGCTGTAGCCTCGGACGCGCTGGATCAGAGCCTCCCGACTGGGCTCGAGTCTCGCGCCACCTTCCACCAGCGCCTTGACTTGGCTCGGCTGGTCGAAAGTGATCGCCATGTCGAGCGGCGACTTGCCGCTTGTGTTGCGCACGTTCGGGTCGGCACCGTACTCGAGCAGGAGCTTGGTGTGTGGGGCACAGTCTCTGTAGGAAACGTCGATCAGCGGCGTGGAGCCGTTGTTCGGCCTGGGCCGATTGGGATCTGCGCCGCGCTCCAACAGTAGCCCGAGAACTTCGAGCGTGCCTTCGTTCTCGCACGTTCCGTAGGAGTCGAGGTACTCTTGCAGGACCGAAACCTCGAACTCTGTCTGCCCGTCCGAAGAAGACATCAGAGCGTTGGGGTCGAGTCCGGCGTCCAGGAAGAGCCTCACCCAGTCCAGATCCGACTGATTCATGGCGAAGAAGAATGAGGTCTGATCGGCCCACATCTTTTCTTCGAGCTTTTCGATGGCTGCCAGGTTCTCGGGCGAGTCCCCCAAGAGGTCCCAGCGCTCCCCGAATTCCTGGCCAAACGCTGGCGCTGTCAGCAAAACAAGAAATGCAGCGGCGATCCCGCGAAGCAGGCTCTTCTTCCTCATGAATTCCCCCAGATTTCGACCGGCGCGGAAGCTCTCGTGAAGAATGCTTCGGGCACGACGCCCCCGGCTGCTGGTTGGCGGCTTCCGTCCGTGAGAACACGGTAGCTGAATCGCCGCTCGATCAGTAGCCCCTTCTGAAAGAGACCTGCTGGCGGCAGGATCACTCCCAACGGCCGCTGCGCAGTTCCCTGGTGGGTGGCGCTCCACTGCCGTGACAGACTCGGGCAAACAACCCCGAGAAACGCATGCCATTTCAGTGGTCCTTCTACGGTTGGAGGCTGGCGGTCGTCGCCTTCTTCCTCTACGGATGTCAGGTGGTCGGCTACTACGGCTGGGGCTTCTACCTGCC
>JBCCLJ010000058.1:0-32907 GCA_039026915.1 Acidobacteriota bacterium
GCGCAGCGCAGCACCTCCGCATGCAGGCTGCGAAAGGTGTAGCGCGTGTTGCCGCCGAGCTCGGTCCGTCCGACCAGGCACTCGCGGTCGGCGTCGTCGCCGCGTGCGTGGCGCCCCAGGCAGTTCTCGACGAGGTTGAGCTTGCCGCCGACGAACCAATCGGCCCATTCGTTGCCTCGAGAAGCGTCCAGGATCTGCGTGAAGGGAACGTCGAATTCGATGCCGAGATCGTCGACGACGAGCGCCCAGAATTCTTCGAGATGTTCCGCAGACCACTGTCGGAGCTCGTCGGTCGTCGAGCAGCCGGTGCGGTCGAAGAGCCGGCGCACGCGGGCGTTTGTCTCGAGCTCTTGTGAGGGTGTCCAGGCGTAGTTCATGGGCGGCTCCAGAACCATCGTAGCAACGCGCCGAGACACTCGAAAGCACCCGAAACGGCCGCAGGTTGCTGTGCTAGTTTCTCAACCGTGAGCGCCTTTGCAGCGCCCCTCAGGGGTCCGTCGTGAGAGCCCTCGTCGTCGGCCTGCGACGCCTCGGCGTCGACGTTCGAGTCGAGGAGCTGGGCGTCGCCAGCTCGCTCTTCGCTCTCTCGTTCCTGCTCGGCACGTTTCAGTTCGCCGGCAAAGCGGTACGCCAGGCGACGTTCATCGACACCTGGGGTGCCGAGCGCTTGCCGTACGTCTACCTCCTCGTCGCTCTCGTGGCGTATCCGGTGCTGCGGCTCTACGAGTTCCTGACACAGCGCGTGTCCCGGACGCTGGCCATGGTCACGACGAACGTTGCCGTCGTTCTCGGGCTCGCCGCCTTCTGCTGGCTCTACGGCCGAGGCGACGCCTGGGTGCCGATCGCGTACTACGTCTGGATCGCCATTGCGACGGTTCTGCTGCTGAGCCAGTTCTGGTCCTACACGAACACGCGGCTCGATCCGCGCCAAGCTCGTCGGCTCTTCGGATTCGTGGGGGCAGGCGGCCTGCTGGGCGGTGTCGCCGGTGGGCAGCTCGCGAGATTCGCAGGCGCTGGATCGCCGCGTTTCGCGCTGATCGCCGCTGCCGTGCCCATCTTCCTGACGGTGCTCCTGGTGCCGCTGCTCGAGAGGCGAAGCACCGGCAAGCAGCGCTCGATGACCGGTAGCACCCTGGCGCCCGGCGACCCGAAGGAGACTCCGAGCGGCTGGACCGCCGTTCGCGAGTCGCCACACCTGCAGCTGATCGCACTGATGATGACGATCACCGTCGTCGTCGCTCAGACGATCGACCTGCAGTTCAACTGGGTCGTCGAGACGATGACCGAGAACCTCGCCGAACGTACGGCGCTCTTCGGCAATCTCTTTTCGGTCATGGGGCTTTCGGCCTTCGTCTTCCAGATCGTGCTGACCTCTCGGATCCACCGCCGCCTCGGAGTGGGCTTCGCAATGCGCGTGCTGCCGACCTTCGTCGGTCTGGTGAGCCTCTTGGTGCTCTTCTCGCCACTGCTTCCTGCAGTCCTCGCCATTTTCGCCGTCTACTCCCTGAAGATCGGTGACAACGGGCTGCGCTACTCCCTCGACCACGCGACGCGCGAGCTTCTCTTCGTTCCGGTGCCCGCCAGAGAACGCGTCGGCGCGAAGGCATACATCGACGTGCTGGTGCATCGCTTCGCCAAGGGTGTCGCCGCCGTGCTCCTGCTCACGGTCACTTTCGGTTGGTTCACGCCGCTCGAGATGAGCGCACTCAGCGTGCTGCTGTGCTTCGTTCTCTACGCCTGCACGTATCGGGCGCAGCGTCAGTATGTCCTCGCGCTGCGTGACGGGCTCCTGGCGGAATCGGCTCCGGGCGATACGACGGAGCGCATCGACCTCAACGACGTCACGACTCTCGAACTCCTGGTCGAGTCGCTCGGCAGCAGCGAGGGCGGGCGCGTGTTGCAGAGCATCGATCTGCTCGCCGCGAACGACCGCCACAAGCTGGTGTCGCCCCTACTCCTGCATCACCACGACTCGTCGGTTCGCCTGCGGACACTCGAGGTTCTCGCGGAAGGCGGCGTCGAAGATGCGCTACCGCTCGTCGAGATGCGCCTCGGTGACGAAGAGCCCGAGGTGCGCGCCGAAGCCGTGAGGGCCTTCGCGACGCTCTCCGGGCGAGCGGGTCCGCAGTTCATGCGTCGCCGCCTGCGTGATCCCGATGCTCGCGTGCGCTCGGCGGCCGTCAACAATCTGATGCTGCACGGCGACGACGAGCTCAAGGAAGAGGCTCGGGCGGCCCTCGAAGAACTGATGACCGACGAGAACACTGCGTCGCGCGTGGAGGCGGCGAACGCCCTGGGCGGCATCGACGAGGGAGCGCTCCATCTGCTCCTGGTTCAGCTCCTCTACGACCGCGAGCCCGAAGTCGTGCGCAGCGCGATCGGTGCGGTGCGCCGCGGGGCCGAGGGCGGTGTGCCGAGCCCGCTCTTCGTGCCGATCCTGATCTCTCTCCTTCGCGATCGGCGGCTGAAGCACACGGCGCGAGGTGCGCTGGTCGCCATGGGTGACGGCGTGATTCCTGCCCTCGTTCACTTCATGAACGACGACAACGAGCAGATCTGGGTGCGTCGCGGCCTGCCGAAGACGATCGCGGCGTTCGGGAGTCGGGCGGCCTTCGACGCGCTGTTCGAGGCGTTTGCCGGCGCCCAGGACTTGCTTCTGCGCAGCAAGATCGTCGAAGCCCTTTCCCGGGCTCCAGAGGGTTATGTGAGCCGTAAGTCCGTCGATCGCGCGTTCGACGACGAGGGTCGGCGCTATTGCAAGGCCCTCGTGCGCCTCGTCGGTCTTTCGTCACCCGACGACTACCGTCTGGCGGGCGCTCGATGGGAGTGGCTCCCGAGCTCACGATCCTCGTTGCTCCAGCGCTTTCTCGACGAGCAGCGCTTGGGGCATCTACGGAACTGTTTCCGGCTTCTGAGCATCGGTGGCCGCCAGGAAGATCTCGGGGTCGCCCTCGAGCGTCTGCTCTCCGACAATGTCAAAGGGCGGGCGAAGGCGCTCGAGTACCTCGACAACACTCTGGAGAGCGGTCGCAGGCAGCGGCTCATGGAGTTGATCGACGATCAGCCGCTGCCGCAGCGGCTACAAGCGCTCGAGCGTGCGTACGGCTTGAGACCGCGCGGGGCCAGCGACACGCTGGACGAGTTGCTCGTCGGCCACGAGATCCGCGACGAAGCGGCCCAATGGCTCGTTGCGGCCGCGGTGCAGACCGTGCTCGAGGACTCCGTGACCCCGCTCTACGCGCGGGTGCGAGCACTCGCCCAGTCCGCTGCGGACGAGTTGGTGCGCGAAACCGCCGAGTGGGCGGTCGAGGCTCTCTAGCCGCGTAGACGAGCTGTTGACCGCTGGGGAAGCGGCGGCGGTCGGGTTGCGGGCGGGCGTGCTATTTTTGCGGCACGAAAAGGCAACTAGCGAAAGGGTTCGAGCCCGAACGGTCGCGCTTCTGCTTCGCGGAGCGAGCGCAACGGACCGTCGAAGGGCACGGTAGGCGATGACGACCACGGAAGGACAGGCGACGCAGTCACGCACGATGCGCCGCATCGAGGTCGTCCTGCTCCTTCAGAGCGTCGAGCTGTTCAAGTTCTGCTCTGCCGCCGAGGTGGTGCGCATCGCGGGCATCTCCGAGCAGTGTCAATTCGCCGCAGACGAGCGGATCTACCGCGCCAACGATCCGGCGAACATGTTGTACTGCGTCGTCGATGGCGAGGTCGCTCTGGAGAACGAAGAGGGTGGAGACAGCGTGATCATTGGGCCGCGCGGCTCCTTCGGCGTGCTGGAGATCCTGAGCGGTCGGCTGCGTGCGAATCATGCTCGAGCGGCCAGCGACACGGTCGCCCTCGGCATCGCTGCGAGTGACTTCTTCGATCTCCTGTCGAGCAACGTCGAGATCGTCAAGGCGCTCTTCCGGGAAGTTCTCGACGACCGTCCCGGTTCATCCATGATGTGAGAAACGCCGTGACGAAAAGCAACTCCCCCCGTTTCGGCCGACCGCTGAGTGTGCTCTATCGCCTTCCCGCGGTGTCGGTCCTGTGGGTCCTTCTCAGTTTGCTCCTGGCGCCAGCGGCGTCTGCTCAGCGCGTGGTCGCGGTGGGTGACATCCACGGCAACTACGAGGGTTTCGTCGAGATCCTCCAGGCTTCCGACCTGATCGACGACGAGCTGCGTTGGGTCGGGGGCGACACCAGGTTGGTGCAGACCGGGGACGTTACCGACCGCGGTCCGGGCGTGCTCGAAGCGATCGATCTTCTGCGTCGACTCGAGACGGAGGCCGCAGCGGCCGGCGGCGAAGTGATCTCCCTGCTCGGCAACCACGAGGCGATGAACGTCCTCGGCTTGACCCGCGACGTCAATCCGCGGCTCTACGAACGCTTGGCCGTCGAAGGCTCCGAGCTACGCCGCGACGAGTCGTGGAAGGGCTACAAGAAGTGGCGCAAGCAGCGCTCGAGGCAGCGTACGAAGGGAACCCAACCGGTGCCCGACGACGACGCCGAGAGCTGGAAGACCGCGGTGCCCGTCGGCTACCTCGAGTTCTTCGACGCCTTCGGTCCGGAGGGTGAGTACGGCAAATGGCTGCGCTCGCTGCCGGTGGTGGCGCAGATCGACGATGTCGTCTTCCTGCACGCAGGCATCCCGCCCGAGCTCGCACTCGAGTCGAACGAGGAGATCAACGAAAAGGTCTGGGACGAGCTCGCTCGCTACGACAGCTGTCGGCAGCTTCTGCTCGAGCAGGGCGTCATCTGGGAGACCAGTGACCCGCTGGACATGGCGCGCGAGGGCCTCGCCGAAGTGGCGGCCCTGCGGCAGCGCCTGATTCGGGCGCCCGAGTCGGCCAAAGAGCCGCTGCAAAACACCCTGGACGTGCTGACGACCTGCACCGACTACCGCGACTGGTACCTGGTGCGCGAGAACGGTCCGCTCTGGTTCCGTGGACTGGCTCGCTGGAACCCCGCGGACGGTCTCGACTGGCTTGCCCAGTCGTTGCGCCGGCGCGGCGCCGCGCACTTCGTCGCCGGCCACACTCCCCGCCGCAGCGGCAACATCGAGACGCGGTTCGAAGGCCGGGCGATCCTCATCGACACCGGCATGCTGCGCGAGGTGTACGGTGGCCGTCCGGCCGCGCTGGAGATCCTGAACGGCGAGTTCACGGCAATCTACCCCGGTGAGCGCGTTCCCCTCGAGGTGAACGCCAGAGGCGTGCCGGCACCTTCCGGCTCTCAGTGGCTCGGCCCCGACGGCGACGCGCTGCCGTTCTCCAGCAGTGGCCAGATCAAGGACTTCCTCTCGCAGGCCGAGTTCGTCGAGGCCGAGCAGACCGCCAAGGGCATCAACCGTCCGCTCAAGGTCCTTCTCGAGAAGGACGGTGTCGAGGCGTACGCCGTGTGGCGCAATGTCGACAAGGAAGGGCAGCGCCTGCAGCTGAAGTCCGGGCGCATGATCGGCAAGTACCGCGACAGCTTCCGCTACGAGGTCGCCGCCTTCGAGGTCGATCGCCTGCTCGGACTCGACCGCGTGCCGCCGGCGGTGCTGCGTCGCTACAAGGGGCAGCTCGGCTCGCTCCAACTCTGGCTGCACGGAGTCTTCGACGAGGAGGAGCGTCGCGAGAAGGACCTGCAGCCGCCCCTGCCCCTGCAGTGGGCACAGCAGAACCAGATGAAGGCCTTCTTCGACGCTCTCATCCTCAATTTCGACCGGAATCAGGGCAACCTGCTGATCGACGAACGGACCTGGAAGGTCTGGCTCATCGACCACACGCGGTCGTTCCTGGAGGAGAACTCCTTCGAGGACCTGGAGTCTCTCAAGCGCTGCGACCGCAAGGTGTGGGAGCGCTTCAAGAACGCAGACGAGTCGACGGTGCGGGCGCGGCTCGACGGCATTCTGCGCGCTTATGAGCTGGACGCTCTCATCAAGCGCTGGGACGTTCTGCGCAAGCACTTCGAAGAGCTCATCGAGGAGCGCTCCGAGGCGCGTGTGCTCTTCGATGCCGTCACTCCGGTGGTTCGCACCGGCGGTTGACAGGATCGGCTCGGGCGGGGGAGTCTGGTCCCGAAAAAAGGGGGCCACCGAACACGCAGAGGGCCGAAGAAATGACGGACTACGAAAGCCTGGGATCGTTCTACCTGGGCAAGCGCTACGACGACTCCCAGAACGAGGTCGCTGACGAGCTGATCCTCTACGACTCGAAGGACCTCACGACGCATGGCGTGATCGTCGGCATGACCGGCAGCGGCAAGACCGGTCTCAGCGTGGGCCTCCTCGAAGAGGCTGCGATCGACGGCATCCCCTCGATCGTCATCGACCCGAAAGGCGACATGGGCAACCTGCTGCTGTCGTTTCCCGATCTCGCGGCTTCGGACTTCGAGCCCTGGGTCGATCCGGGCGAGGCGACGCGCCGGGGCCTCACGTTGGAGGAGCTCGCTTCGTCGACAGCCGAGCTCTGGCGTGGGGGACTCGAGAGCTGGCACCAGGATCCTGAGCGGATCCGGCGCTACCGCGACGCCGTCGATATCGGTCTCTACACACCGGGAAGCTCGGCGGGCTTGCCGATCTCGGTGTTGCGCTCCTTCTCGGCTCCGGGGCCCGAGATTCTGGAAGACCGCGACGCACTCCAAGAGCGCATCGACTCCGCGGTGGCTGGCCTGCTTGCGCTGCTCGGCATCGAGGCCGACCCGGTGCAGAGTCGCGAGTGCATTCTGCTGGCGAACATCCTGCAGCAGGCCTGGGGTGAAGGGCGCGATCTCGACCTCGCGGGACTCATCGGCGAGATCCAGAAACCGCCCTTCGACAAGCTGGGCGTGATCGACCTCGAGACCTTCTATCCCTCCGGAGACAGAGCCAAGCTCGCGATGAGGCTCAACGGTGTTCTTGCCTCGCCCGGCTTCAGCGCCTGGCTCGAGGGGGAGCCGCTCGACGTTCACCGGCTGCTGTATACGGCCGAAGGCAAGCCGCGAATCTCGATCCTCTCGATCGCGCATCTCGACGACGCCGAGAGGATGTTCGTCGTGACTCTGCTGCTCAACGAGATCGTCTCCTGGATGCGCTCGCAGTCGGGCACCGGCAGCCTGCGGGCGCTTCTGTACATGGATGAGATCTTCGGGTTCTTCCCGCCGTCCAAAGCACCGCCGTCGAAACGACCCATGCTGACGCTGCTCAAGCAGGCGCGCGCCTTCGGCCTGGGCGTCGTGCTGGCGACGCAGAACCCCGTCGACCTCGACTACAAGGGCCTCTCCAACTGCGGTACCTGGTGGGTGGGGAGGCTGCAGACCGAGCGCGACAAGAAGCGCCTCGTCGAAGGCCTCGTCGGCGCCGCGACGGAGGCCGGAGGACAGCTTGACGCCGGCCAGGTCAACGACCTCCTGTCGTCACTCGACAAGCGCGTGTTCCTGATGAACAACGTGCACGAGGACGCGCCGGTTCTGATGCACACCCGGTGGGTGCTGAACTACCTCGCGGGCCCGCTGCAGCGAAAACAGATCAAGGAGCTGGTCGACCCCCGGCGCGAGGCGTCGGCGCCCGCCGATGCTCCGACACCCGCCGCAGCCGCGCCGCCGCCACCAACGAGGGCGGCTGCGGAGGCTCCCGAGCCTCCGCAGCAGCGGCCCACCCTGCCCGACGAGGTGGAGGAGTTCTTCCTGCCTCTCGCCAGCGACCCGCCGGCCGGCGAAAGCGTGCTCTACCGGCCGCTGCTGTACGGCCGTAGCCAACTGCACTTCAAGAGAGTCTCCGCTGGCGTCGACGAGTGGGTCGACGTCACGACCACCGTGCCGCTCGACTCCGAGGCCAAGAAACTGCTCTGGGACGACCTCGACTCGAAGCGCGGGAAGATCAAGGTGCGCAAGCGTGCCGCGGCCAAGGCACGCTTCGGGACGACTCCCGCTGTGGTCGGCAACAAGCGAGCCTGGTCGTCGTCGCGCAAGGCTCTGGTCGCGGAGCTCTACCGCAACGAACGTCGCAACATCTACTCGTGCAAGGCGCTCAAGCTGATGTCCGAGGAGCACGAGTCCGAAGGAGACTTCCGAGTTCGTGCCCAGCAGGCCCACGCAGAGAAGAGAGATCTCGCGGTGGCCAAGCTGAAGGCGTCCTACGCCGAGGACTTCGAGAAGCTCGAGAAGCGTATCCGCACGGCCGAAGAGCGCATCGATCGCGAGGAGTCTCAGCTCAGAGATCGACGCGTACAAACCGCCGTCTCCTTCGGCAGTTCACTGCTCGGCGCCTTGCTGGGCCGCAAGAAGCTCAGCGTGACGAACGCACGCTCGGCCAGCACTGCTCTGCGGAACGTCGGCAGGAGTCGCCGCGAGAAAGACGACGTGGAGAGAGCCGAAGAGCGGCTCGAAGATCTCACGGCGGACAAGCAGGAGTTGGAGGCCGAGTTCGAGCGCGAAGTCGAGGCCCTCCGGTCCAAGTCGATCGAGATCGACATCGACGTCCTGGAACTACCTCCGCTCAAGACCGACATCGCCGTCGAGTCCCTCGGTCTGCTCTGGGCGCCATGGACGGTCGACGCCGACGGCATCGCCACGCCGCTGTTCGACCTCGAAGACTGACAACCAGTGTCAGCGAGAGGCGAGAGGCCTCTCCTCCGGGGCCGCTCCGCTGGTCGGGAAGCGCTGGCGCACGTCTTGCTTTAAAATAGATCGAAGGGTGCGCATCTGCTCACTCTTCGCGGTACCGGTTCATTCCGGAACGCGACGGCCCGGCGGGCGTTTCGCTCCGATCCAAGTTTCCCCAATTCCCCCGCTATGCGTTTGATTCTCCTTCGTTTCCCCTTGCTTGCCCTGGTGTCCGTGCTCGGTTGGAGTGCGGATGCGGCCGCGCAGTCGCCAATGATTACCGTGCAGGACGTGCCGTGCCTCCTCGTCCTCGAGAACGGCGTGATCGAGGCGAACGTGCAGAATAACGTGCCTGAAACCACGGCGCGTCTGTACTTCCGGCGCCTGCACGAGGCGGTCGAGGACTTCTACTGGGTCGAGATGCGCCCGCGCGGAGATGGCCGTTACTGGGGTGTTCTTCCCAAGGCGGAGGACGAGGTCCTCGAGCGCAGAGAAGTCCGTGAGCTCGAAGAAGAAGTTCGCGAGCGCTGGGCAAACTGGTGGCGCGAGAAAGAGCGTCTCGACAACCGCAACCCGAACCTCGAGCTCGATCAGGCGCTGATCGACGAGCGCGCCTCGATCGGACGCAGAGCCCGTCGCGACTGGATGGCCGACTTCGACGACGCCCGCCTCGAGGAGTGGTTGGACGGTCTCGAGTACGAGCCGGCCGAGTACTTCGCGGCTCTCCACGATGCCTTCGGCAATGAGATCTCCCGCAGTCCGGTCCGGGTGACCCGCGTCACCGATCGCTGCGACACCAACCTTTCCGCCGCCGAGGCCGGCCTGGCCGAGAACTTGACCATTGGCGAAACGGCTCCCTGGCAAGAGGGAGAAGAGGTTTTCCACTGGATGTGCGACGGTGTCGTCTCCCGGGTCGACGCCTCGGGCGTCTTTCGCGGCGACTCGATCTGCCGTGCCTGCCTCGTCGCCTGGTGGCAGAAAGAGACCTTCCTGACGCCGCTCGTGGCGGGTGCCGGGACCAACGGGGTCATCGCCCTCGAGCCGGAAGAGCCCGCCTCTCCGGTCAGGCCCTGAGTTGGCCGAGAAGCCTGCGCCGAGCTCCGTAGCGGTCTAGCGAACGGCGCTTTGCAGTCGGATCTGGACCTGCCCGACCGGAGGTATCCGTCCGCTGATCTGTAGCGGCAGCCGCGTTTCGGCGTCGACGAAGAGCTCGATCGCCCCTTCGAGCCCCAGCAGCTGCATCTTGCCTTCCGAGCCGTCCGGCCGCGGAAGAGGCTCCAGTTTGTAGAGGACGGCGAGGCGGCGGCCCTCGACCGTGCGCGGACCCTGATCGCCCTGCCGGTCCTCGAACCGCGTTCGCAGCTCGACCGTGTCCTGCCGCGTGATGCGGACGCGATGGAGCTCGTTGTCCGAGAACGTGTGGACGACTCTCGGCTCGTCGAGCCAGGAGTCGGGCGTCGAAGTGACGAGGAGGAAGAGGGCCGAGGGCTCGATGACGACGTTCTGGGTCATCGCGGGGACTCGTTCATCCCAACGGTTCTTCCAGCGCTCAGGCTCCTGTTCCTTCGGCTGATCGTCCGTCGGAGTGATCCGTCGCGCCAGGACCTCGTTCGGAGCGAAGCGGTAGATCTTCTTGCGTCGTCTCTTGCCCGTCTCGAGCTGAATGCGCTGAAGCGCTCGGGCTTCGGAGCTCAAGAGCCAGACCTGACTCAGAGAGTCTCGACCGAGGAAGCCAGAGCGCACGTCGAGGCGCAGCGTTTCCTCGGCGGGCTCGAAGGCGCCCTCGAAGGGAACCATGACTGCCTGCGCCTCGTCCTGAGGGACCGTAGAGACCTCGAGACTGGCCGTCGCGGTCAGCATCAGCTTCTTGGCCTTGAAGTCGAGCTTCGAGAACGGAATCTGCTCGAAGTTCGGAATCTCCGACGCGGCCACGCTCGAATAGACGAGTAGGCAGGCGAGCTGCAGCCCGCGGCGGGAAACCATCCCCATACGCCGCCGAAAGCTCGGACGGGACAGCGGCAAAGATTGGAAATCAGCTTTCATGCAGTGTTTCCGAACGCCGGCAGATTGGCGTCCAAAGCAGCGCAAGTGTAGTCCAGCCCGAGGTCGATCGAGAGACTCATGCAGAACTTTCAAAAATTATTGAAAATAGAGAAGAGAGCCTCTAGGATAGCCACATGGACGCCGTTGCGGTTCGCGAATCGTTCGTACAGCTCTGGGGATCCCTCGGCACTTTCTGGGGAGTTTCTCCGACGACGGCCCGTGTCTTTGGCTGGCTGTTTTCCCGCGCCGAGCCGGCGGACGCGGAGGAGATCATGGAAGGACTCGATCTCAGCCGCGGTGCCGTCAGCATGGCTTGCAAAGAGCTGCGCGACTGGGGTCTCGTGTCCCAAGAGCGTGCCGGCGGATCGAGGCGCATCCTGTACGTCCCGGAGACCGACCTCGAGAAAGTCATCCGCCACGTCATTCAGATCCGCAAGCAGCGCGAGTGGGACCCGATTCTCGAGAGCCTGCACGACTGGATCCCCGAGCTGGAGAAGGACCCGACGGACGACGCCGCGGTCTTCGCTCAGCGACTGCGGGCCATGGAGGAGCTCGTTGCGATGGCGGACACCATCGTCGAGCGCCTCTTGAAAGGTGGTACCGTGACCAATCTCGGATTGAAGCTCCTCGTTTCGGCGAGTAAGAACGCGAACGCCCCCTCGGTGGTGGAACCCACCTCGGCGGTGGACTCCCAGAGAACGGCGGAGCGCGACGGTGTGTGACGCACGAAGCCTGAAGGCCAGGGTCGCCCGACCCGAAGCCCGAGAGCTGCGGACGATAAGTGAGACCTGGAATGCTGAGTGATGTAGCAAAGACCATCGAGATGCCCGAAGTCATGGGGCGTCTGCGGGACCTCTGCGAGGAGCGGGGACTCGGCGAGCTGGCTCGTAATCTCGAGGACCTGGGGCGCTGGATCGCCGACGATCTGGTGAACGTGGAGCGCGAGCTTCAAGAGATCGAGCCTCATCCCACGTCCCTCGTCGAGAAAGCGGGAACTCATCTGCTCGGTGTCGGCGGCAAGCGACTCCGTCCGCTGTGCGTCGTGCTCGCATCACGGGTCGGATCGGGCGCTTCTCGCAGCGTGCTCGACCTGGCGATCGCCGTCGAGCTCGTTCACAACGCCACTCTTCTGCATGACGACGTCATCGATGTTGCCGATCAGCGCCGAGGCCGTTCCGCGGCCCGCGTCGAGTTCGGCAACGCCGCATCGATCTACGCGGGAGACTGGCTTCTCGTCGAGGCGCTGCGGCGGGTCGAAGCAGCAGGCGTGCCGGGGGCCATGAGCTCGCTGCTCGAGACGATCGCCCAGATGATCGACGCAGAGTCGCTGCAGCTCGAGAACCGCGGCCGGATCCACACGAACCGCGACCTCTACTTCGAGATCGCCGAGGGCAAGTCCGCCACGCTCTTCCAGTGGGCGATGCTGGCCGGCGCCCTGGCCGGGGGGCTCGGCGTTGCCGAGGCGGCCGCGCTTCAGGAGTACGGCCGCAAGCTCGGCATCGCCTTTCAGGTGATCGACGATCTCATCGACGTCGCTGGCGACCCTGCCGAGACGGGCAAAGCTCTGTTCACCGACCTCGGTGAAGGCAAGATGACCTTTCCGCTGATCGTTGCACTCGAGCGTGAGCCATCGCTGGGCGCTGCGCTCGAGGCCGCGGCCCAGGGTCACGGCGATCCTCAGGAAATCGTCGCGGCGGTGCAGCGGACCGGCGCCGCGAACTACAGCCGCGAGCTCGCCGAAGAGCTCGTCGAGCAGGCGGTCGTTGCGCTCGAAGCTCTGCCACAGAGCCCGACGCGCTCCGCACTCACCATGCTGGCCCGATCGACGATCTACCGGAGTCACTAGGGTGGACGACACGCTGCAGACGGCCAGTCCGAACGCCGACGGATCGGGAGCGATGTTCGATCGCATCGCTGCCCGCTACGACCGCCTGAATCGCATTCTCTCGTTGGGGATGGATCGCGGCTGGAGGCGCGCCGCAGTGCGCGCGCTCGAGCTGAAGCCCGACATGCGAATTCTCGACCTGGCCACCGGGACGGGCGATCTCGCCTTCGAGATCGCCGCTGCCCAAGATCGTACGACCGTCGTCGGCGTCGATCCCTCACCGAACATGCTCGAGGTCGCGGGAGAGAAACTCGGAGATCGCGACCGTCGTGTGAGCTTCGAGATCGGGGACGCCCAGGATCTGCGGCACGAGACGAACAGCTTCGACGGCTCGACGATCGCCTTTGGCATCCGCAATGTGCCCGACCGCCTCGCGGGGCTGCGCGAGATGGCTCGAGTCACCCGGCCCGGCGGCCGGGTCGTCGTGCTCGAGCTCAGCGAGCCGGGGGGCGGCCCGATCTCCGCCTTCGCCAGGCTGTACGTTCATCAGGTCGTGCCGAGAATCGGTGCCTTTCTCTCGGGAGCCCGCGAGTACCGCTACCTGCAGGAGTCGATCGAGGCATTTCCCCCCGCGGCAAAGTTCGTCGAGATGATGGAGAGCGTCGGTCTCCGCGACGTCGAAGTGCGCTCGCTCGCCTTTGGCGCCTGCCACCTGTACGTCGGCCGGTCCGAGGAGGAGGTCTGAGCATGGACGCCTCCCTGACGGCCCCGACGCTGCGCACGCCCACCCTCCTGGAGCGGGCCTGCGACGTGCAGTCCGACGTGTTGCGCCTCTGCCTGCCCCTGAATCGACGCCCGCTCGAGCTGCTGCGAGCGCGGAAAGATCTCTCCGTCGTCTGGCGCAGTGCCGAGCTCGAATGCGTCGGCTTCGGTGAGACGTACGCCATCGAGGCATCGGGCGAGGAGCGCTACGAGCGCTTGGAGTCCAAGGCGGAGAATCTCTTTCGCCATCTTCAGACGATCCATGCGGATGGCGTCGACGCGGGGCGTCCGCGACTCTTCGGCGGCCTCTCGTTTGCGCCCGGTACGGCGTCGAAGGACGCCTGGGCCGCCTTCGGAGACTGCCGTTTCGTGCTTCCAAGGCTCCTGCTGATCGCGCGTGCCGACGGTCGAAGCTGGATCGAGCTCAACCTGGGCGCGAGCGGGCGGGACGCGTCGTCGATCGCTCGAGCCCTGGCCGGGGCGGAGGCTCTGGCTTCGACGGATCCCAGGCTCTCGCGTCTTCCGGAAGGTGAGGGAGGACCCAGCGCGGACCTCACAGCGGAGCCCGAAGACCTGCAAGAGTGGACTCGCCGAATCGAGGAGATCCGCCACGCGATCGCCGACGGCCGCGCCGAGAAGATCGTGGCCGCACGCGAGGTCCTGGCCCATCCTCGTCGCGTCGACGTGCCGTCTCTGCTCGCTGGGCTCAGTGAAGACATGCCGGCCTGCCTTCTCTTCGGCTTCGTCTGCGGCGACGCCACTTTCCTCGGTGCCTCACCGGAGCGCCTGATCGCTCGTCAGGGCACGCGCATTCGCACTCACGCGTTGGCGGGCAGCATCCGCCCCGGAACCAGCGGTCAGGGCGTTCAGGCCGCGACCCTCTTCGATTCGGCAAAGGACCGCTCTGAGCATCGCTTCGTCGTCGACCATCTGGTCGAGCGCTTGCGACCTTGGTGCCGTGAGCTGAGCTGGCCCGAAGAACCGCAGGTCCAAGAGCTGCGCAACGTGCTGCACCTCGACTCGCCGATCGTCGGCGAGCTCGCCAGCCCACGCCATGTCCTCTCTCTCGTCGCCGCACTCCACCCGACGCCCGCCGTGGGCGGAGTACCGGCAGAGCTTGCCCAGCGGTGGATCACCGAGCGTGAGCCGGCTCCCCGCGGTTGGTACAGCGGACCCGTCGGCTGGTTCGACGATGCTGGAGACGGCGACTTCTCGGTCGCGATTCGTTCCGGGCTCGTCAGTGAGGGCGAAGTCCGCCTCTACTCGGGCGCCGGCATCGTCGCCGACTCGGAGCCGGTCTCCGAGCACGACGAGACCGAGCTCAAGCTGACGCCGCTTCGTTCGCTGTTGGCCCGGAGCGAGCCGGCGGTCGATTGACGGCCCGCTCTGAGGAACCTTGACTGCCCCTCGTGATCTCCTGACCTCGTGGTCCGAGGCGCTGGCCGAAGAGATCGTGGCCGCCGGTGTGCGGCACGCCGTGGTGAGCCCAGGCTCGCGATCGACCCCCTTCGTTGCATCCGCCCTTGCCGCGGGTCTTCAGTGCGACAGTGTGATCGACGAGCGCGCGGCGGGCTTCTTTGCACTCGGTCTGGTGCGGGCTACGCGTCGCCCGGTCCTCTTGCTCTGCACCTCCGGGACCGCTCCTGCGCACTACCTGCCGGCCGTCCTCGAGGCTGCGCAGTCTGAGCTGCCCCTTCTGGTGCTGTCCGCGGATCGGCCGCTCGAGTTGATGGACTGCGACGCGCCTCAGACGATTCAGCAGATGAATCTCTTCGGCGAGCACGTGCGCGGGTTCTTCGAGCTCGGCGAGCCGGTCGAGGGCGCGTCGGCGGTCGAGGCGATGAGCCGTCGAGTCGCACTGGCCGTTCATCGCAGTCGTTGGCCCTTGCCGGGGCCCGTGCATCTCAACGCACGCGCCAAGAAGCCGCTCGAACCTCAGGAGGTGACGACGCAGACGCGCCGCGCTCGGGGTCGCGTCCGCTACGGTACGCCAACCGCCGCTCCGGATCCGGAGCAGGTTCGGGAGCTCGCCCGTCTGCTGCGGAGAGCCGAGAGGCCTCTCGTCACGGCAGGCTCCGGCCTCTCGGTGCGCGCCGCCGGAGCCGTCGCCTCACTCGTCCAGACAGTGAACGCGGTGCTGGCGGCCGAAGCCGCGAGCGGTGCCAGGACGCTCGACCTGGGCGCGAGCCTCTCTCACTTCCCGCTGATCCTCGAATCGCCTCGGGCCGACTCCGAGCTGGCTCCCGACCTCGTCGTACAGCTGGGACGCGCTCCGATCGCGCGGCGCTGGCCGGAGCGCCTCGCGAGTTGGTGCGAGGCGGGGGCACGGCACGTCGTGCTCACGTCGTCCGTTCCCAGCGACGTCGCGCACACGGCGAGCGAGGTCGTCGTTGGTGACGTCGTGCTGACGATGGCCGAGCTCGAGGCCGAAGCGGCGACGGAGGACGGCGAGGTGCGCAGCGAGTGGCGGGAGGCGTGGGCGAGCGCCGACGAGAGAGTTCGTCGGTTGACGGAGACCGAGCACCGCGCCGAGCCTGGTTCGGAAGCCGCCCTGGCACGAAGGTTGGTCGACGCTCTGGGGGCCTACGACGCCTCCGTTCTGTCTCTCTCGAACAGCCTTCCCGTGCGACTCGTCGATCATCAGGCGGGCCTTTTGCCGGCCGGCATGCGGGTCCTCTCTCAGCGCGGCGTCAGTGGCATCGACGGTCTGATCGCTGGGCTCGCCGGCTTCGTCGCCGGCGCTCCGCCGCTTCCGACCGCGCTCCTGCTGGGCGACGTCGCACTGCTGCACGATCTGGGCAGCCTGTCCTTGCTCAGCGGTATCGACGATCGTCCTGTGGTCGTCGCGGTCCTCAACAATCAGGGCGGCAGGATCTTCGAACAGCTACCGATCGCCAAGGTCACCTCCGAAGAGGAGCTGGCCTTCTGGACGACCCCGCACCAGGTTTCGTTTCGTTCCGCGGCGGCCCATGCCGGTCTCGACTACGTCGTGGTCGAGGCCGGAGAAGCGGCCGGCGAGGCCTTCGAGCTCGCGCTGGGCAAGCCGGGCGTCAGCCTGGTGGAGCTCCGAGTGCCGCCCCAAGGGGCGGCGGCGCAGCAGGCCCGACTGGTGGGGGAGATTGCCGCGCTCGAGGGCCTGAGTTGAATCGCTGGCTGATGCTGCACGGCTTTGCCGGTGGCTCGGAAACTTGGGACGAGGTACGACGCCTTGCAGGGCTCGGTGCAGCGCTCGCTCCGCGCCTGGCGGGCCACGAGCTCGACGGAGAACCGCCGGCACTCGGGAACAGCTTCGACGCCGAGGTGCAGCGCTTGGCCGGCCTTTGCGAGGCGCCCGTTTCCGTGTGCGGATACTCCCTGGGCGGACGCCTCGCTCTCGGGCTTGCGAGCTCGCACCCGGAGCTCGTCGAGCGCCTCGTCCTCATCGGCGCGAACCCGGGCCTCCGGTCGACAGAGGCACGGGAAGAGCGTGGTCAGGCGGACGAGCGTTGGGCTCGTACGCTGGAGGAGGAAGGCACGGACGAGTTCTACAAGCGCTGGCTCGAACAACCACTCTTCGCTTCGCAGCGACGATTCGAAGCGGGGCGGCTGGCGACGCAGGACGCGCTACGGACCCGCCTCACGGCCCGAGGTCTGAGCCGCGCGATGCGGCAGATGAGCCTGGCAGCCATGCCGTCGTTCTGGGAGCAGCTCGAGGCGTTGGACTTCCGTGTCGACCTCGTCGTCGGCGGCGAAGACGCCAAGTTCGGTCAGCTGGCGCGCGCCATGGCGGAGCACCTGCCGCAGGCTTTCCTGCACGTCGTCGACGGGGTCGGTCACAACGTCGTTCTCGAAGCGCCGGAGGCGGTCGCCGGAATCCTCACTGGGGACGTGCGGTGAGCGGTGAGGCAGCGACCGGACTGAAGCCCGGCTCGCTCGCCGTCTGGTGGCTCGCCTGCCGACCGGCGACGCTCTGGGCGGCAGTCGCCCCCGTTCTGGTCGGAGTCGCGTGCGCCAGCTCCGCGGGTGGTTTCTCGAGCGGTCCCGCTGCTGCGGCGCTGTGCGGAGCGATCTTCATTCAGATCGGAACGAACTTCGCGAACGACCTCTTCGACTTTCGCAAGGGCGCCGATACCAGTGAGCGTCTCGGGCCCGTGCGGGCCGCGCAGGCCGGCCTGCTGACGGTCCGGCAGTTGGCTCTCGGAACGGCCCTGGCCTTCGGCGCGGCCACGCTCTGTGGCGTCTACCTGGCGGTCATCGCGGGTTGGCCCGTGATCGTCGTCGGACTGGCTTCGATCGCCGCCGGAATCGGCTATACGGGCGGGCCGCGTCCGCTCGGCTATCTCGGCCTCGGCGACGTCTTCGTCTTCGCCTTCTTCGGGGTCATCGCCGTCACGATGACCGCCTATGTGCAGATGCTCGCAGTGCCGCGCTCCGCCTGGATCGCCTCCCTGGGTGTCGGTGCCCTTTCGACGGCGATTCTCGTGGTCAACAACCTCCGCGACCGCCCGACGGACGAGGTCGCGGGCAAGAAGACCCTTGCGGTTCGCTTCGGCGAGGGTTTCGCTCGCGTCGAATACTTCCTTCTCGTCGCCGGCGCGTTCCTGGTGCCACCTGCACTGCTGTCGGTGGAGGGACGCCTGGCTCCCCTCCTCGCGATGCTCTGTGCCCCTCTGGCGGTTCCTCAGCTCGGCCTCATGAAGAGCGGTGTTGGGCGAGAGCTCAATCCGGCTTTGGGAGGCACCGCGCGTCTCCTCCTGATTTACTGCATCCTTCTCTCCCTCGGCCTGTGGCTCTCGTGAGCGGCGCTTTCGACGTCGAGCGTTGGCAGACATCGAGCTCGCTGGCGCTGAGTGATGGAGCTGGGCAGACCTGGACGTGGTCCGAGTGGTGCCCGCGAGTCCTCGGGCTGGCCGGTCGTCTGAAGAGGGAGTGGCCTCGGAGGGATGTCACCGTCGCGGTCGCCCTCGACGCGCAGCGCAGCGCCGACAGCGCTCTGCTGGCGACGGCTCTCCTGCGAGCGGACGTGCCGTTCGCGCTGCTGCATCCGCGGTGGACCGGAGAGCAGCGAAAGCAGCGTCTCGAGGAGCTCGGTCGTCCGCCGGTGATCGGTTGCGACGACTTGCCCGCGCTGGAGAGCTCAACTCCACACCGCCTGCCCCCCACGGTCGACGACGATCGACCGGCGGTCACGGTCTTCACCTCCGGATCGACCGGCTCACCGAAGGCCGCGGTGTTGAGCCGACGAGCTCTGGCTGCGTCGGCGCGGGCTTCTGAGGCCAATCTGGGCTGGGTGGACGGCGATCGTTGGCTGCTCAGCATGCCGCTTGCTCACGTCGGTGGACTGTCGATCGTCACCCGCTGCGCGGCGGCGGGGACCGGCGTTGTCGTCGATCCTTCGGCCAGCTTCGACCCCGCAAGCATGGTCGAACTCTGTGAGCGCGAAGCCGTGACGCTGCTCTCGGTCGTCCCCACGATGCTGCACCGCCTGCTCGATCTGCCCGAGTGGGGCCTTGGCGGTCTGCGCGCGATCCTGGTCGGTGGGGCGGCGGCCCCCGTCGCTCTGGTGAGGCGAGCCGTCCGCCGGAAGCTGCCCGTGCTCCTGACCTACGGACTGACCGAGAGCTGCTCCCAGGTCGCGACCCAGTCGGTGGCGCGGTTGGTCGACCCCGACCGCTGCTTCGATGTCGGCACTCCCCTCAGAGGAACCGAGATCTGCGTCGCAGACGGTCCGCTGCGTGTCCGTGGCGCGACCCTCTTCTCCGGCTACCTGGGGCCCGACGGAGCCCTCTATGGCGGTCCGGAGGCTGACGGATGGTGGACGACGAGCGATCTAGGCTCCGTCGACGGCGTTGGACGGCTGCAGATCCTCGGGCGCGCCGACGACGTCATCATCACCGGTGGAGAAAACGTGCACCCGTTCGTGGTCGAAGAGGCGCTCAGGGAGCGCTCGAGCGTTGCCGATGCCTGCGTCTTTGGTCTTCCCGACGACGAGTGGGGTCAGAAGGTGGCCGCTCTTGTCGTCCTGGTCGAGGGTGCGAGCGTCGATGATCTCGAGCGCTCGCTCGAGGAAGATCTGGCCTCCTTTCAGAGGCCCCGGCTCTTGCGCGCCGTCGACGCCCTGCCGACGAATGCCCAGGGCAAGGTCGATCGCGAAGCCTGCCGAAGAGTTGCGGTAGGCCAGGCCTGACGGTCCCGATCGTTCCGAAGGCGTCCTCGGTCGTCGCGCGGGGCGGCGCCCTAAGGCCGATCGACGGGCAGGCGGTCGCCTGGCATCCGTGGCCGGCAGCGGGCCTGTGCAACGAGACGCGAGAGCCGCGAAGCGGCCGCGTCATCGATACGGCCGGATTGCTGGGCGAGATCGAGTTCCTGGCGCAGTCGGTCGAGGCCCTCTTCGGCACGCGGCACGCGGTTCGTCCTGCGACCGCGGCGACACGAGTCGACGAGCTCGACCGCCGTGTGGCGAAGGTTCGATGCCCGGGGCGTCGTCTCCTGGTAGACAGCCAGGAGAAGGAGGCGGGCGAGCTGCAGCGCGTTGCGCTCCTGCCGGTGTCGGTCGTCGTGCGTCTTTGGGATCTGCATGGGACTTGGCTCCGAGAGCCTGCCTTGTGTGCTGCTCTCACTAGACACAACGCTTTGCCCCGCCATTTCGTTTCAACGAAGTTCGGGTCTGCCCGGACCCTCTCAACGCGGAAGGTCGGTCTTGCGGCAGCGCACCTGGACCAGCTTGCGGTCCTCGAGCCGCACGGCGGAGAGCTTGCCACCCCAGACGCAGGCGCTGTCGAGCGCGAGCATGTGCTCGTCGAGGCGCAGCCCTTGCGCCGCCCAGTGCCCACAGACGACGGTTCTCTTGCTCCAGCGGGCGCCCTCGGTCGCGTGCCAGGGCGTCAGCGAGCGAGGCGCGCTCTCGGGTGTGCCGTTGAATCGGGCCAGACTACCGTTCGGGTGACACATGCGGACGCGGGTCAGTACGGCGAGGTGGCGCCGCAGCTTGCGAAACCCCTTCGGCAGCCGGCCCCGCGGCCTCCTCGACAGGAGGTACCGCCGGTTCGGGCCGCGGAGCATCTCGCTGAGGCTCTGCGCCTCACGCTCGGCACGCTTGCCGGTCCACTGCGGCAGAAGCCCCGCGTGGACGAGGATCCAGTCATCCTCGCGGTGCAGCAGGGGGCGCTTCGACAACCAGCGAACGAGCCGGTCGCCGTCCTTGGCATCGAGTAGGTTCTCGAGAGTGTCGCCTCGTCGCGGTTTGCTGTAGCCGTGATGCAGCGCGAGAAGATGCAGATCGTGGTTGCCCAAGACCACTTGGAAGCGAGAACCGAGTTCCTTATGCCGACGTCGGGCCCATCGAAGGACCTCCAAAGAGTGGCGGCCGCGGTTCACGAGGTCGCCGACCAGCCAGAGGCGATCCCGTTTTTCCTTGAAGGGGATCTTCTCCAGGAGGCGCTCGAGCGTGGCGAAGCAGCCGTGCACATCGCCGATCGCCCACGTCCGACCGCGAGGAGTTCTGTCTCGTGGGCTCAAGTTCGAGAATCCGGTTGCGCTGGAGTGCCACGGCCGATCCGAGGCCTCTGGATCGCTGGGTTCGCGCGCATTCTACGGCGCTACGTTTGCCGCAGCACAAGAGGAGCGGGACGAGCGGATCTTCCCAGATAGAGCAAGAACGATAAGATCGTTTCAGTTCGGCGAAAGCTGGACCTCTAATTCGATACCAAACGACCTGCGGTGCGGGGGCCTCGCGGGCGCAAAAACGATGAGCTGTGGGTGCGGCCGAGGGCCGCGCGTGAAAGCTCGACAAGGAGGACAGAGATGTACAACCTTCGGACCGGTCGCGTGGCATTCGTCGCGACCCTCCTGCTGACGGTGGCGCTCGCAGCGCCGACGTTTGCTCAGCTCGATGACGATGCGAGCAGTGCGATCCAGTTCAACTTCAATCCGCCGGGTGCTCGTAGCCTCGGCCTGGGCGGTGCCTTCCTCGCCGTTGCCGACGATGCGACAGCCGCGTTCACCAACCCTGCTGGACTCGTGATTCTCCGTGAGCGCGAGGTCTTCGCCGAGGTTCGTCAGACCAACTCATCGATTCCCTACGTCGACAACGGCGTTGGAACGATCGCACCTGACGGACGTTCCGTGCTGCCGACGGGAACCGCCACCGGCACCGGTGTCAACACGATCGACAACCTCCAGTTCGGTGAGACCGACGACGAGAGCACGGGGCTGTCCTTCGTCTCGTACGTGCAGCCCATCGGTGATTTTCGCATCGCCCTTTACAGGCACGAGCTCGTCAACTTCGAGACGGAGTTTCAGACGGGAGGCGCTTTCCTCAACGTGCCTGCCGGCACGCTGGTGACGCCGACGCAGCGTCTGATCGCCGACGTGCCGACGTCGCGTCTCTTCCCGGTGCAGGCTTCGGTTGAGGTCGACATCGAGAACATCGGTGTTTCGTTCGCCTACAAGTTCAGTGAGACCTTCTCCCTCGGGCTTGGAGTCAGCTTCTACGAGTTCGACGTCAACGGCCGCACGAATCGGTTCAGCTTCCCTCCGACGTCGATCGATGCGGCGCCGAACTACTCGCTCGACAACGTCGCGACCGCGCAGACGCAGACCGGCGATGACGACGACATCGGTATCAACCTTGGTTTCCTTTGGTCGCCCAACTCGAAGTTCTCTCTGGGTGGCGCCTACCGTGAAGGCGGCGAATTCGAATACAACTACGCCGTCAATGACAACCTGGCTACGCCGACCTTCAACGTGCCGACGGTCTATGGCATCGGCATCGCTGTTCGGCCGACGGTCGCTTTCACGATCAGTCTCGATGTCAACGAGGTCGAGTACTCGGCACTCGTCGACAACTTCACGACGCTGCTCGACGGAAACCGTCCGGATCTCTTCGTCGTCGAGGACGCCACCGAGGTTCACCTTGGATTCGAGTATCGATTCCTGAACATGGCGAACCCGATCACCCTCCGAGCAGGCGTCTGGGAGGATCCCGTTCATCAGATTCGCCGCAACCCGAACGGCTTCGCTCCGCCGGTGACCGGGCCCTTGGGAACCCGGGACGCGTCCGGCGATTTCGAGTTCACCCAGGACAATCAGGACGGCCTCGTCGAACTGAGTCAGCAGCAGCTGTGGGCTGCGGCCGAGACGGCGGATGACGAGATCCACTACGCGGTGGGTATCGGCTTCACGCTGGGCGAGAATTTCTCGCTCGATCTCGCGGGCGACTTCTCGGAGCGCGTCGACATTGCCGCGATCTCTGCCGTCGTTCGTTTCTGATCCACAGCGAGACTTGAAGTTCGAAGGGCAGCGGCTCAGCCGCTGCCCTTTTTCCTTTTCGGGCCGAGAAGCCGCAAGCTGGGATCGGTGTGCCTGATGCGCGGGACGACTCAGCGCGTCGGCTCTTCCTCGGGGGACTGGGCGGGCTGCGACAAGGCGTCCAGAACCGGCAGGAGCGAAGAGACGGAGTCGAGGAGTCGTTCGTAGGCCGCCTCACCCATCTGGCCCTTCAGGTCTTCGTCGATGCTCTGGAGAGACTCGAGACCGTGGGTGATGGAGAAGCGTCCGCTCGTCTTGAAGAAGACCTTCTTCACGCGGGCATCGTTCGGATCGGACACGATCTCCAAGCACCCGATCTTCACCATTTCTCGAACCAGTTTGCTCACTGCCTGCTTCGAGACTCCCTTGCGCCGGGCGATCTCGGTGACCGGAGTGCCTTCAACGTCGATGTACGCATAGAGATCGAGGTGGGTCTGGGAGATCTGCCGCGTCTCGAAGGCGCGCCGCAGGTTCTCGAGTCCGAGGACGTTGACCAATCGTCCCGCCTTGACGAGTTGATGCGAGAGCGAGCCTCGCTTCACAGACTCCAAGAGATCCATGGCCAGATTATAGGCAACCTGGGTTGACGTTTGTCGTCAACTTTGATTGACTAAATTTAGTCAGTCCAAGTTGACCATTTTGGAGGAACGCCCATGGAAGTCTCGAACCGTCATCGCACGCTGCTGCTCGTCTTCGCCGCCCTTGCGCTGGCCGGCCCCAACGCGCTGTATCTCTACGCCGTGCTGACGATACCGTCGGTGAGCACGGAGGCAATGAACAACCCTGTCGCCCTGGCCTTCATGACCGAGGCGATGATGCTCCTGGGTCTGTTCCTCACGTACGTCTTCCGTCGAACGCGATCGTGGACCAAGGTGGCGATCTACTTCGTGCTGAGCTTCGCTGGAAGTCTCGCCTTCAGCTTCCCGGCGTTCTTGTACTGGGAGAGTCGCGGGGCGAGCTAGGCGAGCTGGTCTCACCAAGGTTCGAGAGCCGCGGGTCTGAGATCGCTCCAGTGTCCCGGAGTGGGTGCCGACCTGGCCGAGGGTGTCCGGGGTTGCTCGCCCGGGGCAGCTCTAGTTGGCGCTCTCGAGGAACTCGAGGAAGGCGGGCGAGAAGTACTTGTCGGTCGGCGTCGGCGCTCCGTCGAGGCCCTTCATCTCGGCCGCCGCCGCGCGCGCCGCGTCGCGACTGTCGGCATCGTTGCCGCCGCTGAGCTGGTAGAGAGCGAAGTGGGCCGCGGCGCGGAAGAGCAGCGCCTGACCTCGTGCCTTGCCGTCGAAGGCGCTGCCGCCGATTTGGCTGAGGGCCTCGCGGTAGTCGCCCGTGAAGTAGGCCGCGGCAGCCGAGCGAAGTGTCTCCGGAACGGCACCTCCACCACTCTGGGGTGCGGCGCTTTGATTCGTGGGCGTCGCCGGCGTCGGCGCCTCGGTTTCCCTGGCGGTGCGTGCGTTGGACAGCACGTCGTCTTCGAGCCGGCCCATGCTCGCGCTGAGCTGCGTCATCTCGTTCGTCAGCCGCACGAGGCCGGCCGCGTCAGTGCCGTTCTTGGCGCTCGAGATGGAGCGGCTCAGCTGTTCGAGCTGTCGCCCGAACTCCTCGGCACGCGCTTGCTGAGCGTCGCTGCCGTTGCCCAGGTTCGTCTGCAGGGCCTGCTGCGCCTGCCGAGCTTCGGTCACTGCAGAGTCGGCGGCTCGCTTCTGCTGTTCCGAGGGCCGATTCTCCTGCGCTGCTGGACGTGGGCGTTCGGGCTCCACCGCCGCGACGCGGGTCGACAGAATGCGATCGAAGGCCGCGATCGCTTCGTCGGCTTTGGTCTTGGCCGAGCTGAGTTTCGCCTGGTCACTGCGGCTGCGGCCGGTCTCGAGATCGGTCTTGGCGCTGGCCAGCTTCGCTTTTGCGTCGTTCTCTTGCTGCGTCAACTGACTCGTCCAGGCTCGTCCTGCCGCGGCCTTCTTCGCCTCGACCTCCCGCGCCTTCGCCTCGGCCGACTCGATCGATGGGCGGGCCGCGAGAATCAGGCTGCTGTCGCCCCGTTTGATCGCGACGTTGAAGTCGCGCTTGACGGCCGTCAGTTCGGTCACGGCGGTGCGGGCCAGGCCGACGCCGGAGCGCACGATCTCGAAGTCGCCGTTGCTGACGCCCTCTTCCATGCGCACGGTCGCGCGGTCCAGCGCTTCCTTGCCTTCGTCGAAGCCGTTCCCGAGAGCCGGTTGGCTGTCCCAGATGGCGCGCGCATTGGGTGCGCGGCGCATCTCGTCGATGTCGGCACGAATCTGCGTTCCCTGGGTGACGAGGGGCTGCACCTCGTCGAGCGCCGTCTTGATCAGCTGGTCACGGCAGGTGGTCTTTTCCTGCTGCATGATCGTGAAGCGCTCGCGGTCGCTTTGCACGATGCCCTGCGTCTCCGCGATGGTGAAGTACTCCCAGGCCGCCTGGCACTGACCGCTCTTTGCCAGGCCGATCGCCAGCATGGCATTGGGAATGTAGATGACCGTCTTCGAGGAGTAGATCGGAATTCTGCGCTTGCGCGCGGCCGGGCGCTCGGCGATGGCCTCGCGCATCGCTTCGACGACTTCTCCCCAGCGCTCCTGCTCGGACGCCTGGATGCCGCGCTTGAAGGCCGCCTGCCAGTCCGCGTAGGTCGGCGTGCTCGAGAGTGCTACGAGAGCCGCAGTCGCACCGAGCGTTCGAAGGCCGAACGTCGTGCGGAGCTTTGGCGTGCGGTTCCGGCTCACAGCCCCGCCTCCTGGAAGTAGGCGTCGATGTCGACGGGGGCAAACTCGAAACTCTCGTCGACCTCGCTGCTTCCCACCTCGAAGCGGACCTCGAGAGGTTCGGCCGAGCCGTTCTGAAAGGTAGCCGAGTATTCACCCGGCGCGAGCTCGAGTCGCAGCGGCGTGTAGCGGAGATCTCCGAGGTCGATCGGAGTCCCCTCGGCGTCCTGTAGTGAGGTGATCTCGCCCCAGGGTACGACGTTGAGCGTGACGGTCTGCGGCCCGACGTCGCCGCCGCCGCGGGTGGCGAGCCAGACGATTCCGACGAGGAGAATGAGTGCAATGACGCCGGCGGCGGCGCCGAGCAGGACTCTAGGATCGAGTCCGGAGCTGGTCTCCTGCTTCGGCGGCGGCTTGAACGACGGCTTCGGCGGATCGGCAGCGGGCGCCTGCGCTGGGACCGCTGGCTGCGTCGGCTCGACCTGCGGGACGGCCGGCTGCGTCACGTCGACCTGTGGCACAGCGGGTTGCGTAGCCTCGACCTGAGGAATCTCCTGGGTGGGCTCGACGTGCGGAACGAACTGCGTCGCCTCCTCGGTCGCGGCGAGCTCCGCACTCGGCACCATCTGCGTTGGCGCTTCGCCCGCGTCGGGTAGAGCATTGCGCAGATCGGGTGCGTCGGCGAGCGGCGAGGCTGCCATGACCGTGGCGTCTTCGTGAGGGTCGAGCTCGGGCGACGTGGGCACCACGGTGTCTTCGGAGTCGCGCTCGGCGAGCGCCGCCTCGATCTCCGAGCGCAGCTGCTCGAGGTCGTTGTCGGTTCCCGCCTCGGCGGTGGCGAGGTCGACCTTCTCGAGGGCCGCTGAGAGGTTCCCGTCGCGCAGCAGCTGGCGTGCTTCTCCGGCGAGCACACCGGCGCGCGCCTTGACCTTGCGCGATTCGAGATCGCGGAGCGCCGTCTCCAGGCCTTCTGCGTCAGGGGCCAGGGTGCGGGCCTGATCGAGCAGGCTCTCGGCCTCCGAGAGAGCGCCGGCTTCGAGCTGCTCGCGGGCCTGGGCGACGTTGCCGGCGGCTTCCTCCGCGACGACGACCGCGTCGACTCGCTCTTCTGCAGCGAGCAGTCCGGGGGTGTCGCCGATCTCCTGGCGGGCTTCCATCAGCTCGGCGCGAGCCTGGTCGAGATCGCCAGCGAAGAGGAACTCGTCGATGCGCTGAGCGGCGGTCTGTGTGGCGGGCGTGTCTTCGACCGTCGCCTGCAGATGGCCACTCTGCGTCTGCATCTGGATGAGACGCTCGTGCAGAGTCCGCAGCGGCAGCGGATCGCCGTGCTGCCGACGAGCGGTCACCAGGGCGCGGGCGGCCTGTTTGAGGTCGCCCGAGACGAGCAGCTCTTCGATCTGGTCGCGCGCTCGCGTCACGGCGACCTGGCGTTCGCCCTCGGCGATGCTCGCCTGATCCTCCGGCTTCGCCGCGGGCACGGGTTGTTCCGGCGGCAGCTCCGACGGGTTTGCCTCGTAGTGCTCGATCAGTGGCTGCAGATCGAGAATGACCTCGCGAAAGCTCGGGTAGCGGTCGCCGGGCTCCTTGGCAACGCAGCGGCCGATGATGTCATCGATGCTCTTCGGGCAGTCTTTCCAGACGCTCGCAACCTGGGGCGAGTCCTGATGGAGGATCTGAAAGAAGAGGGCCGAAATCGTCTCCGCTTCGAACATCCTGCGGTAGGTCAGGAGCTCGAAGGCGAGCACGCCGTAGGAGTAGATGTCGGAACGCTGGTCGACCGGGTCGCCGCGCAGCTGCTCCGGCGACAGGTATGCGGGAGTGCCGAGCGTCGTGCCGGTCTGGGTGAGCTGCGACTCGGCGCTCGCGATCTTCGCGATGCCGAAGTCCATGATCTTCACACGATCTTCGTCGGTGATGCGGACGTTTCCGGGCTTGATGTCGCGGTGAGTGACGCCCTGCTCGTGAGCAAAGCCCAGCCCTTGGGACATCTGCAGCAGGATGTCGAGCTTCTGCGTCAGCGTCAGCGGCTCGCCGTCGTGCAGGCGATGATCGAGATCCTTACCGGTGAGGAACTCCTGCACCAGGTAGGGGACGTTGTCTTCGTAGCCGAAGTCGTAGAGCACCGTGACGTTCGGGTGCTCGATGTTGCCGGCAATCTCCGCCTCGCGAAGAAAGCGCTTCTGCGTCTCGTCGTTCTCGGAGGTACACGTCTTGATCGCGACCAGCCGCTTCATGAACGGGTCGCGGCCCTTGTAGACGACGCCGAAGCCGCCCTCTCCGATCCGGCCGATGATCTCGTATCGGCCGGCCTTTTGGAGATCGCTCATCTCTGGATCTCGTTCCCCAGCGGATGCGGACCGGCGCACCGGTACCGCGAAGACGGGCACCCCACACCGAGGCGGCCCTCAAGCCCTGACTCTACCAGCACGCTGGGCCAGGGCGAGCGCCGCGGTGTGAACCCGGGCCGGCCAGCTACTTCCGGGCCCGCGGCGTGAGAGTCACCTCGATTCGCTCTCCGTCGCGCAGGAAGATCACCTGAACGGGAACATCGACCTTCACGGCGTCGAGGGCGTAGGTGTAGTCGTAGATGTTGGCGATCTTCTGCTCGCCGAATTGCACGATGACGTCGCCTTTCTGGAGCCCTGCTTCCTCCGCCGGACCGCCGGCCATGACGCCGCCGAGCAGCAGGCCCTCGATCTCCGTGCCGTAGTCCGGGATGGTGCCGGTGTAGGCACGGACCGTGTCCCGGCTGCCGGCGTCCTGTCGCTGTCGCTCGACGAGCTCGAACTCCGGTGCTGCCTCGGCGTCGGCGATCCGTGCGGTGAGGCGGGCACCGAACTCGGCGACGCGCTCGAGGTCCTCGAAGTTGATCAGCTCCGCGACGTCGGCCGGCGTGTGGTAATCGTCGTGGCTGCCGGTGAAGAAGTTCATCGTCGGAACTTCCATCGAGTTGAAGCTGCTCGAGTCCGTGGGCAGGTAGGGGTCCTGCTGGATCATCAGATCGAAGCCCGCACGTACGTTGAGTTGTTCGACCATCTTCGGCCAGTCCGGGCTGCTGCCGATCGCCTGCAGCATGAGCTTGTTGTCGCGCATGCGACCGACCATGTCGAAGTTGAGATACGCGGCCAACTCGTCGGCCTCGAGCACCTCACCGTTCGCAAAGGCGGTCGAGCCGATGAGACCCAGCTCCTCGCCCGACCAGAAGGCGAGCACGACGGCGCGACCGAGATCGCGCTCGGCCAACTGGCGGCCGACGTCGAGCACCGCGGCGACCCCGGACGCATTGTCGTCCGCGCCGTAGTGAATGTCGGTCGCTTCGAGGTCCGTGGCTCGTGAGTTCCCGCTGCGGCCCGTGCCGATGTGGTCGTAGTGCGCGCCGAGCATCACGAAGTCCTTGTCTTCTCTCTCGGTGTCACCGAGGAGAGCGACGACGTTGTAGCCCTTGCGGCGCTCCCGGCGAAGTTTGACATCGAGCTTCACGGAGACGCCGAGAGAGAACCCCACCGCGTGGGGGTTACCGCTGTCGAGGTCCTTCTGCGCTTCCTCCAGGGAGCCCTTGCCTGCGCTCTGGAAGAGGACATCCGCAACCTCGCCGGAGATGGTGGCCGCAGGGATGCCCGAACCGGAAGCTGCGGTGTCGAAGGTCATCGGAATCAGCTCTCCAGCGTTCGGTGAGCGGGGGCCAGTGACGACCAGAATCGCCTTCGCACCTGCTTCGCGCGCCGTCAGCGCCTTGTAGCGCAGGCCGGAGTAGCGGGCCATGGCTCGGCGGAACTGGGGCTCGGCGTCCTCTGGGATGTAGCGCAGGACGAGCACGATCTTGTCCTTGACGTCGAGCGTCGCGTACGAGTCGTAGCCGAAGTCTCCCGAGTCGGGAACCTTGAGCCCGTAGCCAGCAAAGACGATTTCGCCCTCCGTCGCGTCGGCGTCCGAGAAGGAGAGGGCTCTGACTTTGCCCTCGCCGTAGCTCTGATCGGCCACCTTCAGGCTGGATCCTTCATCGACGGTACCGGCGGTGAATTCAAAGGGAATACGGAAGTCGTCCTGACCGGGGATCGGCTCGGCACCCATCGCTTCGAGCTGCTCGGCGATGTAGTCGGCAGCCATCGCGGCTCCGGGCGACCCGGTCATGCGGCCCTGCATCTCCGGGGCCGCCAGCGTGTTGACGTGCTGCTCGACCGTACCGATGGAGTCGCTGACCGCGACCAGGGACGACACGGGGAGAAGGGAGAGCAGAGAGAGGCCTAGGAGTGACTTGCGCATGGGGACTCCGTTGAGAGGACTTGTGTGAAGAGATTCTTCAGTTGTCTTGGCGGGGCGGGGCTTCGGCGAGGGCTTCGAGGGCGCGCTCATGGTTCCAGTTGGCGATGTAGAGCTGACCGCCTTCGCCCTTGTGGCGGCTCGAAGTCCAAACGAGTTGCTTGCCGTCGGGAGTCGGCACCGGCAGGCCGTCGAAGCCGTCGGTGTAGGTGACTTGAACGGGCTCCTTGGTGCCCGCGACGTCGACGATGAACACTTCGAAGTTCGAGAAGCCGAGCTTGTTGGACGCAAAGAAGATGTACTCACCGGAGGGGTGTACGTAGGGGGCCCAGGACATCGAGCCGAAGTCCGTGAGCTGCCTCTGGTCCGTGCCGTCGGTCTTCATCGACCAGACGTCAGCGGTGAGTCCGTTCTCCGAGAAGCGGCGCCAGATGATCCGCTCGCCGTCCGGAAAGAAGAAGGGGCCACCGTCGTAGCCAGGCACCGACGTCAGCCGCTTCTGCTCCGTCCCGTCGGCCTTCATGATGTAGATCTCACCGAAGTAGGCAGGGTCGACTTCCAGCGTCTTCTGCTCTTCGGCGCTCAGCTCGCGCTCGTAGGCGTCCCGCATTGAAGAGAAGACGATCCACTCGCCGTCCGGCGAGTAGCCGGCTTCGGCGTCGTAGCCGCGTGCGTTCGTCAGGCGCTTCTGCTCTCCGGTCTCGCGGTCGACGGCGTAGACGTCCATCTCGGGGTCGTAGTCCCAGGAGTAGCGGCGCTCCTTGCCGGACGCGCGAAAGTCGAGCTCTTCCTGCTGCCAGCGAAGACTCTCGGGGTCGTGATGGGTCGAGCTGAAGAGGATCTCGTTCGAGCCCGGCCTCAGAAAGGCACACGTCGTCTTGCCCGTGCCGAGCGATACCTCGGAGGTCTCGCCGGTCTCGAAGTCCATCAGGTAGATCTGGTAGAAGGGGTTGTCGGCGCGGCGTTCCGACTGGAAGACCATGTACCGCCCGTCGGCAGAGAAGTAGCCCTCGCCCGAACGCCGGCCTTCGTAGGTGAGACGTCGACTCCTCGAGAGGAAGTCGTCTTCTCCGAGATCCTTGGCCGCAGCGAAGGACGGAGAGAGCGCACAGGACAGGGCGAGAAGGGTGGCTGCCGGGCGGCGAGCGAGCTGTGGATTCATGGCGATGGTTCTCGTATTCGTTGGCTGGCCGAGTCCCATGGCGAACGGCCTTGAAGCATGACGGAGTGCCCCCGTTAGGGTGTCATTCGGCGGTCACCGGCCGGTGGCTCGGGTTCGATCCGATGCTGGGTCCGCGGGACTCGAGGCTGCTACCTCTGAGTTTACGCCCTGGGGAGGCCTTTGGAGTCCTCGGAACCCCACGTCTTCGCTCCAAGGCGGTGCGGTTAGACTGAGGTTCTCCCTCTGCGGCACACCTCGAGCACTCTCATACGACTGGAGGCCTCATGACCTTCCTTGGCCTGGGCGTGGGCGCCTGGCTCCTGCTGGCTGTCGCCGTCGGTCTCGGCGGCGTCATCGAAGCGACCTTTCTGTGGCAGGTGTCGAGACGACGTCGCCTCGGCGAGGACGACCGATGAGCTTCTGGGTCTACGTGCCGCTCGGCGCCTACCTGATCGTTCTCCTCGTGCTCGGGCTCTGGAGCCGCGCCGCGGGCGGTGGCCTCGAGGGCTACTACGTCGCGGGCAAGAAGCTTCCCGCGTGGGTCGTCGCGTTCAGTTCGAATGCCACGGGTGAGAGCGGCTGGCTGCTCCTCGGGCTGACCGGAATGGGCTACCTCATCGGCGTGCACGCCTTCTGGGTCATCCTCGGTGAGGTTCTCGGCGTGACTCTGGGCTGGGTGCTCGTCGCCAGGCCGTTCAAGGCTCTTACGGACGGCTACGGCTCGATCACGGTTCCCGACTACCTCGAGTCGCGGTTTCGCGACGACGCAGGGCTCCTGCGCAAGATCGGCGTCGCCATCGTCCTGTCGATGGCGACGGTCTACACGGCGGCTCAGATGGTGGCCGCCGGCAAGGCCTTCGATTCCTTTCTGGCGACCGGCTACATCCCGGGAGTTCTCATCGGCGCTGCGGTCACGCTCTTCTACACGGCGGTCGGCGGCTTCAAGGCGGTGGCCTACAGCGACTTCGTCCAGGGCGTCCTCATGGCCCTGGGGTTGCTGGCGCTTCCGATCGCGGGCATCGCCGCAGCGGGTGGCATTGAGGCGATGTTCGTCGCCGTCGGTGCTCAGGACCCGACGCTACTGCTGCCCATGGGCCGCTACGGCGTGACGTTCGAGGGTGTGCTCTCTGCCGTCGGCATGGCCGCGATTGGCCTCGCCTTTCTGGGCGTGCCGCAGCTGCTCGTGCGCTTCATGGCGGCAGGCTCCGACCGCGACCTGGTCCAAGGTAGCGGCTTTGCCTATCTCTGCATCGTCATCTTCGACGTCGGTGCGGTGTTCACCGGCATCGCGGGGCGCGCTCTCTACCCGGCTCTCGAGGATCAGGAGACCGTGATGCCCCTGCTCAGCGCCGAGCTCTTTCCGGCGATCTTCACCGGCATCTTCCTGGTGATCGTGCTCGGCGCCATCATGTCGACGGTCGATTCGCTGTTGATCATGTCGTCGGCTGCCGTCGTCAGGGACCTTGTGCAGAAGACCTTCGGCTCGCAGACGTCGGAGAGACGGCTCAGCTTCTACGGTCGCCTCACGACGCTGGCGATCGGCGCCATCGCGCTGCCCTTCGCGCTGCGCGAGGCGAAGGTGCTCTTCTGGTTCGTGCTCTTTGCGTGGTCGGGTCTCGGCGCTGCGTTCACTCCGGTCGTGCTGTGCAGCCTCTTCTGGTCGCGCACGACGCGCATGGGTGCGGCCGCGGGCATGGTCTCCGGCTTCGTGGTCACGGTCGTCTGGGTGCAGTTCTTCAAGGCCCAGTTCTACGACCTGTACGAGATGATTCCCGGCTTCCTCGCCGGTCTCGTCGCGACGGTCGTCGTCAGCTGGATGACCGAGCCGCCGGAAGGGGCGGGTGAGGAGCTGGAGGCGATGCGGGAGCGCTTGCGCTACGGAGGTTGAACGGGCGACGGTCTGGGACGCGGACTTGGATCCGATCGCCGCGTCGCGACGACGCTCCGCTCCACCGCTCTCCTCGCGATGACGCCGGAGCAGCAGCCGGAGACAGGTCGCTGCTTCGGGAGCGAAATGCCCTCGTTCGCGCAGGAGCCTCTGGCAAAACGCCGCGAGCGGAGCTCGCATGGACAAGGCGAACGAGGTCCGTTGCTGGGATCGAGACGTCCTCCTTCGCCGAAGGGGGCGAACGGAGCCGCCTCTTGTCGTTGATGGTCTCCGTTCGCCTTGGCGCAGGTCCGCTGTGCGGACCGGAGCATCGAACGACTGAGTTTGATGTGGCATCCGCCACATCTCAGGGCAAGCGCCGCGAGCGGAGCTCGCATGGACAAGGCGAACGAGGTCCGTTGCTGGGATCGAGACGTCCTCA
>JBCCLJ010000059.1:0-32846 GCA_039026915.1 Acidobacteriota bacterium
AGCCAGAGATCGGACTCTTCGTGCAGCACGCTGGCGTAGATCCTGCGGCCGCTGAGTGCGAGTGCGAACGAATGCACCTCGTCGCCGTCGGTGCGCAGCAGCTCCCGCGGCTCCGCACCGGCTTCCAGGAGGAAGAGCTGTGTGCCGCGCGCAAAGGCCATCGTTCGGCTGTCTGCGAGCCATACGGGTCGGCTGCCGGTGACGGGGCCCAGGACGATCCCACCCGATGCGATGTCGAAGGCGACGACCTTGCCGCCGCCCTGGGCGGTCATGCGGAGCCCGTCTGGAGACCATCGCCAGACGAGCGGCTCATCGGTGCCGAAGTCCGGAATGCGCAGTGGCGTTTCCTTGCCGGAGGTGAGATCGAGGATCGAAGCCGCGAGGCCTTTTTGCCGATTGATCACCAGGCGGCTTCCGTCCGGCGACCAGACCGGCGCCTGCACGCCAGTCTCGGCGGAGTCGGTCAAGCGCCGCAGGTCGCTGCCGTCAGCGGCGATGACGAACATCTCGTAGCGCCCGGACCGGTCCGAGAAGAAGGCGATCTGCCGACCGTCGGGAGACCACATCCCTGCGCGGTCCTTGGCGGGATCTCGCGTCAGTTGGCGGCTTCGGCCGCTGGCGAGATCGAGAACGTAGAGGTCCTCGTTGCGCGCTCCGATCGAGCCGTAGAGGATCTTCGTGCCGTCGGGCGAAAGCTCCGGGTTGAGCACTTGGCGAGAACCGCGCGAGACCCAGCGTGTCGCCTCGACGCTGAGATCGGAGGCGAGGTCGAAGCCGACCAGTGCCACTTCGCTGGCCCGATGCCCGAAGACGAGCTCGCCGTTTGCGGTGAGCCCGGAGAGCGCGCCGACGTCGCTGGCGGGGAGAGTGCGGGGCATGGGCGCCCTCTGGGCCGAGCCGTCGGGCCCGACCTGCAGCTGCCAGAGGTTCATGCTGCCGTTGCGGTCGCTGAGAAAGAGAACGTGGCGACCGTCCGCCGACCACTGGGGACTCCAGTCGATGGAAGGGCTGTCCGTCAGGGTTCGCGCCTCACCGGTCGCGACGTCAACCGTCCAGATGTCCCGCTGGCTGCCTTGAGCCATGCCCCAGTACGCGATTCGGTCCCCTCTGGGAGACCAGGCGGGCTCGATGGCGTCGCGGAGATTCAGAGCGTTGACCTCGCCCGACTCGAGATCGACGATCTCGAGGTCCGAGTTCAGTCCGCGCTCCTGGGGTGAGTAGAAGGTCTGCGTGCTGTAGGCGATGCGGTCGCCGCTGGGAGACCAAGTCGGGTGGAAGCCGCCACGGGTCAGGCGCCGAAGGTCCTCGCCCGTGGCGCCCATGACGAAGAGACCGCCGCCATCGCGCTCGGAGCGGAAGACGATCTGGTTGCCGCTCGGCGAGAAGTCCGGTTGACGGTCGTCGGCGTCCGAGTCCGCGGTCAGGTTGATCGCCTGTCCGTCGGGCACGCGCTGCGTGAACACGTCCCAGTCGCCGCCGTCGCGCACGCTGTAGGTGATGAAGCGTCCTTCAGGAGAGAGGCTCGGGTCACGTTCGGTGCCGGCTGCCGCTGTCAGCTTCACGTAGCTCGTGGGGTCGTTGGCGGTCACGGGTGCCGGTCCGAGGAGCCGCCAGGCGGCAACCGCAGCGACGATGCCCGCCGCCAGAAGGCCGGAGGCGAGGAGCGGCGTGCTGTCCGCCTTGCGGGTTGCGGTGGCCGGCTCCGTCGGGACCGGGACGCTGATTTCGGGAGCAGTGTAGACGTCCGAACTTCGCTGAAGATGGTCGAGCGCTGCCCGGAAGTCGGAGGAGCTCTGGAAGCGCAGACTCCTGTCCTTCTGTAGCGCGCGGTCGAGGACCCAGGAGGCCGCCGGGTGGGACTGCTCCAGTACCGAGTCCAGCGCCGGCGCCTGCTCCGTGAGAAGTGCCGTGTACGTCTGCGCCTTGCTGTCGCGCCGGAACGGCTGGATGCCCGAGAGCAGCTCATAGAGAACGACTCCGAGAGAAAAGAGGTCGCTGCGCGGGTCGAGAGGCTCGCCGCGTGCCTGCTCAGGAGACATGTAGCTGATCGTGCCGGGCACGGTGCCCGGCTCGGTCATGTAGGCGAGGGTCTCGTTCTCGGGAGCGCTGTCGCCGCGCAGGAGCTTCGCCAGGCCGAAGTCGAGGACCTTCACCAGCCCATCGTCGCGCACCATGATGTTGTCGGGCTTGATGTCCCGATGAAGGATGCCTTTCTCATGAGCCGCTCCCAGCGCCTCGGCCGTCTGGCGGGCGACGTCGAGCGCCCGATCGGTATCGAGCCGCTCCTCTTCCATGAGCTCGCGCAGCGTCTGGCCCTCGATGAGCTCGGTGACCAGAAAGCGGCGCCCCCCCTCGTTGCGTATCTCGTAGACCGTGACGATGTTCGGGTGGTTCAGCGCTGATGTCGATCGGGCTTCCTGCTCGAAGCGCTGAACGAGCGTCTCGCTCGTGACGAGATGGGGCGCGAGGAACTTGAGTGCGACGGGCCGGTCGAGCGCGTCATCGTGCGCGCGGTAGACGGCTCCCATGCCACCACGGCCCAACTCCGCCTCGACGAGGTAGGGCCCCAGCGTCTCTCCGATCAGCGCATCTTCCATCCGCGCGGACTCTACTCTTCACCCCTCTGTCATGGAAAGACTCGTTTTTCTGCAGTTTGGGCCCGCAACCGTGAGCTCGAGTGCACAGGCGCAACTTCAGAACTGTGAAAGTCTCCTCGCCGAGGGCCCCTCAGAAACCCAGCGCCTGAAAGAGCAGCGCTCCCGCCGCTCCGCCGGCCAGCGGGCCCACGACAGGGATCCACGCGTAGCTCCAGTCTGAGTCGCCCTTGCCGGAGATCGGCAGTACGGCATGGGCGATGCGCGGCCCGAGGTCGCGCGCGGGGTTGATGGCGTAGCCCGTTGGGCCACCCAGACACAGTCCGATGGCCCAGACGAGGAAGCCGACGAGCAGCGGGTTGAGCCCCGTCGAGAAGACGGCGGAGAGGTCGATCGTGCCGTCCTGCGTCAATTCGCCGGCGTTGGCGCCGATCGCCAGGATGCCGAACACGAGCACGCCCGTGCCGACGAACTCGGAGAAGAGGTTCGGCCCCGTCGTGCGGATCGCCGGGCCGGTGGCGAAGGCGGCGAGCTTGTCCTCAGCGCTCTCGGTCTCCTTCCAATGGGGCAGGTAGACCAGATAAACGAGCAAGGCGCCGAGAAAGGCGCCGAGCATCTGCGCACCGAAGTAGGTCGGGATCAACGAGGCTTCGAGCTGGCCGATCGAAGCCAACCCGAGGGTCACCGCGGGGTTGAGATGAGCCCCGCTGATGCGGCCCACAGAGTAGGCGCCCATGGCGACGGCGAGTCCCCATCCTGTGGTGATCATCATCCAGCCGGTGTCGTGTCCTTTCGTCTTGGCGAGGACCTGATTGGCGACGACGCCGTTACCGAGAAGAACGAGTAGAGCGGTTCCGACGACTTCGGCGAGGAAGATGTTCAAGCGCGGCTCCTTGCGATGCGTCCGCGCGGCAACTCTGGCCGGCTGCGGAGAAGCTGAGTTCTGGGGAGATCGGAAGTCTACAGGGTCTCGAAGAAGCAAGTGTAAGGATGCAGATTTCCCCCGGATTTGCTTGTCAGAACAGCACTCTTGAAGAATGATCCAGCTATGTCGGACGCGCTTTCCCTCCGCCCGTTCCGCCGCTTGGCTCTGGCCACGGTGGTCGCCGTTTATCTGCTCATCGGAGTGGGGGGACTCGTGCGTGCGAGCGGCGCGGGAATGGGTTGTCCGGACTGGCCGAAGTGCTTCGGTCAGTGGGTACCGCCGACGGCAGAATCGCAGCTGCCGGCGAACTACCAGGAGATCTACGCCGAGCACGGTTATGGATCTTCGCGGTTCAACGTCGTCAAGACTTGGACCGAATACATCAACCGACTCATCGGCGTCGTGATCGGCTTCCTGATCTTTGGAACCTGGATCGCTTCTTGGCGGACCTTCCGCGGCCGCGACGGCGGGCTCATCGCCTGGTGCTTCTCCGCTTTCCTACTCGTCGGCTTTCAGGGCTGGCTCGGCTCGGTGGTCGTCGACTCCAACCTGGCGCCCTGGCTCGTCACGGTGCACATGATCCTCGCGCTGGTGATCGTGGGCATCCTCATCTACGCCTTGGCGAGGTCGCAGCGCGAAGTCTTCGACGTCGACGCGATCGAGCCGAGTGGCCGCATCGACCTACTCTTCGCCGCCTGCCTCGTGCTTTCCATGGTTCAGATCGGCCTCGGCTCGCAGATTCGCGAGCACATCGACGAGCTCGGCGCTGCCGCGGTGGCACGCGCCGACTGGATCGAGAGTCTGGGCCTCGGCATCTATGTACACCGCTCCCTCTCCCTGCTCGTCTTTGCGGCCAACGTCGCTCTCGTCTGGAGCCTGCGGCAGGCGAGTCGGACGGCGAACTCGGTCGCGAGCCTCGGCAACGGACTCCTCGTGGTCCTGGCGCTCGAGATCGCGGTTGGAGCGGTCATGTTCTATTTCGCGGTTCCGGCCTTCCTTCAACCGGTGCATCTCGTGCTCGCCGCCGTCGGTGGCGGGCTGCAACTCGGCATGCTCATCGGATACCGCTACAGCTCTGGGTCGAGGGCGGCTGGACCGCTGCCTGCGACGACCTGAGGAGACTCCTGTGACAGAGACACTGACGAGCGTCCCCGCGACGCCAGGATCCACGTGCGAGCGGACCGACGTCCGAAACCTCGCGATCATCGCTCACGTCGACCACGGCAAGACGACCCTCGTCGATGCGCTCCTCTGGCAGAGCGGCGTCTTCCGCGAGAACGAAGCCGTCGCCGAGCGCGTCATGGACTCGATCGACCTCGAGCGCGAGCGCGGCATCACGATCATGGCGAAGAACACGGCGATTCGTCACCGCGACATCGACGTGAACATCGTCGACACTCCGGGCCACGCCGACTTCGGTGGGGAGGTCGAGCGGACGCTCAAGATGGTCGACGGCGTGCTGCTGCTCGTCGATTCGAGTGAGGGCCCCCTGCCGCAGACGCGCTTCGTGCTGCGCAAGGCGCTCGCAGAGAACCTGCGCCCGATCGTCGTCATCAACAAGATCGATCGCGCCGACGCGCGAGCAGCTGAGGTCTTGGACGAGGTCTACGATCTCTTCATCGATCTCGACGCGAACGAGGAGCAGCTCGACTTTCCGGTCTTCTACACCAACGCCAAGGCTGGAACCTGTCGACTGGAGGCCGACGGCGAGGACACCACCCTGGCACCGCTACTCGATGCGATCGTCGAGACGGTGCCGGCGCCGACCTACGTCGAAGGCGCGCCGCTGCAGGTGCTGGTCACGAATCTCGACTGGGACGACTACGTCGGTCGTCTGGCGATCTGCCGCGTCTTCTCGGGCTGGATGGAGCGCGGTCAGGAGATCCTGGTGGGCAGGGAAGCCGGCCTCTTGCGTCGCGCCAGGCTGACCCAGCTCTACGGCTACGAAGGTCTCAAGCGCACGGAGACGAAGAAGGCCGGCCCCGGAGACATCATCGCCGTCGCCGGCGTCGAAGAGATCGCCATCGGCGACACGATCACCGACGCCGAAACGCCGGCACTGCTGCCGCCAATCGAGGTCGACGAGCCGACGATTGCCATGCTCTTCTGCGTCAACGACTCGCCTGTGGCGGGCCGCGACGGCAAGTTCGTGACCTCGCGCAAGATCCGCGAGCGCCTCCTCAAGGAAGAGCAGCACAACGTCGCCGTGCGCATCGAAGAGACCGACAGTCCCGACGTCTTCCGCGTCATGGGCCGCGGTGAGCTCCAGCTCGCGATCCTCGTCGAGACGATGCGCCGCGAGGGCTACGAGCTCGGCCTCGGTAAACCGCAGGTCCTCGTCAGGGAAATCGACGGTCGGCAGCATGAGCCGATGGAGATCCTCGTCGTGGACTGCCCCGAGGAGCACGTCGGCACGGTGAGCCAGCTGCTGGGACCGCGCAAGGGGCGCATGCTCAAGATGGCCAACCACGGCAGCGGTCGCGTGCGCGTCGAGTTCCGCGTCCCGGCCCGGGGCCTCATCGGCCTGCGCGGCGATCTCATGTCCGAGACGCGCGGCACCGCGGTCATTCATCACATCTTCGACGGCTGGGACGTCTGGCAGGGCGAGATCGTGCAACGCCGCTTCGGCGCGATGATCGCCGATCGCACCGGTCGCGTCACGGCCTACGCGGTCGAGGGTCTCAGCGCTCGTGGAACGCTCTTCGTCGAACCGGGTGAGGAGGTCTACGAAGGCATGCTGGTGGGCGAGCACAATCGCCCGTCGCAGCTCGACGTCAACATCACTCGCGAGAAGAAGCTGACGAACATGCGAAGCTCGACGGCCGACGAACTCGTCAAGCTGCACGCCGCGCGCAAGCTGACGCTCGAGGAGGCTCTCGAGTTCATCCGAGACGACGAGCTGGTCGAGGTGACGCCCGAGGCGTTTCGCATGCGCAAGCGAACCCTCAAGGCGTCGATGCGCAAAGGGCAGAAGTAGGTCCCAACGTCCCCCTTGGCGCGGGACGTCGGCCGACGCGCGCCCCAGGGTGGACGGCTAGCGCAGCTCGCGGGCGATGCGCCAGTCGCTGCCGCTCTTGGTCAGCTCCAGCCCTCGCAGGCGTACCGTTTCGGGGTCGCCCTTGCGCGGTGTCATCGACTTGGTGATCGGGCAGAGTGCCGTCGCCGAGGCGCCCGAAAGCTGAATGTCACAGTCACCCACGGTGACGTCGACCTGGCGGTACTTGCGCATGTCGGCTCTCTTGAGACCTGCCCCGGGGTAGACACGGTTCACCGTGTCGTGGTCGCGGCTCTTCCAGCCCGCGATGTAAGCGTCGATGACGCTGCGAACGGCCCGCTTGTCCTGCATGGCTTTGGGGTCGAAGTCGTCTGCCGCGCTCGGCTCCGGCTCGGCCTCTCGAGGTTGTGCTTCCGGTGCGGGCCGTGTCGGCGCGGCGGCCGGCGCCGTCTGCTGCTGCGGCGCGTTGGAGCGAGTGCTGTTCGAGGTCGGCTGTCGAGACGGCCGCGAAGTCGGTGTGTTGCGGCTCGGAAGCTCTCGCGTCTGCAGTTCGGTGGGGCGGTCGGGTCGGCGATCGCGATCGGTGCTTGCTTCGGGTTCCGAAGCCTCCTGAGTTGTGCCACCGGAAGCTTCCTCGGCCGGAGTCGGCGCGACGGGCTCGGTCCTCGCCGGTGCGGCGGTGGCCGGATCGGGATCGGTGGCTTCGGGCTGCGGCGCGGCCTCCGCGGCCCCGGACTCCTGCTCGTCGGACTCGACGGCGGACAGGCCCTCGGCGCCTCCAGCGCGGAAGCCTGCGGTCGCTCCCGATCCTGCGCCCTCGACGTTCACCGGCATGTCCGACTCGGCGATCTCGGTGGTGGGCTCGTCGTCGCCTCCGAGCAGTGAGATCGCGAGGAAGCCGACGACCAGGAGCGCAACCAAGGCGGCGGCGATCAGCGGGATCGGCAGCTTCGGAGCGGACTTGGAAGCGGCGGCCGGCGTGGCGACGGAGGCCGAGGTCGCGACGGGTTGGGCCGTCGGTGCAGGGCTCTCGGCCTGAGCTTTGGCGCCGGCCGCGTCGACGGTCGCCTGATCGATGTGCATCGTCGCCGCGTCGCCACCGGGTGTGGCCACGGCGGCGTTCGACGACTCGCGGATCTTGCGGCTGAGGTCGCTCAGCGCCGTATGCGGGCCGTACTGGGCGATCGCCGAGCTGACCTCTCTCTCTGCCTCGTTGATGTTGCCCTCGGCGAGCAGCGCTTCGACCCGGACGCGCACGGCCTGTGTGCCTTCGTCGCGCGTCTTGCCGTCCGCCGGAGGACGCTCGAGTGTGTCAGCGTCCTGCAGAGAGGGTCCGGAAGGTTCGGAGATTTCGTTGTCGCGCGCCGACTTGCGGTTTTCCAGCTCAGCCTCGAGATCGGCGAAGTGCTGCTGAAAATCCTCTTCGCTCGAGTAGTCCCGGCGAGCCATGTTGATCGTCAGCTCGGCGGCTGTGAGGTCGCCTGCGTCGAGGGCGTTTCTCGCCTTGGCAGCGAGCAGGCTCGTCCCGGTGGTGCCGGAGCCCATCGGCGCGCGCGGCATGAAGACGTCCGAAGACTGTGCGTCTTCGCTGTCTCCGAACTCCGCCTGCACCTCGTCGAGCTTGGAGATGACCTCGGAGAAGCTCGCGTAGCGGTCGTCCGGGTTCTTGGCGAGGCACGTCTGTACGACTTCGTTGAGACCCTCGGGAACGGCTTGATCCAACTCGTGAAGGTTCTCGGCCGGATCGTTGAGCAGCTGGTAGAAGAGCGAGTGGATCGTGTCGGCGCGGAAGGGGCGATGCCCGCTCACCAGCTCGTAGGCGAGGATGCCGTAGGAGAAGATGTCCGCTCGGTAGTCGACGTCCTGACCGCGCAGCTGCTCTGGCGAGAGGTACGCGACCGTGCCCAGCGTCATGCCGGTCTGCGTCAGCTGGCTCTCCTGGTCCTTCAGCTTGGCAATGCCGAAGTCCATGACTTTGACGCGTTGGTTGTCGAGGATGCGGATGTTTGCGGGCTTGATGTCGCGATGGATGACGCCCTGCGCATGGGCGTAGTTGAGGCCTTCGGCGATGCCCTTGAGGTAGCGCACCTTCACCGCCAGCGTCAGACGCTCCGGCGTGTCCTTGATGACGACGTCGAGATCGTCACCCGTGAGGAACTCCTGGACGAGATAGGGCGTTCCTTCTTCGACGCCGAAGTCGTGAATCGTGACGACGTTGGCGTGGTGAAGGTTGCCCGCGATTTCGGCCTCGCGGAAGAAGCGCTGCTGGATGGCCTCGTTCTCGGAGCTACACGTCTTCACGGCGACGAGTCGCTTGATGAAAGGGTCCTTGCCCTTGTAGACGACCCCGAAGCCGCCCTCACCGATCTTGTCGATGATCTCGTATTTGCCGATCTTGTCCAACGGTTGCCCAACCCTCCAGGCACCGGATTGTAGCAAGAAGCCGGCAGTTTTTCGGGCCGGCTTTCGGCCTCCGCGACGGTGGGGAGCGCTCAGGCCTCGGGCTCGGAGTCGCTTTCGGGCACTCCGTCGCGGACCATCGAAGAGAGCCGCTCGAAGGTGACGCCGAGTCGCTGCGCCGTGAGAGCCGCAAGCGAGGTTTCTGCGACTCCCTCCTCGAATTGGTAGGTCGAGACCATCTGATCGTCGATCTGAACCTGTAGAAACTCCAGATCCTCGATGATCGGCTGGTCCGCCAGGTTCCTCGCGAAGTCGAGAAAGTGCGTGGTCACGAAGGCTCGCGGCTGCACCCTCTGCAGCAGCTGCAGCACCATGGAGAAGACCTCCACGCCTTCAGATGGGTTGGTTCCCGAGCAGAGTTCGTCCAGGATGACCATCGAGCCGGTCGCCATGCGCTCGAAGAGCGAACGGATGCGCATCAGCTCGCGCCCGAGGCGTCCCTCGGTCTGCTCGGCGCTCTCGTCTTCGATCAGGGAGACGAAGAGGCCGCTCTCGACCCGCAGCATCGCCCTCGAGCAAGGGGCGTAAATGCCGGACTGACCCAGCATCTGCGTGAGCGCCAAGGCCTGCAGGAGGCGCGTCTTGCCACCGGAATTCGGTCCCGTGATCAGGGTCACCTGGGATGGTGAAGCGCTGTGGATCCTCGTTGGCACCGGTGTCGCCGATTGCACGAGCAACAGTGGATTGAAGAGGTCGTCGAGCCCGAGCGGTGTGCTGCGGTCGAAGCTCGGCAGACAGACGTCGAGACCCAGTGCGTGCGCGCGGGAGCGGAAGGTGCGCGCCGTGAGGTAGAACTCGAGATGCCCGAGCAGCTGAACCAGCGGCACGAAGTAGGGCGACAGGCTCGAGAACACCTCGTTGATCAGGTTGTTCATCAGCTCGCGATTACTGATCGGGTAGCCGCGAAAGGCGAGCTTGAGGCGTGAGAAGAACCGCCGCAGCGGCTTGACGTGGAACGGGTTCTTCTCGTCTTCGCGCAGGTCTCGGATCATCAGGTCGCGGATGCGACCGTCGCCGCCAATGCGCAGGTCGACGGTCATCTCGGCCATCCCCTGCTCGTACTGCAGCAGCCGAGCGAGGGTCTGGTACTCGCGGCCACCGCGGATGTCGCGGGCCGCCTGATGCAGTCGCTGGAGTCCCGATTCGGCCTCCGCGAAGCCGTCGTGCATCTGGTCGATGACCTTTCGCGTCTGTTTGAGCAGATCCAGATGAAACGCTGCGACGTCGAGAGTTGCCTGGTACCCCGGCGCCTTGTGCAGTGACATGAGGTCGAAGACGCTGCGATAGAGCCCCTTCAGGTTCGCAAGGAGTGTCGGCTTTTCCTCGAGCTCTCGCAGGATTGCCTGCCGGAAGGTGATCGTTTCGAGGTCGGTCGGAGTGTGAACCAGGGTGCGATGGAGGAAGCGCTGGTTGACCGGGTAGGTCCGCCCCTCGAGCTCGAGCGTGAAGCAAGCTTGGACCAAGCTCTCGACGAAGAGCTCGTCAGCGAAGAACTCCGGATCCCAGGTCGAGCCCTGCACCGTCGAGCGCGCGAGGGCATCGTGCAACTGGGTGCCGAGCTCTCGTCCGAGCGCTGCCATGCCGAGAATCTCCTGCAGCGCCTCGAAGTCGATGCCGAGGTGTGCCTCCGCGTGCAGCAGGTCGGGAAGGGGGAGACCTTCACGAACCGAGGAGACCGCCGGGACTCGATGGATCTTCGGTTTCGCCGATCCGCCGGCCGGCAGGCGGTGGCTCGCTGGCCGAATGTTCAAGGCACACATGTCGGGCTCCGATCGGCGGAATGCCCTTCGCTTCGACGTACCGTGCTCGAGGAAGCCGGAGCGAGTCGTCGGTGAAAGAGCACGGGTGGGTAGGAAGTCGCTGACAGCCGCAAGGGCACTGTGTCCGGGTCCTCACCGCTGCCGCGTTGCCTAACGTTTGAGCGCGGTCATGCCGCCACGTTCCCACGAAGACGCGCACAAGGAGAGCGGAGTGTCGAGGAGAAGTTCAACACTATCCGACTCGCTGAACGAGATTCGGTTCCATTGCGACGCCGAGGGTCGCTTCGAGCAGGTCAGCTTGGAGTGGGTTCAGTGGATGGGCTTGGGCATCGAAGACGTCAGCGGCAAGTCCTGGATCGCCTTCGTCACCGCAGACCGCCGTCCAGAAGCAGAGGCGGCCTGGCGGGACGGGATCGCCCGCCGTTCGACCGTGGAGATCGAGACCCTCTTCCGCGATCGCCACGGAGACGACGTGCCGGCTCGCGTGCGCTTCCTTCCTTGCCTCGATTCCCTGGGAGAGCTCTTCGGTTTCGCGGCGCGGCTCGCCCCCCATCGGGCGCGCAGCGCTTCGCGCTCGGAGATCGAAGGGCTCGAGGCCGTGGCCAGTGCGCTGCGGGCCGCAGGGGCCTCATCGATCGTCGTCGACGCCAAGGGGAGGATCCTCGGAGGGGAGGTCTCCGGGGCCGCGATCGAGGAGAGCTTCCCCGAAGTCGAGCCTTGGAGCTCGACCTGGGCCGAGCTGGCTGGCTCGGAGATCACGCACCTGACCTTTCGCAGCGGTGAAGCCGAGGAAGTGCAGGTGACTGGCGCCGTGCTGGCCGACGGATCGATGGAGCAGGCGGTGGTGCGCCGGTCCGGCGCCACGCCCGCGGCGCAGCGCCGCCTTTACAGCTCCCTCGAGGCGGCCGGCCTTCTCTGTCGACGCCTCTCCCACGACTTGAACAACAGCCTCGCGATCATCGCCGGATACGCCGACCTCGTGACCGAGGACGTGCCCGCCGAGCTGTCTGAGGATGCGGGCCACCTGCGTCAGCGGATCGGCGACACCGTAGCTCTTTGCCAAGCACTCCATCAGTTCGTCGAGCCTGGGCCCGTCGAGACTCGTTTCCTGTCCCTCGAGCGTTTCCTGGTCCAGCTGCTACCTCTGCTCCGCGCGGCCGTGGGCCAGCGTATGGTCGTCGAGCTCGATGTCGATCCGCTCCCGCGAATCGAGATCGATGCCCACCGGCTCGAGATCCTGCTCCTGAACCTGGCCATCGAGACGCGCAAGTTCGAAAAGAACGGTCGCCTGAGCTTTCGCGGTCGCGTGAGCGACGGGGCCGTCGATCTTCTGCTGGACTTCGAGTCCGACGAGTCCCAGGAGTTGCCGCTGGCTGTGGTCGAACCGCTCGCGCGCACCCTCGGGCTCGACTTCACGAGGGACGCACGGTCCGTCGTGCTTCGTTTCCCCGCGGCTTCGCCCGCACTCGACGCTGCGCGCCACGAGGCGCGGCAGGAGTCCGGTGCGGCGCGAAGAGAAGGAGTGCGCGTCCTCGTCGCCGAGGATGAGAAGGTCACGCGCGATCTGATTTCGCGGCGTCTGCGCAGCGCAGGATACGCCGTCACGGTTGCGGCGGACGGTGAGCAGGCGCTCGACTTGTACGAGGCGCTGGAGCACGAAGTCGACATCGTCGTGACCGACATTCTGATGCCCAACAAGGACGGGGTATCGCTCGCGCGTGAGCTCAAGGAACGCACACCGGAGCTCAAGATGCTGATGATCTCGGGGCAGAAGAGCGCCGCCGACCGCTTGCTGGAACGGGAGGTCCTCCTCGTCGGGACTCCGGTCATGCAGAAGCCGTTCAGCAGCGAGACGCTGGTTTCCGAGATCCACGATCTGCTGGCGCGTCCCGTCGAGGAGCACTCCTGAGCGCGTGACGCAGGTGGTCCGGAAGACCTGCCTGGGAGCCGTCCCGGCGGTCGAGGCCGGGATCGGGGCTTTTCCTCAAGGCGGGGGCGCAAAGAAGCCTCCTCCCGTATAGACTTTCTTCGATGACGGCTCCTCAGGATCTCACGTCGCACTACAGGCTCGAGCAGGTACTCAGCTGGACCGGGGTCGCGCGGACCTTCCGCGGTATCGATCCCGATAGCGGAGGCCCCGTCGCGGTCAAGCTGCTCACACTCGGCGCCACGCATCGCGCGGCGGACGCTCAGCGTTTCGAGTCCGGCGTCGGCATTCTTCGCTCTCTGCAGCACCCGGTCCTACCGGAGATCCTCGCCGGGGGAGTGGCGCCCTCGGGTGACGCTTACCTCGTGACCCGCTGGATCGAAGGGCAGTCGCTGGCAGAGGGCGGAACCCACTCTGTCGAGACCGTGCTCTCCGCAATGCTGCGGATCACCGAAGGGCTCGAGTCCCTCGCCCTTCACGGCCTGGTCCACCTCAACCTCATCCCTGAGAACGTCCTCATGGGGGACGACGGAGCCAAGCTCATCGGCTGGGGAACCTCCCTCGTCTCGATCGACCGACAGGCGACGCCGAAGTCCTCGGCCGAGGGGCCGGTGCACAGCTTCAGCGCCCCGGAGCTCCTGCAGCCGCGCACGGCCGGTGAAGCTCTCTGGCGCGCCGACCTCTACTCGATCGCGCTGATGACGGCGCGCCTGCTGGGCGCGCAGGTCGCGGCTCCAGGATCGCCGTCTCCGGCGGTACGCTTTTCCCGCGATCTCAGCGATCAGCTCGGTCGCGCTGAAGAGCTGCGCGGCGTTCTGCAACGCTGTCTCGCTCGCGACCCGGAACAGCGACCGGGTGCCTTCAGCGAACTGACTCGAGCTCTGCAGCATGCCTTTCCGCGCACCGCGCGCGCCGTCTCCGACACTCAGCCGGTGGCGGTCGTCGACCCGCAGGCCTCGCAGGAGGACGCGACGGTCATGATGGACGCTGGTGCAGCGCAGGCGGCGGCCGCCGAGCACGCCAGGTCTCTGGGTCTCGATCCGGAAGCGCCGCAGGCTCCTGCTTCCGACGCGACCGTCATCATGTCGACGCAGCCGGCTGCGGCGCCGTCCGACGTGCCCACGGATTCGACGGTCGCCATGCCGACCGCCGGCGACGCGACGTTGCAAGGGTCGCCGCCGCCCGCGGTCGATGCGACCCAACAGATCAACCTCGGCGGCCCGGCGCCTCCGGTCGACGCCACGGTGCAGATCAAGACGGCTCCGCCCGCATCCAATCCGGCAGAGACCCTTCCGCAGCCTGCCGCCCCACCACCCGCTCCACCCAAGCCGGAGAAGCCCGCGTCCCCGCCTCCGGCTCCCGCCGAAAAACCTCCCGAGCCGGTCGTTGCAAAGCCGCCCGCCGTGCCGCCGCCCGTCCAGGAGGCTCCGCCAAAGCCAGCCGAGAAGGCGGCCGCCAAGGCCCCGCCGAAGCCGGAGCCCGAGTCTTCTGCCGACAAACCGCCCCCGAAAAAGGCGCCGGCTGAGAAGAAGGCGGCCGCCGAAAAGAAGCCTGCCGCGCCGAAATCCGCAGCCAAAGCGCCTGAGAAGCCCGCGGGCAAGGCCGCCGAAAAGGCTTCTCCCGCGAAGGCACCGCCTGCGAAGGCAGACAAGCCGAAAGCAGAGACGCAAAGGGCGCAGACTCAGCAGGCCGACACTCCGCAGCCCGAAGCCGCGCCTGCGGCTCCCCCGCAGACGTCCAGCGGTCCGAAGATTCCCCTCTGGGCCGTGGCCATCGGTGCGCTCGCCATCGTCGGTTTGCTGGCGATCGTCTTTCTCGCTCTCCTGCTCCGCGGACGCGGTGAGGAAGAACCCGAAGCGCCGGTCGTCACCGAGGCTCCGGTGGCACCGTCAGAGCCGATCGAAGCCGTCGAAGAGGTCGAGCCTGAAGTCGAGCTTCCGGCCGAACTCCTCGAGGCGATGGAGCTCGTCGCCAGTGGCGATCTGCTCGACGCCCGACGAGCGCTCGAGGCCCTGTCGGAGCAGGAGTCCGAAGGACTGCTTGCTCCCGAAGTCTGCGCCGCATTTCACTCGCTCGAGGAGACCGTCGTCATTCAGCGTCGGGACAGCATTCGAGCTGCGCTCGCTCGGAGCCTGCAGCGCGGGGAGGCGAGCTCGCTGCGTCGTGTGCTGAGGGCCATGAACGGCTCGGAAGAGGCTGCGGTACGCCTGCTGCCGGAGGGCCCCGGGCTGATTTCGCGGAGCCGTGTTCTGGTCGCCGCCCAGCGCAGCTTCGATCAAGCGTTGGAAGATGGAGACGCTCAGTCGGCCCTCGCCAGCGGGTTGGAGCTGCGTTCCAGCGAGCCTGAGATCGAAGCTCGACTCGGCTGGGTCGACCGTGCACTCGGCATTCTCGATTCTCGCGTCGACGTTCTCATCTCGGCCGGTCGGCTCGAAGAAGCCGAGGCAGTCCTCGCGGACATCGAATCAGCTCAGCCGGGCCGATCGGGCATCGCGGATCGTCGCGAGCGCATCGTTCGCGAGCGCGCTTCCGACCGTCGCTACGACACCCTGCTGGCTTCCGCGAGAGAAGCCGGCGTCGCGGGACGTCCTCACGAGGGGATCGAGATGATCCGCGGCGTCCAGGTACCGGCCGACCGCCAGGGAGAGTTCCAGGGCCTGCTTGGCGAGCTCGAGAAGAACTTCACTGAGATGGACTCCGACGCCCCGACCCTCGCGGTCTCCTCGGAGACGGAGTACCGCCGCCGCAGTCCCGTTGAGATGGAGATTCGAGCGAGCGACGACTACGAAGTCATGTCGGTGACTCTCTTCGTGCGGCAGGCGCGCCGTGCGGACTTCACCGAGATCGAGGCAGTCAAGAGTGAGAGCGGCAGCTACACGGCCGTGATCGACGTCGCCGTCCACGAGAACCGGAACCTCGTCTACTACGTCGAGGCCGTCGATCGGTCGGGTCACACCGGCTCTCTCGGCTCGCGTCAGCAGCCGATCGAACTCAAGCGGGACCGCTGGTTCAACTGACCGCTCAGGAGCTGCGGCGGCAACCCTGAGCACACTGTCCGGCTGGCGTCGGCTCGTCTCATGAGGCGAGCGTCGGTCGCGGTTGCGGCCCGGCCGGCTCATCGACTGTGCTCCGCCGGGCGGTCGTTCTGACGCTCCACAAGGGCGTCTTCGACGCAGGCTACGAAATTGTCGGCCGATCGGGAGTGCTCGGCTATACTGCCGGCCGTGTATACAGGCAGCATTGATCAGGACGCCGACGAGTCCCTCACATTCGAAGGTCTGGGCTTGGGGGACCGGGCGCTCGAGGGTGTCGAGGCTGCCGGTTTCGAGCACCCGACACCGATCCAGGCCGAAGTCGTTCCTCTGGCTCTGACGGGCATCGACGTCGTTGGTCTTGCGGAGACGGGCTCAGGTAAGACCGCCGCTTTCGGCCTGCCGCTCGTCGAGCTCTCGACGGACGCCGACTACGTTGCCGGCTTGGTCTTGAGTCCGACGCGCGAGATCGCCCTCCAGACCGAGACTTTCCTCAAGCTCTTCGAGAACAAGGGCATTCGTACGGAGTGCCTGATCGGCGGCGTCAAGATCGGTCCGCAGATCGACCGCCTCCGCCAGCTCAAGCCCAACATCATCGTAGCGACGCCCGGGCGCCTGCTCGATCATGCCGAACGCCGAAACGTGAACCTCGGCAAGCTGCGCACGCTGGTACTCGATGAAGCCGACCACATGCTCGACCTCGGCTTCCTCCCTCAGGTGCAGGACATCCTGAGACAGCTTCCCAAGGAGCGTCAGACGCTGATGTTCTCGGCGACGATGCCGCCGCCGATCGAGCGTCTCTCACAGCGCTTCATGAACGATCCGGAGCTCATCGACTTCCGCCCCGACGGCAAGGCCGCGGAAGGCATCGAGCACCGCCTGTACCTGGTTCAAGAAGAGAACAAGCGGCCCTGCATCAAATCGATCCTGAACCATCAGGAAGGCAGCACGCTCGTCTTCACGCGGCGTAAGTCCGATGCCGAGTGGCTCTGTCGGGTGCTGCAGAAGGAGGGCCACGCAGCCGACGCGATCCACTCCGATCGCTCGCAGCGTCACCGGCTCAAGGCACTACGCGGCTTTCGAGAAGGGAAGTACCGCATCCTCGTAGCGACCGATGTCGCCGCGCGCGGTATCGACGTCCCCAACATCGAGCACGTCGTCAACTACGATCTCCCCGAGCAGGTCGAGGACTACGTGCACCGGGCGGGGCGCACCGCTCGCGGCTCGGCCAAAGGCATCGCCTCTTCGATTGCAACTTGGCGAGACAAGCAGATGGTGCGTCTGCTGGAGCTGACGCTCGGGAAGCCGCTGCCGCGCCACACCGCGCCGGGAGTCGATCCCTACGTCGAGCTCAACCGCGGCCGACGCAAGAAGCGACCGCGCGGCTCTCTGCGCCGCTGATTCGCTGCCGCTCGCTTCCCTCTAGAATCTTGGGGAGCGCTGGCCTTGGGGAGCGTTGGCCGTCAGCGCAGACTGAGCCGCCAGACGGCGATGACCGCGACGAGCAGGCCGCTCAGCACCAGCACGACGCTGTTCAGCATCAGACCGAGACGGGAAGGACTTCCCTTGGTGCGCCGTCCCAAGAGGGCACAGGCGAGGCCGCAGGCAGCCAGCACGGGGACCAGCGTGACCGCCAGTGGCGGGATCATGTCCCAGCCGCGGTACTCCCACGGCAGCAGCGAAAGCAGTGGCCTCGTGGCGAGCGACAGGCCGAAGAAGGCCAGAGAGAAAATGCCCCAGCCCTCACCGAGGGTGACGATGTCGTAGGCACCTTCGAGCGGCTGCGTCGCTGGGGGTGTCGATGTTCTCGTTCGGGCTTGCATGACGGCGGCGGCCGGAGCCGTGCCCAGTCTATCCCTTGCCGGCTCGGGCCACGAGGCGAGCCAGCCCGAGCACGCCCAGCGTCGGTTGCCCAGCGCGTCGCCGCTGCTCGCCGATCTCGAAGGCGACGCCCCACTGATGCTCGAGGATGCGCCAGGCGTCGCGCAGTGAGTTCTTCGGGTCGTACATGTGGGCTGCCTCGGAGGTGATGCCGTTCAGCTCGAGGATCTTCAGGTCTCTGCCGGCTCGCAGCGCCTCGACGTCCGGCACTTTGACGTCGAAACGGCCGAAATCGATGCCGCGGCTGCGCTCGTGCACACGGTCCAAGGCCTGCGCGAGCTCTTGCGTGGCGTGCTCACAGGCGTCGAGAAAGAGCGTGCCGCGCGAGTGGGCCCCCACTTCTGTGAGCGGCAGCACTTCACCTTCTGCGGGGACAACGCGCTGCGCCTCGGGGTTCTCCCGCAGGTAGATGTCCTGGATGCAGACCGCGCGGGGGTCGTTGAGGATGAGCTCCTCGAGCGTCGAGCAGCCGTCGCCGACGACCTCGGGACGTGCTTTCTCGTTGACCGAGAGGATGCGGCCGGCAGCGTCGTCAGGACCGCGCACGTAGAAGACACCGAACTCCAGACCCGGAGCGAACTGCTGCACGAGAGCCGGCCCAGGCGTCGCCTCGCAGAAGGCGCGCACGTCGGCCTTCTCCTTGGCGATGACCACCCCGTCGCCCCGCTCGCCGGTGTCGGGCTTGAGCACGACGGGAAAGTCGAGGCCGTGTCGGTGCAGGAAGGAGTCCACCCGCTCCTCCCGGCTGTTCTGGGACTCGACCGGTAGCCGTTCCCAGGTGGGCAGTTCGGGACCGTCACCGAGCGCTTCGAGAATGTCCGACTTCGACTCGCCGACGATGCCGCCCCCGGGCATCGCCGGGTTGACCGCGGTGAACAGCGTCAGGCTCCGGTGACGCCATCCCAGCCGGAGGATGTGGAGGATCACCGGCGGGTAGATCAACCACCAGGGCCAGAACTCCCAGCGCTTGATCCGGCCCCAACGTCCGGCGAGCTTGCGCCTGCCACGCCAGGTGAGGAGAGGCACGAAGAGGTGTCGAACCGTCCACATCAAGAGTCCGAGCAGTACGACGGCGACGAGCAGTCCGTTGCGCACCGCCCCGAGCTTCGGCAGCAGTCCCTCGCCGACGCGCGCCGCCAGCCAGACGAACGGTGGGGTCCACGCGATACCAGCGAGAGAGAAGTAGAGGAAGAATCGCAGGGAGCTCGTTTGCAGAACGCCGGCTGCGAGGTTCGTCGGCAGCCGCGCCCCCGGCAGGAAGCGACTCAGGAGGACGACAATTCCGCCGCGTCGCCTGAGCCAGCGAGAGCTTTCGTCGATCGCCCGGCTGCTGACCCACCAGCGCAGAGGTGCCTTCTCGAGGGCTCGTCGGCCGAAGGTCCTGCCCGCCCAGAAGAGCAGCATGTCGCCGACGACGATGCCGACGTAGCAGGCCGTAGCCGCTGCGACGAAGCCGAGGCGGCCCTGTGCGACGAGCAGGCCCGCTGCGATACAAGTGAGATCTTCGGAGACGAAGGTGGCAAGGGCCAGCGTCAGCAGAACGACGAGCAGAGCGGGTCCCATCCAGCCCGGAATGACGGCTGGATCGAAGGGCGCAGTCGCCTCCTCGATGCGCTCCGGCGTCGCGTCGCCACGCCTCGGGGCGAGGCCGCGATCGGCGTCCGCGAGAAAGCGCTCCAGCGGTTCGACGAGCCGGGAGTCGGCCGAAAAGATGAAGAAGTGGCTCGAATCGAGCATGACCAGCCGACTGTGGGGAACGATCCGCGCGTGCTCCGTTGCTGCCTGCTGGGGGACGAGTGGATCCTCCTTGCCGTGGACGATGAGGAGGGGCTGCTCGAGGCGTTCGAGGATGCCGCGCAGAGGACGCTGGTCGGTGTCGTAGAAGTTTCGTGCGTAGGACTCGTCGAGGGGAAAGTCGTCGAGCACGCCGAAGTGGGGGACGAACGTTCGCGCAGCGCGCAGGCCGGCGAGCTGTGCGCCGTGGATCGCGTGGTTCAGTCCGTAGTTGCCGAGCAGCTCGAGCTCCTGGACGCCAATCGCGGCGACCAGGCTCAGACTCAGGACGCGGTCTCCGAGATCCTCGGCAAGGTGCAGCCCGACGCCGCCGCCCATCGAGAAGCCAAGGACGTGGAAGCGCTCGATCTCGAGCTGGTTCATGACGGCGGCGACATAGCGGGCGTGAGCGCGTACCGAGTAGTCGGGGACTTCGCGGCTCGAGGCGCCAAAGCCGGGCATGTCGATGGCGACGGTGCGCCGGCCGAGCGCGCCCGCGAGAGCGCGAAAGTTGCCCGCGTCTCCGGGAGAGCCGTGCAGGAGCACGATCGGTGCGCCTTCGCCGCGCGGTCCGCTGTCGATCCAGCCGACGTCGACCACGTCACCTCTTCCACCCTCCGATAGAAAGGCGGGCATCGACAGGACGGTGCGGTCGCCCGGTGGCGTTGGGGGAGGCTGCCTCAGACGCGCCACCGACGAGATCACGAGCAGTCCGGAATACAGCGCCGCCACGGTGAGCAGTAGCTTGCGTCGCAACGACATGGTGCGTCGGTTCAAACGCCGTGACCGGCCCAAGGATCGACGGGCTCGAAGTCGACCACGGGCCTGAAGTTCTCGGTGACCTGGTCGTGGGCCAGCCGCGTCAGTTCTTTGCGATCGCCGTGGCTCAGCCGTGCCTCGCCGAAGGCGATGACGGCGTCGATCCGCCGCACCTCGAGCATGAGGCGCAGGTGAGGTGCGAATGGAGCTTCTCCCCACCAGCAGACGGCATCATGGGCGGGGTGGTCTTCCGGTGCCGTGTCGTAGCTGACCGAGGCCGTATGGATGGCAAGCCCGGCCGCGGCCGCAGGAGCAAGGAGCGGCGACTTGAAGGGAGCGACATCGCGTCCGCAGGTGCTCGTACCTTCGGGGAAGAGCACGACGCTGTCCCCGCGGCTCAACGCCTGCTCCATCAGCGCGCCGACGCGCAAGACGTCCCGGCGCAGCTCACGATCGACGAAGATCGTCGAAACCGTGCGGCAGATCCAGCCCGCCAGCGGCCAGCTGCGGATCTCTGCCTTGGCGACGAAGCAGCCGGGAATCTCGGCGGCGAGCAGCATGATGTCGAGATAGCTGAGGTGGTTCGAGATCAGCAGCGTCGGTTCGGGCGGCCGCGGTCCCCGCACCGTCGCGCGAACGTTGAGGATGCGCAGAAACCCTCGGGACCACGTTTTGAAGATCCAGCGTCGGAAGTCGCGGCGTGCTGCTGAGAGTGGCCACAGAGCTACGAGGCCGACCAGCAGGGTGAGCCAGATTCCCAAGGTCCAGACGAGGATCGCCGGAAGGCGCCAGAGAACTCGAAACGCGCGCATCACGGGACCTTCGGTACGCCGACCCCGGGTCGCGCGGCGGGGGCCGACGAGCGACGGAAGCAGCCGGGGACGAGCATCGAAACAGACAAGACTCGGGCGTCGCTTCGCCGCGCTGAGCTCAGGGTTCGAAGAAGAGCTTGCGGGTCTTGTCGCTGATCGTCGCTGCGTCGAAGAGCACGAGATAGTCGATCGTCTTGAACTCTCGATCCAGAGCTGGTGGGCTGCAGACCTTGGCGCCGTAGCGAAGGTAGGTGCGGAAAAGCGTCGGCAGGTGCACTGGCTCCTCCGGTGCGGCCCCGTTCGGATCGCAGCGCAGATCCTCCAGAACGGGAACTTCGAAGTCCTCGCGCACTCGGTCCTCGGCAACGAGCTGCCGGTAGAGGCTCCAGCCTTCGTTCGGATCCTGACTGGTGAGCGAGCAGCAGCCGAAGAGATAGCGACGGCCCGTCGATTCGAGGTAAGTCGCCAGGCCCTTCCACAGTAGAAAGAGCACCTGGCGGTTGCGATGATCGCGGCGAATGCAGGCGCGCCCCGTCTCGATCGATTCACGCAGGATCTCTGCCGGGAAGTAGCTGAGGTCGTATTCCCCGGCACTGTAGAACCCGGCTCCCGCGGCGGCCATCTCGAGAGTCTGGAGGCGGTACGTGCCGACGATGTCGCCGTTGCGCTGATCCTGGACCAGAAGATGGTGGCAGCGCCGGTCGTATTCGTCCTCATCGCGGCGGGTCTCGAAGGAAGAGTCGAGACCTTCGCCGAGCTCGAGGTTGAACACCTCGAAGCGCAGCTTGAGGATCTGGTCGAGATCGGTCGTGTTGCTTGCAAAGCGGACCCGGTAGCGATCTCGATCGATGACCCGATCCGGGACGAGCTCGGGGAACGCCGGGTAGCTGAAATCGTCGGCGTTGGCGACGGAGTCGACTTGGGTCATCTCAGGTCCTTCTGGGGAGCGGGTCCGCGGCGCTGCGCGCGTAAGGAGTCCGAGGCGTCGACGGAGAGGTCGCCGCTCGTTTCTCGGCCGGGATTCAGCGATTTCTTGAGGACACTAGCAGGATAGGTGGATCTTGCCCATGCCGAGGGGATTTTCTGCACAAAGACCTATACGCTTCGCGCCTCGAAGGGGTTCACGGCGAGTCCAGCCCGGACGATGGGAGGAAGCATGAAAGAGAGCGCTCGAGCGACGGTCGAGAGAGTTGTCGGCTTCTGGTTCGGAGAGCTGGAGATCTCGAAGCCCGGTGCCGCTGCCGAAGAGCATCTGCGCGAGCGCTGGTTCGGTGGCGGCGAGGCCTTCGATCGCGAGATCGAGCGGCATTTCGAGTCGCTTCTTCCGGCGCTCGAGGCATCGCTGCGCGGGAGCGAACCCCAGGTGCCTTCGGACCTCCTCGCCGACGAACCCGCGGCTCGACTGGCGCGCGTTCTCGTGCTGGATCAGTTCTCGCGCAACCTCTACCGCGATGGCGCCGCGATGTTCGCGACCGACGACCTGGCTCTCGCGGAGACGATGAAGGGTCTGGAGGAAGGGGTCGATGCACAGCTCGGCGGGGACGCTCGGGCTTTCTTTCTGATGCCGCTGATGCACTCCGAGGATCGAGAGGTCCAGCGACTGTCGGTCGAGAGTTTCGGGCGACTGCTCGAAGACAGTCCGGAGTCATACCGCGAGCCGGCTGAGAACTACCTCGACTACGCCAGGCAGCACCGGGTCATCGTCGACCGTTTCGGTCGCTACCCCCATCGCAATGGGCTGCTGGGACGTGCCTCGACGGGGGAGGAAGAGGAGTTTCTGGGGCAGCCGGGGTCCTCCTTCTGAGCGAGGCGGCGCGTTGCGCCGAGCGCCGTCGTGCTCCTGGCGTAGACTGCGGCTCGCCATGACCGAGCCGACCGCGGCCTCGCCCTTCGTCTGGGTCGAGCGCCTCTTCACTGCGCTGGAGGCGCCCCTGCCGCCGGCTGAGCACCGCGACATCCACGTCGGTGACGAGATGCTCTTGCACGGCCTGGAACGCTCGCAGGGCGACCTCGATCTGGCATCGCTCGAATACTGGGCCTCCGGGCTCCAGGTCGCCCGCACGCTGACGGCGGTTGCCGATTGGAGATTCGGCGGCTGGGCGAAGGTGCCTTCGTTTCTCGACTTCGGCGGCGGCTATGGCCGGGTCATGCGACACCTGCTGGCCGCCGGACTACGTCCGGACGCGGCTGCCGTTGCGGAGGTGCTCCCCGAGGCCTTGTCGTTCCAGCAGGAGGTGTTGGGCGTGCGCGGCTTCGCGTCAGCCGCGACGCCAGCTGGCCTCGACCTGGAGGCCCGCTCCTTCCTCTACGCTGGATCCCTCTTCACGCACCTGCCGGGAGAGACGTTTCCACTTTGGCTCGAGGCCCTGCTTCAGGCGCTGGCCGAGGACGGCGTGCTCGTCTTCAGCGTGCACGACCCGTCGCTGATGCCGCCAGAGCTCCGCTTCCTCATCGACGCGGACTCGGGCCTGGCGTTTCATGCGACGAGCGAGAATCTGGAACTGGATCCGGAGCAGTACGGCTCGACCTGGGTGACGGAGGGCTACGTCGCCGGACTCCTTAAGCAGCTGGCTCCGGGATGCTCGACGCGCTACCTACCTCGCGGGCTGTGCAACTACCAGGATCTCTGGATCGTGGCGCGCGGAGGGGTGGGTACGGTGGTCGACATCGACGGCGGCGGTCAGGGTGCGTTGGAGCTCGCCCGACTCGAGGGGCGTCGCCTTCGCCTCGCCGGCTGGGCGCTGCACCGCAGCCCTGCGCACGAGCTGATCGAGGTCGAGGCCTTCGTCGACGGCCGGTCGGTCGGCGCGACCCACGCCTTCTACGCCCGCCCCGACCTGCTTCCGAACCTCGGCGACGTCGGCCTGCCGGCGGCGGACGAGGACGAGGACCGCTACCGCAACTCCGGCTGGGAGATCGAGATCGAGAGCCTCGGCGATCTGCGCCGAGGCAGCTCACAGCTGGTCCTGGTCCTGCGCTCGAGCGGCGGCAATCACGTCCCGCTCTTCGCCGGCTCCCTCGAGTCGGCCCTCTACCTCGCGACGCGCGAGAACCACCACCGCAAGGTCGACGAAGTAAAGCTGCTCGAGACGCGCATCGACGCCATGCGGCGCAGTCGCTTCTGGCGCCTTCGCGATCGATGGTTCGCCGTCAAACGGACTCTCGGCCTGACGGATCAACCGTGAGCTCGTTGACGCCGCGAAGTGCTCTCGCAGCGGCTCTCGCGGCGGCGCTCGCAGCGGCGCTCGTCCTGCTCGGAGCTCTCGCTCTCTTCGCGGAGTTGCCGCGGGTCAGCCAGCGGCCGCTCCCCGAGGAGACGAACGCAGCAGGGCAGTGGAAGCTCGGTGGCGAGCAGTCACGGCGACTGGAAGCGAGCCTGCTCGAGATCGCGGAGATCGTGCCCGAGGGTAGCCTCGTCGCAGTCGAGGCAGAGGCGATGAGCCCTCCCGACTTCTTTTTCTTCTCGATGTGGGTGTCGTACTACCTGCCGCGGCAGACGGTGTTGCGCCGCTCGGTCGTACGCCCGCGGCACCGCAGCGACGAAGGGAACTTCCTCGTGCGCTGGCCGGCCGAGTCCGGGGGCCTGCTCGAGACGGGGGCACTCAGCCTCCACGAACTGACCGACCTGCGCGGTCCGGCAGCGAGAGGTCAGTGAACTTCCTGCTGGGCATCGTCGTCTGGCTGGTCCTGTCTGCCGCCTGGACCTCGTGCGGGCGCCTCCTGGTCGGCGATCTTGCGGCGGCGCCCCCCTTGGCGACCGCGGTGCACTGGATGTCCGGCTCGGTCGCCTGGCATCTGGGGCTTCAGTCGCTCGATCTGATCGGCGTTCCCTGGAGCCAGCCGCTCCTGGCCGCCGTCGCGCTCGTTCTGCTCGCTGCGCGCGCTGCCGCCGCGCCCTCCAGAGCGGCCATCGACTGGCGGCCTTGGGCTCTGTCGCTCCCGTTCGCGGGGCTCTTCTTCTGGGGGGCGTCGACGCTGCGCGCCGCTTCCTCCGACTTCGTCTACCACTGGGGAATCAAGGGCAAGCGTTTCGCCGAGGTCCGCGGCATCGACTGGGACTACCTGCGGCTGCCGGACAATGGCTTCGCCCACCCCGACTACCCGATGCTCGTCAGCGAGCAGTTCGCAAGTCTCGCGATTCTCACCGGAGTCTGGGACGACCGGGCTCAGTTCCTCTGGTCGTTGACTGCCTTCGCGCTTCTGCTGCACGCAGCGGCGGGCTTGCTGCTCGCCGGCTTCGAGCGCGCTCCGTTGGGCGTCGCTCTGCACTGCGGCCTGGCAGCGTCGCTGACGGCGTTCTGCCTGGGCTACTTCCAAGCGGGCAGCGCCGATCTGCACATCGCTCTGCCGCTGCTCGTCGGCGCCGGCCTGCTGGCCACTGGGAGGCGCGATCCCGCGCGAGCCGCGGAGTTGACGCTGGCGATCGGCGGCGTCGCCGCCTTCGCCGCGAGCAGCAAGATCGAGGGGATTCCCTTTGCGTTCGGGCTGCTCGGTCTCTGCTGGTGGCTGCGTCGCCTCGCTACGCCATGGAAGCGTTTTGCTCTCGCCGCCGCCCCGGCGGTGCTGGCCGTGCTCTCCTGGTGGCTGCTCGCCACTCGCTACGAGCTCTTTCAGCCGACCAACCTCGGCTCGCCGAATCCCTTTCGCTGGCCGATCGTGCAGGAGCAGATCGTCGGCCAGCTCCGCCTCGAGGAGTGGCACCGACTCCCCTGGCTGATCCTCCTGTCTCCGCTGCTGCTGTCGAGCCGCCGCTCGCGTGCGTTCGGCCTCGTCGCCGGCGCGCAGCTCGCGCTCTTTCTCTACGTCTACGTCGCGGCGCCCGTCGACCCGGTCTTCTGGATCGTCTCGTCGTTCCCGCGGGCCCTGCTGCAGATCCTGCCGACGGACCTCGTCGGGCTTGCTCTGTTGCTCGGCGTAGACTCGAGCACACCATCCGAGGACTCGGAAGAGTCCGAAACGCCGTCGCCCTCGCGGCAGGAGAAGCCATGAAATCGACCTCCGGCTCGACCCGACGTACCTTTGTCCAAGGCGCAGCCCTCGGTGCCGGAGTCGCCGCCGTCGGCGCGACGGCGGTCGCCGCCCAGATCGAAGGCTATTCCGATCCCTCGGGCTTTCGCAGCGAGCCACTCGAGCGCGTCAGAATCGGCTTCGTCGGCGTGGGTCTGCAGGGCGGCAGCCACGTGCGCAACTTCCTCAACATCGACGGCGTCGAGATCCCGGCCGTCTGCGACGTCGACGCGCCGCGCGCCGAAGAGGTCGCTGGATGGGTCGCGGAGGCGGGCCGGCCGAAGCCGCAGGTCTACTCGAAGGGTGAAGAGGACTGGCGCCGCCTGCTCGAGCGCGACGACATCGACCTCGTCTTCAACGCGACCCCCTGGCGCTGGCACGTGCCCGTCTGCGTCGAGGCGATGAAGGCGGGCCTGCACACCGCGGTCGAAGTGCCAGCGGCTTACCGCCTCGACGACTGCTGGCTGCTCGTCGAAACCGCTGAAGCGACGGGCCGTCACTGCGTGATGATGGAGAACTGCAACTACGGTCGCGCCGAGCTGCAGGCGCTGCGTATGGTGCGCTCGGGCGCACTCGGTGAGGTGATCCACGCCGAGGGCGCCTACATTCACGACCTGCGCGCCATCAAGTTCAGCGACGCCAACGAGGGACTGTGGCGTCTCGACCACAGCAAGGTGCGCAACGGCAATCTCTACCCGACGCACGGTCTCGGACCGGTCGCCAACTGCATGGACATCAACCGCGGCGACGCCTTCGACTTCGTCGTCTCGATGAGCACGGTGCAGCGTGGCATCAGCAGATATGCGCGCGAGCGCTTTGGCGAGGACGATTCACGCTCGCTTCAGACCTATGCGCTCGGCGACATGAACACGAGCCTCATCCGGACGAAGCTCGGTCGTACGATCATGGTTCAGCACGACACGACGACGCCCCGTCCCTACAGCCGCATCAATCTGGTGCAGGGCACGCAGGGCACCTTTGCCGGCTATCCGAACCGCGTCTTCATCGAAGGCCGCACCGACGGCCACCGCTGGGAGGACGCTGAGGCCTACCGCGATGAGTTCGACCACCCGCTTTGGCGCGAGCTCGAGGAGAAGGCTGCGGGCGCCGGACACGGCGGCATGGACTATCTCGAGGACTACCGCCTGATCGACTGTCTGCGCAAGGGCGAGCCGACCGACAGGGACGTCTACGACGCGGCAGCGCTCTCAGCGCTGTGCGAGTGCACCGAGATCTCGGTGGCGGAGAAGTCGCGGCCCGTCGAGATCCCGGACTTCACGCGCGGGCGCTGGGCGAAGAGGTCGCCGATCGGGTTGGGTGAGATGACTTGAGCTGCGCTCGTCTCACGGAGCCTGATTGAGTCCCCAGTCGTAGTCGAGAAAGACGATCTTCGGCTGCGGGTTGGCGTCGAGGAAGTCGGCGAGGTCGTCTTCGGCGTAGTCCGAGATGAACGTCGCGATGCTCTCGGCGCGCGGCTCCCAGCCCTCGGCAACGAAGTCACCGCCGTACCAGTCGAGAAGCTTGGAGACGTAGAGGGTCTCCTCCTCTTGGCGCGTGTACTTGGGGTCGTTGAAGAACTGCGTCGTCCAGTCGTCGAGCTGATCGTCGAGCGTTTCGCCTTCGAAGGACCAGGGCGGCAGCGGAGCACACGACTGCGACGCGCAGTTCACCGCGACGTGGATGCGCGGGTCCTTGAAGAAGGGGCGCAGCAGGTTGTGCTCCATGTTGTCGAGCGTCAGGTCGAAGCCGCCGACCGCGTGCGTCCGCTTGTCCCAGACGCCGTCGATGTCGCGGATGGAATCGACGTCCGGGTGGTCGAGGATGGAAAGCACGGTGTAGGCGTTGTACGCGTTGATGAGGAGCGCCTTGAGCTGCTCGGGTGCCAGCGCGCCAAGGTTCGCCCCGGCGATGCGGCCGAGGTAAGCCTCCAGCGCGGCACGCTCGGCCTTGAAGTAGGCGTAGTCGACGAGACCTCCCCGCGTGCCGGCCGCGAGCATCGCGCCCCAGTCGGCGTGGTCGAAGCTCTCAGTCCCGCCGGCGATCGATTCGTTCACCGCGTCGGCGATCTCGCCTGTCGCTTCGCGGCTCACCGGGCCGCAGGCGACGAGGCCCAGGAGAAGGAGGGGAGGAAGCAGGCGGGGTGCGAGGGAGCGAGTTTGCATGCTGGGTTCCGAAGTCGTGGGCGGGCGAGGCGGCTTTCGAGGGAGTCTACGCGTGCGGGACCGCCGGCAGATTGCTACGGCAGTCGGTCGGTGCCGTGATTCGCCCGAGTCAGGTTCCGGCCTACGCTACGGCACGCTCGAGCAGCTCAGCTTCCAACCGACGCCGAACCGATCCACGACGATTCCGTACGCCGAGGAAAAGAAGGTCTGCTGCACGGGCATGATCACCTCCCCGCCCACCGAGAGCTGATCGGCGACGCGCCGCGTTTCGGCTGCGCTCTCCGTCGAGACCAGGAGGTAGAAGGCCGGCGGTTTCACCGGGGCCTCGGTCGCGATGTCGGCTCCGCTCAAGGACTGCGTGCCGAAGGTGAGCGTGGCATGCGCGAGCTTGTCGCCCCAATCCGCAGGGACCTGGTCTTCGATGGGCGAACCCTCGTACCGGAGAGTCTCCAGCTCTCCACCGAAGACGGACTGGTAGAGGCGAAAGGCGGCCTCGCACCGGCCCTGGAACATGAGATTGACTTGCAGCTTCACGGTCGACGTCCTGGCGCCAGTTTAGCCCTGTGGCTTGGTCTCCCGTTGGGCAAATCGTGACGAGCTCGAGGCTCGTGTCTCTGGGGAGTCTGCGCAGACCTCGCCGCTCATCCGGGTCTCCTTGCCGCAGCTCCAAGCTGCTAGCCTGCGAGAGCTTCGCGCGGCCCACAGCTCAGGAATCGCCACGATGGACTCGACCCAAACCAACCCGGATTTCGCACGGCGCCTTCTCGTGCTCCTCGTCCTCAGCGCCTTCGCAGCAACGTCCCTCACGGCGCAGCGCCGTCGCAAGATGCCGGAATCCTCGGACGAACCGACGCTCTATTTCGAGGACTTCCAGCCTCGCTCCATGCTCGTCGTCGAAGAAAATCCGCTGACGCGTTCGAAGTTCCCCTTCATCGACGTGCACGGCCATCTCTTCCGAGCACCGGGCATGTCCAGCGATCAGATCGCCGAGCACGTTGCCGAGATGGACAAGATGAACATGGGCACGTTCGTCAATCTGAGCGGTGGATCCGGGGAGAACCTGGAGCGCTCGATCGAGAACACGCGGGGCGCGCACGCGGGTCGCTTCGCGGTCTTCGCCAACGTCGACTTCAGCGGTATCGGCAAGCCAGGCTGGGGCGAGAAGGCCGCAAGGCAGCTCGAGGCCGACATCCGCGCCGGAGCGCAGGGGCTCAAGATCTACAAGAACCTGAGCATGTATCAGTACGACACCGACGGAAACCGCGTCGCGGCGGACGACCCGCGCATCGATCCGGTCTGGGAGGTCTGCGCGCGCATGAACGTGCCCGTGCTGATTCACGTCGGCGAGCCGCCGGCGTTCTGGCTCGAGCACAACGGCAACAACGAGCGCTGGCTCGAGCTCAAGCAGTTCCCCGACCGTAAGCGCAGCGACACCGAGCGCTTCGCCTCGTTCGAGCAGACGATGGCCGAGCAGCACAACCTCTTCCGCAACCACCCGAACACCAAGTTCATCAACGCGCACCTGGGTTGGTACGGCAACGACCTCGCTCGCCTCGGCGAACTGCTCGACGAGCTGCCCAACATGTACACCGAGATCGGCGCGGTGCTCGCCGAGCTCGGGCGACAGCCGCGCACCGCTCGCGAGTTCCTCATCCGCTACCAGGACCGCGTGCTCTTCGGAAAGGACTCTTGGAATCCGCCGGAGTACCACGTCTACTTTCGCGTGCTCGAAACGGCCGACGAGTACTTCGACTACTACCGGGCGCGCCACGCGCACTGGAAGATGTACGGGCTGGACCTGCCCGACGAAGTGCTCAAGAAGGTCTACTACAAGAACGCGCTGAAGCTCGTGCCGGGCATCGACGCCTCGCAGTATCCCGAGTGATTTCGCGATGAACCGTCCGAGACGCGGACCCGGTCCGCAGCGTGGCGCCGGGCCGGAGCGACGTCGACCGCGCCGCGGGCACAGTGGCGGCTCGCAACGCGCCAAGGCGCTCGCCGAGGGCGACCTCGGCCTCGTGGCAACGTGCGGCGCCGGCGTCGAGACGCTACTCGTGGGCGAGCTCGAGAAGCTCGGTATGCGCGCGGTGGAGCCGTCGCGGGGCGCTGTCTCCTTCGTCGGCACCTGGCGCGACTGCTGGCGCGCCAATCTTCACCTGCGCACGGCCAACCGGGTGCTGGCGGAAGTGGGGACCTTTCGAGCAGAGAGCGACGAGGACCTCTACCCGGCGGCCAAGGCGCTCTTCGACGGCGATCCTTCGATCGGCGGCGTGCCCTTCTCGGAGATCGCGCATCCCAAGCGCAGCCTTGCGATCCGCGCCTCGTCGCGCGCCAGTCGGATCCAGGACGTGCGTTGGTTGGCTCTCAAGATCAAAGACGCCCTCGTCGACAGTCAGCGCGATCGTTTCGGACGTCGCGGCGACGTCGCGCGACGGGGAGCCGACGTGCCCCTACGCATCTTTCTGCGCCGTAATCTCGCGACCGTGCTGCTCGACACGTCGGGCCGGCCGCTCGATCATCGTGGCTATCGCCTCGAGTCGACCACCGCGCCGGTTCGCGAGCAGCTCGCCGCGGCCTGCTTCCTCGCCGCGGAGTACGAGGGCGAGGGTCCGATCTTCGATCCGATGTGCGGCTCCGGGACGCTTCTCATCGAGTCGAGCTGGGCTCTCGACGGCGGCGTTCCGGGCCGTCTGCGGCGCACCTGGGTCTTCGAACGGTGGCCTTCCCTGGTGCGCGCCGAGCTCAAGGAGCTGATGGAGGCGGCGCAGAGCTTTGCCGCCACGACGCCGTTGATCGGTGCCGACAGCGACGCAGAAGCGATCGCCGCGGCGCGGGTGAATCTCGAGGCGGCGGGCGTCGCCGATGTCGCGCGCGTGCGGCGCGCCAACGCGCTTGCCGAGCCGCCCCCGGCGGACTCCGGCCTGCTGATCGTCAATCCGGCCTACGGCAAGCGCCTGGCCAACTCGCCGGAGTTCTGGCCGCAGCTCGGCGACCTGCTCAAGAAGCACTACAAGGGTTGGCGCGCCGTGGTCCTGGCGGGCGACGAAGACCGAGGCAAGCGCATCGGCCTGCGCGCTCGGCGTCGACTGAGCGTCTGGAACGGCTCGATCGAAGCGCGCATTCTGGTGTTCGACCTCTTCTAGCCGCGGAATCGCCGCCGAGAGGACGTCGGTTCGCTAAGCTCGGAATCCCTTCCCCCAAGAGACGAGAGCGCGGCGTTGGCGCTGCGCCGAAGAGGTACGCACCCGTGAACGAGACCGAGCACGAACTGCAGCCGGACCCGACGGCAGGCTGGAACTTTGCCGACATCACCGAGCGCATCGCTCGCTTCGACCGGGCAGCCCCAGCGCAGGTCTACGTCGTGCCCGGCAGGGAGACGAAGCGGTTCACGTGGGGCGACTTCGATCGGCGGACGACCGGCATCGCGTCGCGCCTCGTCGCGGCCGGAGTGAGCCGACAGGGGAAGTTGGCTCAGTATCTCTATAACCGACCGGAGTACATGGAGTCGGTCTTCGGTGCCTTCAAGGCGTCCATGGTTCCTGTGAACACCAACTACCGCTACACCGCCGGCGAGCTCGAGTACCTCTGGCAGAACGCCGACGCCGAGGCCGTCGTCTTCCAAGGCTGCTTCTCCTCGACGATCGAGGGTCTTCGCGAGCGCCTGCCGCTGGTCAGGCTCTGGCTCTGGGTCGACGACGGGGACGGCGACTGCCCGGACTGGGCGGAGCCCTACGAGGCTGCAGCCGAGTCGGGCACGGCCGCCGAGTTGCCCTGGCGGCGTCGCGGCGACGACCTCTGGCTGCTCTATACCGGCGGCACGACCGGCATGCCGAAGGGCGTCATGTGGCAGCAGGACGATCTGTGGCAGCTGCTCAACGAAGCGCGCCTCGAGACCTACGACCTGAGCGGTGGCCTCGATGGCATGGAGTGCCAGTTTCCGACGCATCTCCTGCGACCGACACAGCTGCCGGCCTGCCCGTTGATGCACGGTACCGGCTTCATCACCGCGCTCGGCGCGCTGCTGGGCGGCGGCTGCGTAGTGACGCTGGGCACGCCCAAGTTCGAGCCGCGGTTCGTGCTCGACGTCATCGAGCAGGAGAAGGTCAGCTCGATCGCCATCGTCGGCGACGCCTTTGCCAAGCCGCTCTTGCGGGAGCTCGACGCTCACCCGGGGCACTGGGACCTCTCGAGCCTTCTCGCCATGGTGAGCTCGGGCGTCATGTGGAGCCACGAGGTGAAGCGGGGCCTGCTCGCTCATCACGGCGAGCTCCTGCTGAGCGACGGTCTCGGCTCCTCCGAGTCGATCGGTATGGCGCGCTCCGAGTCGACCGGCGATCACGCCGAGACGACGGCTCAATTCGAACTCGGCGATCATGCCTGCGTGCTCGACGAGGACGGCAAGCAGGTGGAGCCGGGCTCGGACGTCAAGGGACGCATCGCAGTGAGCGGCTGGATCCCGGTCGGCTACTACAAGGACGAAGTGAAGACGGCAGAGACCTTTCCTGTGTACGACGGCGTGCGCTACTCGATTGCGGGAGACTGGGCGACCGTCGAGGCCGACGGCAAAGTGAAGCTGCTCGGGCGCGGCTCGATCTGCATCAACACCGGGGGCGAGAAGGTCTTCCCGGAAGAGGTCGAGGAGGCGATCAAGACCCACGAAGCGGTGCGCGACGCCGTCTGCGTCGGCGTACCGGACGAGCGTTTCGGCCAGGCGATTACCGGAGTCGTCGAGCTTCTCTCCGGTGCCTCGGCCGAAGAG
>JBCCLJ010000060.1:0-32612 GCA_039026915.1 Acidobacteriota bacterium
CCTGCTGAGCCTGACGGTCTACTCCGTGCCGACCTTCTGGCTCGGTCTGATGATGATCCTCCTCTTCAGCGGCGTTCTGGGCATCGCTCCGGCGAGCGGTATCCAGTCTCCGTTCGCTGAAGACCTGCCGCCGCTGCGGCGGGCCCTCGACACCCTCGCGCACCTGGCGCTGCCAGCGTTGACTCTCGGCCTGCCGATCGCAACCTACGTCGCCCGACTGCTGCGCTCGGCGCTCCTCGACACTCTCGATCAGCCGTACATCCGCAACGCGCGCGCCCGCGGGCTCTCCGAGACGAGGGTGCTGTGGGGCCACGCGCTCCGCAACTGCCTCGGCCCGCTCATCCAGGCGCTCGGCATCCTCCTGCCGGCTCTTCTCGGAGGCGCCTACCTGGTCGAGTACGTGTTCAGCTGGCCCGGGCTCGGCACGGTCTCGCTCCGTGCGATCCAGTCGCGCGACTACCCGCTCGTGCTCGCCACGACCCTGTACACCGGGGGCCTCGTGATTCTCGGAACCCTCTGCGCCGATCTGCTCAATGCATGGCTCGATCCGCGCGTTCACGAGATCGAGATGGAATGAGCCAGAGCAAGATTCCACCCTCCCGGACGGGCTCGGATCCGAGCACCGGCAGCTTCCCGAAGATCGACGTTCACGCGCTCGGTACCGGGACCAAGCAGGTTCGCAGCCTTCCCGGCAGCCATCGCTCGGGGCTCGCCATCGTCGGCGCTCTTCTGCTCCTAGCGCTGCTGGCGCCGGTCCTGGCGCCGTTCGATCCCAGCGAGCAGCTCGACCCCGGGACGGGCGCGGGGCGTCCACCCCTGACGCGACTTCAGGTCGTCGAGACAGTCGACGGCGATCGTGTCGAACAGAGGCTCGCGGAGAGCACCGAGCTCGTCGGCAACAAGCTCGTTCTCAAACAGCGGCACGGACGGCTGGAGCTCGACGCCGAGGACTCGAAGGTCGTCGGCGAGCGTCGCTACCTGCTCGGCACCGACCGGCTCGGCCGCGACATCTTCTCGCGCATTCTGTATGGCGCCCGCATCTCGCTCTCCATCGGTCTCGTCGCGGCGCTGCTGGCCATCGCTCTCGGCATCCTCGCCGGTGCGGTCGCGGCGCTGGGCGGACGGTTTCTCGACGGCTTGGTGATGCGCTTCGTCGACGGCCTCCTGGCGCTGCCCACGATCCTCCTGGTGCTGATCATCGCGGCCTTCTTCGAGCCGTCGTCGCTGGTGCTCATCTTGTTGATCGGCTGCACCGGATGGATGACGCTGAGCCGCCTGGTCCGCGCCGAGCTCCTGTCCCTGCGCGAAAGGGAGTTCGTCGTCGCCGGTCGCGCTCTCGGACTGAGCACACCGCGCCTCTTCGTCCGGCACCTTCTTCCGAATGCCATCAGCCCGATCGTCGCCACGGCCGGCCTGCTGGTAGGCGACGCCGTACTGCTCGAGTCGTCTCTCTCCTTTCTCGGTCTCGGCGTGTCGTCCGAGCTGCCGAGCTGGGGCCGGATGATCGCCAACGGACGCGACGATCTGCGCACTCTCTGGTGGATCTCCACCTTTCCCGGCCTGGCCATCGCGGTCACCGTGCTGGCCTTCGCTCTGCTCGGCGACGGACTGCGCGATCTTCTCGACCCGAACCGGCGCACTCCGTGAGTGACGGGCTGCGCACGAGCGACTTCGACTTCGAGCTACCGCAGGAGCAGATCGCCCAAGAGCCGTTGCCGCGAGGCGAGAGCCGGCTCCTCGAGCTGCGCCGGGACGGCACGACGGCGCACCGCGGCGTTCGGGATCTGCAGGATCTGCTCGGCCCGGGCGATCTGCTCGTGGTCAACGACACGCGCGTGCTCAAGGCTCGTCTCGAAGCCACCAGGGTTCCGAGCGGCGGGCGCGTCGAGGTTCTCGTCCTCGAGCCCGAGCCTGACCGGCCGAGACGTTGGGCGGTTCTGGCCAAGCCGTCGCGTCGACTCAAGCCGGGGTCGGAGCTCCGCTTCGGAGAAGAGCTTCGGGCGACGGTCGCAGGCCGTCGGGAGGAGCTGGTTCTGCTCGATTTCGATCGAGACCTCGAGCCTCACCTCGAGACGCTCGGAGCCGTGCCTCTACCGCCCTACATCGACCGGCCGCCCAGCGACGGAGACGCCGATCGCTACCAGACGGTCTACGCGGCGAAGCCGGGCGCGGTCGCGGCGCCGACGGCCGGCCTGCATTTCGACCAACCTCTCCTCGACGCGCTCGCTCGGCGAGACGTCGCCATGGCGAGCGTCACACTGCACGTCGGCATTGGCACCTTCCGCCCGGTATCCGCCGACTCGGTCGACGATCACACGATGCACAGCGAGCGCATCGTCGTGCCCGACGAAACGGTCGAAGCGGTGCGCAGCGCTCGTCGTGTGGTCGCCGTCGGCACCACCGTCGTGCGCGCCCTCGAGTCCGCGGCTGCGCAGGGCGAGCTGCAGGCCTTCTCCGGCGGCACCGAGCTCTTCATCCGGCCCGGCTATCGCTTTCGCGTCGTCGATACGCTGTTGACCAACTTCCACCTGCCGCGCTCCACGCTACTGATGATGATCAGCGCCTTCGCAGGGCGCGAGCGGGTTCTGGCGGCGTACCGTGAAGCCGTTCGCGAGCGCTACCGCTTCTTCTCGTACGGCGACGCGATGCTGCTGCACCGGCGAGAGCCGTAGTTCAGTCGACGTTCACTCGCGAGACGATCCGCGCAGCGAGAACCGCTGCGCCATAACCGTTGTCGATATTGACGATGCCGACGCCCGCAGCACAGCCCGTGAGCATCGTCAGCAGCGGAGCGACGCCCTCGAAGCTCGCTCCGTAGCCGACGCTCGTCGGTACGGCGACGACGGGGGCAGTGACGAGGCCGGCGACCACCGTCGGTAGCGCGCCGTCCATGCCGGCTACCGCGACGACGGCGTCGGCACGTCGGATCTCCTCCAAGTGCGCTAGGAGCCGGTGTAGCCCCGCAACACCGACATCGTACTGACGCTCGACGCGCAGCCCCGCAAAGGCCAGCGTCTCCGCACACTCTTCAGCGACCGGCAGGTCGGAAGTCCCCGCAGCGAGCACCGCGATCCGACCAGCACGCTCGTCCAGGCCGCCCCAGCGCACCAGGCCCGCTCGTTCGTTGTGTTGAGCGCCTTCGAATTCGTCGACGAGCGCTCGCGCCTTGTCCGAGTCCAACCGCGTCACCAGCGCGTGGCCGTTCGCCTCGAGGAGGCGGGTGACGATGCCGCGCAGGTCGTCGATCGTCTTGCCCGATCCGAAGACCGCCTCCGGGAGCCCGGAACGGAGCTCACGGTGCAGGTCGAGCCTGGCGTAGCCCAGCTCGCTGTCGCGCAGCTGGTCGTACGGCAGGGTCTCGAGGGACTGCAGCGCTTCCTCGACGCCGGTCTCTCCGGCGGCGACGCGCGCCAACAGCTTGCGCAGGTGATCAGGCCCCATGGCCGGGGATCCGATCCGCCCCACCGTAGACGTAGCCGCGAGGATCGAGAGCGGCCTCGTCGAAGCCCAGGCTGCGCAGAGCCGACTCGATCTCGGGCCACTCTCGCCGCAGGCGCTCGACCTCGTCCACACCGACTTCGACACGCGCGCGCTGGCCGTCGTGGCGTACGCGAAAGACCGCGTACCCGCGCTCCGCGAGGAGGTCTTCGGCGGCTTCGACTCGCTTGAGCTTGCCCAGAGTGACGATCTGCCCGTGCGGAATGCGCGACGAGAGGCAGGCGTTGGAAGGGCGATCCCAGACGGAGAGTCCGAGCGCGCGAGCCATGTCGCGGGCCGACGCTTTGTCGACGTCGTGACTCAGCAGCGGGCTCAGCACGGAGCGTTCGCGAATCGCCTCGAGCCCCGGCCGATCCGGCCCGGGATCGGAGGCGTTCGTACCGTCACAGACCACCGCGTAGCCCAGCTCGTCGGCGAGGACCAGCATGGTGTCCATCCGCATGCCCTGGCAGTGGTAGCAGCGGCTCGCCGGATTGCGCACGAACTCTGGGTTGTCGAGCTCGCTGTAGGTGACGATGCGGTGTTCGACGTCGATCTCGTCGGCGGCGGCGCGCGCATGATCGAGCTCCCGTCCGGCCAGGGTCTCCGCGGCGGCCGTCACCGCCAGAGTTCTGGCTCCGGAGCGCACGGCCAGCGCGGCGACGAGCGCCGAGTCGACGCCTCCGGAAAAGGCAACCAGCACGCTGCCGCGTCGAGCGAGATCTTCCTCGATGCGACGTCGACGATCGTCGACATCGGTCGGCGCGGGCGCTGGAGCCGTCTTCTGCATCCTGCGAATGCTATGTGCGAGGCCGTGGAAATGCGAGCCGTCAGCTGCTCTCCTCACTCTCCTTGGGCGGCCGATCGACCGGCGGGCGCTGCAGGTCAGCCGAGCGTCCGGCCGCCTCATCGTCGGCGCGACCGATCGACAGCTGCGAGCGCGTCGGGCCAACGGCGCTGAGGCTCACCGGGACGAGAAAGAAGACGACGAAGACGGCGACCGCGAGGACCGGCACCATCGGCGCCGCCTCCTGATCGATTCGCGGTGCCATGGCGCGGACGAGGATGAGAACGCCTGGCGGCCCGAGAAGGTAGATCCAAAGACCGCGCGGCAAGCCGGCTCTCGGCGACTGCCGACGCATCCGCTGGACGTAGACGTTGCCCATGATCCAGCCAAGGGCCGCCGACAGAGAGAAGAGCGGGTAGAGACCGAGCCGCAGCTCACCGCCCAGCGGGACGATGCGCAGCAGAGCGAGGAGTCCCAAGAACCAGCAGGCAATGAAAAAGGCGCCGAGGACCAGCTCGAAGCGGCTGACCCGCGGACCGTTCTGAGCTGCCTGCCGTTGCTCGCTCACCTTGGATCGATCCGGGCCCTCAGTCGCTACCGGAGGTGAACTCGGTGTAGGCCGAGGCGTCCATCAGCTCGTCCACTGCCGACGCGTCCTCGACGCGAATCTTCACCAGCCAACCCTTTCCGTGCGGGTCTTCGTTGACCAGCTCTGGAGCGTCGTCGATCTCGTCGTTGATCTCGACGATCTCGCCGTCGACCGGGGAGAACAGCTCAGCGACCGCCTTGACCGATTCGATCGATCCGATCTCGCCGCCGGCCTCGACGGAGGCTCCGACCTCGGGCAGCTCCACGAAGACGACGTCACCGAGCTCTTCCTGGGCGAACTGGGTGATGCCGAGCACGTGAAGGTCGCCCTCGACCTGAAGCCACTCGTGCTCCTCGCTGTATCTTCGATCCTCGGGGTACATCGATAAACCTCCGCTGTTCACACAAAGACGAATTCGTTCCGATCCTAGTCGACGTGCGAAGCGCTCAGCTCTTGCGCACGAACGGGAGCTCCACGACGACGCCGTGGCAGCTCTTGCCACGCACGCTGACCTCGATCTCCTCGCCCGGCGTCCAGGCTCTCTCCTCGCCCGTCTCGACGAGCGCCAGACCGATCGGTCGCTCGAGCGAGGGGCTCCAGGTACCGCTGGTGACGCGTCCGACCTCGAGGCCCTCATCGACGATCGTGCTGCCGGGGCGCGCCGGGCGACGACCGTCGAGCTCGAAGGCGATCATGCAGCGTTTTACGCCTCCCCGCTTTTGCGCGACGAGTGCGTCGCGGCCGACGAAGTCACCCTTCTTCAGCTTGACGATCCAATCGAGTCCGACCTCGATCGGCGTCGTGTCGCCGCCCATGTCCTGACCACTCAGCAGCATGCCAGCTTCGAGACGAAGGGTGTCGCGTGCTCCGAGTCCGGCCGGCTTGAGGCCCTTCGACTCTCCCGTCTCGAGCAGAGCCGTCCAGAGGCCCTCGGCATGCTCGGCGGGCACATACACCTCGAAGCCGTCCTCGCCGGTGTAGCCGGTGCGCGAGACGATGGAATCGCCGAAACCGAAATCCAGCTCGGTGAAACGGTAGTAACGAAGGTCTGCCAGCTCGGCCGGGCCCAGGTCGGTGAGGATCTCGGCGGCTCGCGGACCTTGCAGCGCCAGAAGGCCGTAAGAGTCGCTCTGGTCTTCGAGGACCACGTCGGCCGAGCGGTGGTCCTCGAGCCAGGCGAGGTCGCGAGCACAGTTCGAAGCGTTGACGACGAGGAGGAACCGGTCCTCCCCGCGCCGATAGACGAGCAGATCGTCGATGAAGGTGCCGTGCTCTTCGAGCAGAGCGCTGTAGTGCGCCTGACCGTCGACCAGCTTCGAGCAATCGTTCGGCGTCATGCGCTGAAGGAAGTCCTGAGCACCTGCTCCGGTGACCATCAGCTCGCCCATGTGGGAAACGTCGAAGAGCCCCGCCTGAGTCCTCACGGCGTTGTGCTCATCGATCACGCCGGAGAACTGAACCGGCATCTCCCAACCGGCAAAATCCACCAAGCGAGCACCGGATCTCTGATGCCAAGCAAAAAGGGGTGTGCGTCTCAAAGTCTCGCCCATGACTCCGCTGCTTCCTACGCAAACTGCCGGTTGAAGTCTGCGCAAGGTATCACGGGGAACCGTCTCGGAGGCGGGGCTGCACAGCTTTTCCTCAGCACTCTGTCGAACTTCGGAAGAACCCGCAGTTTCTCCACAGGATTCACTCCGGGAACGGTCGTTTTCCGCAGGGTTTCCGCAGCGCGTTCGGTCTCTCGAAAGACCCGAAGCCCTCTTCCCCTCGCGCGCCTTCGCCGGATGCCTCGGTTTTGCTCTAAACTTGAGGGTCCGGCTTTCGAGTGCTCTCTCTACGCTCGGGCCGCAAGATGCCATGAGCGAGTTCAAACCTCCTTTCCACCTCGAGCCGGTTCCGGATCGACTCGAGCTGCGCCAGCAGGAGCTCGATGAACTCCTGCGCCTCGCTCAGCGCATGGCCACCCGCTCTCACGTCGAGCACGCGGTCGGGCTCTGCGAGATCATCGAGGACTCCGCACCGGATCACCCGGGCCTGCGCGAACTGCTCGTCGAGCTCCGAGCGCTGACGCCGCCCGAACGACCCACTCCGTCTCTGGAGGAGGTTCGCGAAGAGGCGCGTCGCGCGAGCATCGACGCCTCGCACTACCTCGGGCTGGCCGCTCTCTACACCGATCGAGGCGAGGTGTCGGCGGCTCTAGAGTGCCTGCAGATGGCCAAGGAGAAGGGACGAACTCTTCCTTACCCCTACAAGCTGCACGGTCGCATGCTCTACCAGCAGCACGACTTCGAGGGCGCGTCGCGGGAGCTGCGAATGGCACGCCGGCTCAACCCCTTCGACGCGCAGACGGCCGAGCTTCTCGGCCGGGCCGAGTACGAACGCAAGAGCTTCGTCGATGCTCTCGAAGCGACGATCGACTCCTTCCTGCTCGTCAACGACGACGCCTCGGAAGCCGGTCGACGCCTGCAGCGTCGGATCCGGACGCTGAAGCGTGTCCTGCGCTGGGAGAATCCTCGTCTTCTGCGCCTCTTCCGAGACCGCCAGGAGGTGCTCAACACGGCGTTCGATCGACTGCGCTGGCGTCGGGACCTCTTTCTCGAGGAGAACGGCCTCATCGACCGCAGCTTTCTCTTTCAGGGCGGCGGCCTGCGCAGCGGCGGTACGCGTATCGAGCTCGCAGCGCTCCTGAGACGCATGCCGCCCCTCGCGTCGATCAGCGACGAGATGATCTTCGAGCTGACCGAGTTCGCGGACTCGCGCAGCTGCGACAGCGGCGAGGTGATCTTCAGCCACGACTCCCAGGACAGCTCGCTCTACATGCTGGATCGCGGACGCGTCGAGCTGCGCCGGCCGACGCCGTACGGGCACTTCTCGATGGGCGTCGTCGAGCCGGGCCAGATGCTCGGCACGCTGAACTTCGCCGACCCCAAGAACCAGCCGGTCGAGGCCGTGGCGCTCGAACCCAGCCGGTTGCTGCGCTTCGACGGACCGGCTCTGCGCCAGATCTTCGAGGACAAGGTGGACCTGGGCGTTCAGCTCTTCACCGCCGTCTGGCAGGGACTCGCTCACAACCTGCGCGAGACCAACGACCTGCTCGGCAGCTTCTTCTCGAGCGGCGACGCCGAAGCACGACCCGCCGTCCGGCGCGGCGAGCCCACCACCGAAACGCTGGGCGAGGTGGGCGTCGGCGAAAAGGTCCGCCTCTTCCGCGAGCACGGGCTGTCGCGCAAGGAGCTGCTCGTCTTGGCGACCTTCTCTCAGGAGCGCCACTACTCCGAAGGTTCCTTCCTGTTCCGCGAAGGCGATGCCGGGAGCTCGATGTACGTCGTGCTCGACGGCGCAGTGCGCATCAGCAAGTACATTCCCGGGGGCGGCGAAGAGGCGCTCGCGATCCTCGAACGCGGCGATTTTCTCGGCGAGATGGCCTTGATCGACGGCCTGCCACGATCGGCGGACGCCCGTTCGCACCGCGGTCCCGCGACGGTCCTCGAACTACGACGAGAGACGGTCACCGAGGTTTTGGCCATGGACGCTCACGCCGCGCTCGACTTCCTCCGGCTGCTGTGCCGGATCCTCGCCACGCGCCAGCGCGAGGTCGAGGAGAAGCTGGTGCTCTGGAAGATCCTGAACCAGCACGAAGCGCCGGGCGAGTTTGCCTAGTCGGCAGGGGGCCCGCAGCCGCGACGGTGTCCTACCGCGGGAGTCCGCGCGTGACGTGGAGCTGGTCGGGGTGGAGATGTGTGCGAGCGGCACGCTCGACCTCTTCCCGCGTCACTTCCTGGAGGCGACGCCGACGCCATTCGGGGTCGTCCCACGGCGTCTCGAAGTAGGCCGCCTGGGCGAGTAGGTCTCCCCACTGGCGGGCCGTCTCCTGGCGAAAAGGCTCGCGCCCGAGCAGGTAAGCCTTGGCTCCCTCGAATTCGTCGGCAGAGACGCCGTCTCGGAGAAGACGTTGCAACTCGTCTCGCACCGACGCCTCCGCCTGCGTCAGGTTCTCCTCGGCGGTTCCCAAGTAAATGACCAGGCGACCTCGCACCTTCGACGCTCCGGACAGTGGGTTCGTCTGGGCCGTGTACGCCAGCCCCTCCTCCTCCCGGATTCGCTGAGGTATGCGGCCACTGAGTCCCGAGCCGGCTCCCATGACCACGCCCAGCAGCTCGAGAGCCGCCAGATCCTCGTGGTCGCGTGCGACGGTCAGGTGACCGAGAAAGAGGTGCGCTTGGTCTCGGGCGCTCGTCTTGACGTCCGCCGTGGTGCGAGGGCTCGCCTCCGGCAGCGACCGAACCGCGCGATGCGGCGGTCCCGGAACCGCGAAGCGCGACTCGAGCGCGGCAGTGACCTCGGACTCCGTCAGGCCGCCAGCCACCGCCACGAGCGGCTGCCGTTCGAGGGCCCTACGGTGAAAAGAACGGCAGTCGTCCGCACTGAGCGCGTTCAGAGACTCTCGGTCTCCCTGAATCGGACGGCCAGCGGGATGTCCCGGGTAGAGCTGCCGCAGAAAGCGCCACCCGGTCACCACGTCCGGCTGATCGGAGAGCGAGTCGATCTCCGCAACGGTCTGCTGCCGAAGCCAGTCGACGCGCTCCTCCGTGAAGCTCGGCTCGAAGATCAGCTCCGAGGCCCAATCGAGTCCGCGCTGCCAGTCCGAAACCATGCCGTCGAGGGAGAGCCCAAAGAGCTCGAGAGAGCCGAACGTCGAGAGGGACATTCCCTGATCCTCGAGATCGACTGCAACCTGCAGCCAGTCGCGGCGCTGCGTCCCTTCGGCCAACGCATGGCCCGTCAGATAGGCGAGGCCGGGAAGGTGCTCATCGAGCGCTCCGCAGGGGAACCAGACGCGGAGCGCGAAGGTACCGCTGCCGGGAATCCGCCGGACTCGAAGCCAGTCGGTCACGTGCCCGACTCGGCGGTCGACCAGGCGACGACGCAGCGATCACGATCGAAGAGGCTGCGCGCCATCGAAGAGGCCTCGGAAGGAGTCGTTTGCAGCGCGGCTCGAACCGAGGCTTCTGGATAGCGATCGTCATGCAGGGCGAGGGCGAGGGCGGCGGTCAGTGCTCGCCGTTGAAGGCGCTCGTGGCTGAAAGTCCAGTCGGCGAAGGACATCTGTTGAGCGCGCTGGAGTTCCTCCCCGCTGACGCCCTCGGCGCAGAGCCGGTCGAGCTCCTCGAAGAGCCGCTCTTCGACTCGCATCTCCTCGACTCCCGGAGCGACCTCGAGGGCCAGGGAGAGCGAAGCGGGACCCGTCATCTCGGCGACGTCCGCGGCAACCCAGAGAGCCAGCTTCTCCTCTTCGACGAGGCGCTGGTTCAATCGACTCGAGCGACCTCCCGCCAGGCAGACGGCCAGCAGACGGGCCGTCGCGTGAGCTTCGACGTCGGTGGCGCCCGCTACGGGAAACGAGAGCAGCAGCCTCGACACTTCGCCGAAAGCCCGCTCGTAGCGCTGCAGGGCCGACGTCGCTTCGACGTCCGCGACGGGCAGACGCTGCCGCCGTGCCGCACCGGAAGGGAGCCGCAGCGCCTCCGCGCGAACGGCTTCGAAGGTGACGTCTCCGGCAACGACGAGGACCGCGTTCTCAGCGAGATAATGCCGCCGGTGAAAATGAGCCAGTTCGCTCGAGCCGAGGTCCCGAAGACTCTCCCGAGTGCCGAGCACGGGAGCGCCGTACGGGTGGCCCGGATAGAGCAAGCGTGAAACCTCCTGATGGAGCACGTCCCAGGGATCGCTTTCGTACATGGCGAGCTCTTCGAGAATCACCTGCCGCTCCGCATCGACCTCGCCTGGATCGAGGCGCAGACCGCCCATACGATCTCTTTCGATTTCGAGTGCGGTCGCCCAGTGCTGCTGTGCGAAGGAGAAGTAGTAAGCCGTCACGTCGTGGCTGGTGAAGGCGTTGTTGCTACCTCCTCGCGACTCGGTCACCCGGTCGATCTCCCCCGCAGCGAAGTTCTCGGAGCCCTTGAACATCATGTGCTCCAGGAAGTGTGCTGCGCCCGCCTGAGCCGCCGTCTCATCCCGCGCGCCGACGCGATAGGCCAGCACCGTCGAGACGATCGGCAGACGGCAATCGCTGAGTACGCAGAGCTCGAGGCCGTTCTCCAACGTTTCGATTCGGGTCGCGCCCGACTCCCCCCACAGAAGACGAGCCACGTGCGGATTGCCCGCGCGCTGGGGCCGGCCGGCGAAGCCACCGGCAGTCGAAGGATGCACTCGTCGGCTCTCCCGAGGGCTCAGTTGCCCAAAGTCACTTCGATCAGGGTGGGTTCGGAGCCTTCCTTGGCGTGCAAGCGAATGCGATGGTCGGCGTAGCCTTCGCGCCTCAGAACGACCAGATAGGCGCCCGGACCCGGCAGAGTAAACGCACCGCGCTTCTTTCGCTTCATGTCGTAGTTGCGCGCTCGGCCGATGTTCGTGAGTCGCGATTCGCCGGGTCGCCGGAAGAGCACGAAGGCGTCATCGGGCTTGATGCGAAACCCCACGGCGGTTGCGACGTCGAGCTCCTGGTCCACGACGAGGCCGGACAGGTCCTCTTTGGGTGCAGGGGCAGGTCGCTCCGGCTCGGGCTCTTCTGCGGCCGGCGCAGGCTCAGGCTCAGGCTTCTCGGCAACGGGCGACGGGGCCGCTTGCGCGATCGCCGTCGGCTGGCGTCGTGGCGGGTCTCTGCGGACGGTGGGCTTCGGTGCTTGCACCGGCTCATCCTTGACCCGCACTTCGATCGGCGCCGCCTCTTCGTCCGCCGGCTCGGCAGAGAGCTCCTCAACGCTCTCTTCACCGTCGGCGGCCAGAGACTCGTCGGGGCTGGTGATTGCAGAGTCTTCCAAGGACTCACCCGGAACGTCGAGCTGAGCCAGCTGCTCTTCCTCCGCGGTCTGCGTCACACTGGCCGGCTGATCGCGTCCAGAGAACCAGAGCACACCGCCGGCGATCGCGCCCAGAGCGAAGATGCTGAGGCAGCCCGCCGCAGCGACGAAGGGCAGCCAGCGACGACCGCCAGCGGAACCGGCGGAGAGAGTCGAGGTGGACTGCGCTGGAGGAGGCACAGGCTGCGCGGTCGCCTGGACCGGCGTCGACGGAGGAGGGGGAGGTGCCGGGGCTTCCGTCGCGGCAGGCGGCGGCTGCGTCGCGGCGGGCGTCGCCGGCGCGGGCGGTGGGCTCGGAACTCCGACGCCTTCGACCGTCCACGCGGCGTGAGCCAACTGCTCCGCCGCCATCGAACCCTCGATGCGTTGAATCTCCTGAGCCACGGAGCCGGCATCGAGCCTCTCGTCGAGGTCCTTCGTCAGCATCTTGCGCAGCAGGTTCGCCAGCTCGGTGGGAAGGTTGCCACGAAGACCGCTCGTCGGATCCTCGTGCAGGATCTGGTACACCAGCGTCGTCAACGTCTCGCTCGGAAACGGACGCCGACGATGCAGCAGCTCGAACAGGACGGAACCGAGCGAAAAGACGTCCGAGCGACCGTCGAGGGTCTCACCGCGCACCTGCTCCGGCGACATGTAGTGCGGAGTGCCGATGAGCATGCCGGTCGTCGTCAGCTCGGTCTCCTGGTTGTTCAGCTTGGCGATGCCGAAGTCGCCGACCTTCGCCTCGCCTTCGTCGGTGAGCATGATGTTGCTGGGCTTGATGTCGCGGTGCACGATGCCCTGGCGGTGCGCGTGATGCAGCGCAGAGGCCGTCTGACGAACGACCTGCAGTGCCTCCGCCAAAGACACGGGTTCGTCGGCGCGCAGTCGAGCCGACAGGTCTTGACCACTGACGAACTCGAAGACCAGATAGACGGTGCCGCCGTCCTCACCCGCATCGAACAGAGTGACCACGTGTGGATGCACGAGCCGCCCTGCCGCGCGCGCTTCGACAAGCATCCGCTGCTTGCGCACTTCGACCTCGTCCTGAGAGCCGTGGAGCTTGACCGTCTTGATCGCCAGCTGGCGGTCGATCTGCGGATCTTCCGCCAGGAAGACGTCTCCCATCGCTCCCGCGCCCAGCTTGGAGACGATGCGGTAGCGGCCAAGATGCGAAGGATCAGTCATCGTCCGCGAGCTCCGGTGGCATCTCTGCGAACGTCTGCTCGCCCTGAAAGCTCTCGAGCGCCTTGCGGGCGACCCCTTCCTGCTCTGCCGTCACCCACAGCCGAATGTCGCCGAGCAGACCGAACTGCACCGGCTCCTGCGAGAAGCGACGAGACTCGACGACGACGTCGATACCCGCGGCGCGTAGAGCGCCCTCGAGCAGCGAAGCCTCTTCGCCGTTCATTACGGTCGCGAGCAGAACCCGCTCGGCTTCCGGCACGCGCGGTGGCTCCCGATCAGTCCTTGCTCGTCAGGCTGTCGGTGTAGCGCTCGAGGCTCTCGTTGAGCTTCTCGGTCGCAGCCACCGAGACGGCGTCGACGATGCGACCGCCGTGCAAACGGCCCACGAGGAAGCCTCCGAGCGCGGCCACCGCCAGCGACGGGATCGGATAGCGACGAACCCAATCGACCCAGTCGAGCTCGACGGGGATCAGCTCGTCGACCCAGTCCTCGGCCGCCGAGCGCGAAGGGGAGAGAGGGTCGGTCACCGGCGGCGCTCGCCTCTCAGCAGGAAGCCCAGCGCGAATCCGAGGCCGGCCGCGATCAGAATCGATCGTCCGGGGTTGTCGCGGACATAGACGTTGACGTCTGCCGAAAGCTGGTCGAGGTCCTTGCGAGCGCGGTCATAGCCGTGCTTGATGCCTTCGCGTGCCTGCGTCACCCGCTCGCGGGTACCCTCGCTCAGGCCGTCGCGAACTTCGGTGAACTTCTCACGAGCGCCCGAGATGCTGCCGCCGACGTTGGACAGCTTCTCGCGCGCAGCTCCCAGGCTCTCCTGGACCGCTTCGCGAGCTTTGTTCACACCTTCGCTGACGTCATCCGCAGAATCCATGGGCTTGATGTTGTCGGTCATGAGTCCGTATCTCCAGTGGCCGGAGGCCCGTTGCTCCATTCGTGGGCCAGCAGTGTGCCCGTCGGACGATGATACACGCGCAGGAGTGCCCTGGGCGCCCCGGTGAAACCCTGATCTCCGGGCTCGTGTCGACGCTCGTCCAAGGTCTGCAATCCAGCACCAGCGTGGCTTCCAAGGCCGGCGCTCCGACTGCTACACTTCGCGACTTCAGAGCGGCCGAAAGGCCAGTGAGATGGGGCGGTAGCTCAGCTGGGAGAGCACCACGTTCGCATCGTGGGGGTCGAGGGTTCGAATCCCTTCCGCTCCACCATCGCTCGCTTTGCTCGCTCTCGGTGGAGCGGAAGGGCTTCGGGCGGCGCAGCTCGCAAGCGAGCTGCTCGGCAACGAATCCTGGCTCGAGGTGCGCGTCGCTTCGCTCGCTGCGCGCTCGTACCTCCGACATCTTTCCTGGCACGCTCTCGGGAAAGCGGAACGGCCTCCGCGGTGCAGCTCGCAAGCGAGCTGCTCGGCAACGAATGCCGGCTCGAGGTGCCCGTCGCTTCGCTCGCTCCACGCTCGTACCTCCACCATCTTCCCCGGCACGCTCTCGGGAAAGCGGAACGGCCTCGGGCGGCGCAACTCACGGAGTGCTGCCCTTTCACGCCATCGCGAGGAGCGCGGGCGATGCCTCTGCCCAGCAGAGGCGAGGCTGCCGATGTGGCGATCGGGTCCAAGTCCGCGCCCCAGCTCCGCCTGAACGTTCCCGCTTGGGACCGTAAGGCTCGACCGTTACTCTTCCTTCCATGACGCGGTCTCCCGAGTCCACGAATGGCCCCTCTCTGTCACCGCTGCGGCGCGTGAGCACGCGGCTGTCGCGGACCGTGAAGCAGTCGGTGGCCGACGAGACTGAAGCGGTATGGATCGAGAAGCGCTCTCGTCGCGTTGCCTTTCGGATCCCGGACGGCGACGAGTACGACCGGCACAGCCACCTGCTCGACGTTCGCGTGCGCTGCGGCAATCGCAACGGCTGCTATCGAACGGGCGAGTCGGACCGCGGCGAGATCAGCAACGCGATCCGCGCGGCGATAGCGAACAGCAGGGCCAACGAGCCGACCAGCGCACCAGCGATGGCGGAGCCCGAGCCCTCTCCAGAGCCGCCGCCCGAGCTCTTCGACGACGAGCTCGACACGCTCACGCCCAAGGCCGCGCGACGCTGGCTCTCACACCAGCTCCATCCGGATGAGGCCGCGCTCTTCGAGTGGAGCAGTGGCCAGGTCGCGCTCCACAACAGCCATGGTCTCGAGCGACGGCAGCGGGCGACGAGCTGCTTCCTCCAGATCCGCAGCGGTGAGGGGCCGGGGGCGGGGTTCGCGACCGGAGCCGCCCGGTCGTTTGCCGAGCTGCGGGCGCTCGAGATCGAGGAGACCGCTCGCAGACGACGGACCGAAGAGAGGCCCGACGAGTATCGCGGCGGAACCGTACCCGTGCTTCTCGCTCCTGAGGCGACGATCGAACTCGTCGAACTTCTCAATCACCAGGCCTTCTCCGCCCGCGCCTACCGCGAGGGTTACTCCTTCGTGCGCCAGCATCTGGGTTCACAGGTCTTCGACGCGCGCTTCGACCTTGTCGATGACGCAACGAGCGAGCGCGGCCTGCCCTTCCCGTTCGATCTCGAGGGGCGCCGCAAGCAGAGGGTCGACCTCGTCGCCCGAGGAGTCCCGCGTACGCCGACCGTCGACTCGCAGGCGGCGCAGGAGTTCCAACTCGAGCCGACCGGCCATGCGGTTGGAGGCGGAGACGCTTACGCCCTCAACCTCTTCATGGAGCCGGGCACGGCGAGCTCACAGGAGCTTCTCGAGACCGCCGACGGCGGCCTCTGGATCAGCCGTCTGGAACGCATCGAGTGTTTCGATCTCGGCCGCATGCTGCTGCGCACCGTCGCACGTGGGGTCCGACGGATCCAGGGGGGCCAGCTGGCGCAGCCACTTCCCGACCTCGTCTGGAACGACAGCCTGCTGCGCGTCTTCTCGCGACTCGAGGCCGTTGGACAGGAGCACTCCGTCAAGGTCTCTCGCGACGGAGTTCTCGGCGGCACCTCGGCACCGTCCATCGTGTTGCCGGGAGTCGAGGGTCTCGTGCCGAGCCGGCGCTAGTCCGCGCGGCGGAGCAGGACGACCGTCTGGTCGTCACCCTGGGGCCGGTCGCCGGCGAACTCGACGACCGCGTCGTCGAGCGCCTTGAGGATCTGGTTCAGCGGTTGATGACGCCGCTCAACGAGAAACTCCCGGAGGCGGTCGTCGCCGAACTCCTCGTCGTCGGGAGCCGCACATTCGGTGATGCCGTCGCTGTAAAGGCAGAAAAGGTCGCCGGGCTCGAGCGGCGCCTCGTCGAGCCGATAGGTGCTTCCGGGGAGAAGGCCCAGCGGCAGACCGCTCGGCTGCATCTCGTGCACGTCGCCCGACGACGTCACTCGGAGGCCCGGGTTGTGACCCGCGTTCAGAAAGCCGAGACGGTCGTTCTGCGGATCGGCGATGGCCATGATCAGAGTGATGAACTTGTTCGAGCTGCTCGAATCGACAACGTGCGAGTTGAGTCGTTCGAGCAGATCGGCTCCCGGATCGACCTTGTCGAGGAGCAGCTTGAGAGCCGAGTGCAGCGTCGACACCAACAGCGCGGCCGGCATGCCCTTGCCGGTGACGTCGGCGACAACCAGGCCCAAACGGCCCTCGTCGAGAGTGATCGAGCCGTAGTAGTCCCCGCCGACCTGCTGCGTGGGCCGGTTCCAACCGACGACTTCGAGATCCTGCACGCGCGGCAGGCCCTGCGGCAGGAGGCCGCGCTGGATCTCGGCGGCGAGCTCCATCTCACGCTCCAGGCGCTCCTTCTCGAGGGCCTGGCGATGGAGGCGGGCGTTCTCCAGCGCGATCGCCGCCTGATTCGCGAACATCGAGAGTGCGCGCTCGTCGTCTGTCGAGAAAGGTCCGACCGTCACCCGACTCTCTTTGTCGCCGACGACCAGGATGCCCCGCGCCGCTCCCTCGACCTCGATCGGCACGGCGAGAGCGAAGCTCGCGCCGGGCAGCAGCTCGACGGCACGCTCGGACTTGAACCTCTCGCCTCCGGCGCGTGGCGCAGAGCCGACAGCGTCGCCGCCGATCGTCGACGAAAGGACGAAGCTCTCGTCCTCGAGAAGGTAGAGAGCTCCGCGACGAGCATCGGACAGAGAGACGGCACGCAGGAGGATCTCTTCGGTGAGCTCGTCGAGATTCAGGGTCGAGGCGATCGCCAGACCGACGTCGTAGAGAGCCTCGAGGGTGACGACCCGGTAGTTCTCCTGAAAAACGCGGTTCTTGAGCTGACCGTGCAGGTCGCCGAGTCGAAGACCGTTGCCGACGACGAGCCCCAGCGGTCCCGCCGTGGGTTCGCCGTCTCCGCGGTAGGCCAGGCGCAGATCATCGGACAGTTCGATGAGCGCGTCATCCGAGCCCAGCTCGCCGAAGCCGTCCGTGGTCTGCAGAGTCTCCATGGCTCCGTTCGACCGGTGCAGCAACAGCGCCGCAGAGCCCAGGCCGTTCTCCTCGCACCAGAGGTCGAGAGCTCGACGAACCGCCGATCCGTCTCCCCACTCCTTTTCGGAAGCACAGGCGATCTGCTGCCAACGATCCAGATCGGACAAAGGACTCACGTCGCGTCCACCGCGCGCACTCGAGTTCAGCTCGAAAGGCCTTCCAGGGCCGCCGCTTCGTCCTGGAAGATGCTCGTGTACTGCGCGAGACCCATGATGTGGAAGGTCTTGTCGATCGTCGGTGTGAGGTTGCAGAAGGCCAGCTTGCCATCGACCTCGAGCATTTTCTCGATGATCTCGATGAGGATCGAGATACCGATCGAGTTGACGATCTTGGTCTCCGCCAGGTTGAGCAGCAGAGCCTTGTAGCCCTCGTCGAGAAGCTCGTAGGCCACCTTGGCGATCTCTTCGCCGCCCTGGTTGTTGATGTAGCCGTCCGTGTAGACGACGGCAACGCCATCGCGACGGTCCACACTCAACTTCAAACTCTCGGTCATCCCAGTCCTCGCCTCACGGGCCATCTCAGTTCACTGTCCATCGCACGCAGTCCGATTCAACGATGCTTCGACATCACGACAGACGTTCCCCGGGCGCCCGAACGGACGTCCACCCGGTCCATCAGCCCTTCGATGATCTTGAGGCCCCAGCCACGCTTGTTGGCTGCTTTGAGCTTCTTTCCGATGTCCGGTTCTACCAGTTTATCGGGGTCGAAGCCAACGCCGTGATCGCTGATCGTCACCTGGAGGCTCTCCTCCGCTGTGCCTCCCGATTCTCGGAGAACCGCGATGCCCAGATGCAGCTCGCCGTCGGCAGATCCGCTGTGCTCGACAGCGTTGATGCAGGCTTCCACGACAGCCATCCTCACTTCGTCGATCTTGTCGGCGCTCATGCCGATCGACTGGGCAACGACGCCGACGCGCTCGGCTGCTTCCAGCTCGATGTCCGACGCGTTGAAGTCCAGGGTGACCTGGACTTCCTTGACGATCGCCGCGTCAGGCATTGCGAGGCGTCCGCATTCGGGTGGCACTCATCGGTTCACTCCGGAGCTCAACAGGCGCAGGCCAACGATCGTTGCAACCGGGAGCCATCCAGGAGTCTTGTTCAGGGCGAGGGACAGTTCGTTCTCAGAAGGACAGGAAAAGCTGCAGTCCGTAGACCAGCAGAGGGTGAACGAAGTCATGCGTCAGAAGGAACAAGAAACCACCTACGACGCCGACGGTCGTCAGCGCTTCTGTTGGAACTTCCAGTGTGGCGGCGGTCTTGCGAATCGAGTCTAGCATGGGGTCCCTCCCTCGGACCGTCCTAGAGAGCAAGACCACTGCCAACTTGCGGCGCTTTCCGCCTCACACTGCGCAAACGTCAGTAACTACGGTGTTTCCGGTCCTTCAAGACGCCTCACGACGCCTCCAGACCGGGCGACCCTACCGAGGCAAAACGCCCCACACCTCCCACGCCCCAACCCTCAAGCGCAATAACGAAGGGCATTTCGCCCCGACACAAGACCTTTCGCGGCAAATTGCCTCACAGTAGGCAAAATGTCGCACAAAGCAGGCCGGCTCAGAAGCCCTTGCGGGAGAGAGTGCGCCGATCGATCCCCAGGATTCGCGATGCAGCACTCTTGTTTCCATCCGTGATTTCCAAGACACGGCGGATATGACGACGCTCGACCGTCTCGAGATCGAGGGCCTCCGGACCCGTACCCTCATCCGCTCGCGAACGCAGCAAAGGCGACAAGAGCTCGCGATCGATCGTGCCATCGGCGAGGGCCACGGCCCCCTCGATGACGCTTTGCAGTTCGCGCACGTTGCCGGGGTAGTCGTGGGCCATGAGGAGCGCCAAGGCACCGCTGGTGACCTGAGGAACCGTCAGACTCTCGCGGTCACAGAACTGCGCGACGAAGTGGCGCACCAAGTGCGGAACGTCCTCGAGACGGTCACGGAGAGCCGGCATCTCCACCTCGATGCCCTTGAGGCGGTAGTAGAGATCCTCACGGAAGCCGCCCTCGCTGACGAGCTCTTCGAGCGATCGATGCGTCGCGGTCACCAGCCTGACGTCGACCGACTTGGCTCGGTGGCCCCCGACGCGAACGATCTCACGCTCCTGGAGTGCCCTCAGGAGCTTCACTTGGAGAGCGAGGTCGAGGTCGCCGATCTCATCGAGAAAGAGCGTGCCACCGTCGGCGAGCTCGAACTTGCCGATGCGTGCCTGAACCCCGGTTGCGACGCCACCCTCGATGCCGAAGAGCTCGCTTTCGAGAAGCGTCTCCGGCAGAGCGGCGCAGTTGACCGCGACGAGCGGACCACTGCGCCCCGACCGCTGATGCAGCAACTTGGCGACGAGCTCTTTGCCGGTGCCGCTTTCGCCTCGAATCAGAACGTTGACGCTGCGCGGCGCGACCCGCTCGGCCATCTGCAAAACGCGGCGCATGGGCACCGCCTCGGCGACGATTCGCTGCCCCTCCACTTCGTGCACAAGCTGCTCGCGCAGGAGTTTGTTCTCCTCTTCGAGACGCTCACTCAGGGACATCAGCGACTCGACCTGGCGCAGACCGTCGACGGTGACGGCGCCGAGCGCAGCGACGGCCTGCAGGAAACGGCGGTCCTCGGTGGTGAAGCCACCCGCCGACCCGTGACGACCCTCCTTGTCGAGGACGACGATCAGGCCGAGCATCGTGCCGCGATAAGCCATCGGCACCGCTCGAAGCTCGTCGAACTCCCGGTCGAGCAGCGAGCCCGCACGCCGGCGGATCGGCTCCCCTTCGCGCAGAACGTCAGCCAGCAGTGGATCGCCGAAGATCTCTTCGGGGTTGAGTCCGGGACCTGCCCAACCGACCGCCGCGACAGCGCGCGCGCCTCCCAGGGGGTCACGCGTGACGGCGATCGCGACCGCCGGATCGACGACGGCGCAGAGACGCTGCAGCAGATCCTCCAGAAGCTCTTCTTCCGAAGCGTGCGCATGCAGCGCGATCAGCAGGTCGTAGAAGGTCTGGAGCTGCAGCTCGCGCCGCAGGCCCTCGAAGTCGCGGCGCAGACCGGCGCCGCCCTCAGTCGCCGCGCGCAGGCCGGCGGGAGACTCGCCGGGTGAGGGTCGCTCTACCATCGCTCGATCCTATCGCTGCGCGACCGCTTTCCTCCGGGTCGCTTTCTTCTTGGTCACCTTTTTCTTTGAGGCTTTCTTCTTGGCGACCTTCCTCGCCACCTTCTTCTTGGCAGCAGCCGAAGCCTTCTTGGCAGCAGCCGAAGCGCGCTTGCCGCGGCCCGGCCGAGCGCGACCGAGGACGCGCCGAAGAAACTGCCCGGTGTGACTCTCCGGGTGGCTGGCGACGTCCTCGGGGGTTCCCGAGGTCACGATTGCGCCGCCCCCGGCGCCGCCCTCTGGGCCCAGGTCGATGAGCCAATCCGCCGTCTTGATGACGTCCAGGTTGTGCTCGACGATCAGCACCGTATTGCCGAGATCGACGAGTCGGTGCAGCAGGCTGAGGAGCTTGTTGACGTCGTCGAAGTGCAGGCCGGTCGTCGGCTCGTCGAGCAGATAGAGCGTCTTGCCCGTCGAGCGCTTGCACAGCTCGGTCGCCAGCTTGACGCGTTGCGCTTCACCGCCGGACAGCGTCGTCGCGGGCTGCCCCAAGCGGATGTAGCCGAGACCGACATCGTCGAGAGTCTGCAGAATGCGAGCGATGCGCGGCACGTTCTTGAAGAACTCCAGAGCTCTCTCGACGGGCAGCTGCAGGATGTCCGCTATGTTGAGCCCCTTGTAGCGCACTTCGAGCGTCTCCCGGTCGTAGCGCGAACCTTCGCAGACATCACAGGTGACGTAGATGTCGGGCAGGAAGTGCATCTCGATCTTGAGCTGACCGTCACCCTGGCAGGCCTCACAGCGTCCGCCCTTGACGTTGAAGGAGAAGCGGCCTGGCTTGTAGCCACGAGCCCGAGCCTCGGGCGTCTTGGCCATCAGCTCACGGATCGCGCCGAAGACGTTGGTGTAAGTGGCTGGATTCGAACGAGGAGTGCGCCCAATGGGGCTCTGGTCGATCGAAATCACCTTGTCGAGATGCTCGAGGCCTTCGATCTTGCGGTGTTCACCGGGCGACTCCGAAGCGCGGTAGAAGTGCTGCGCCAACGAACGGTACAGAACGTCGTGAACCAGACTGCTCTTGCCCGACCCCGAGACGCCCGTGACGACGACCATCTTGCCGAGAGGCACGTGGGCATCGACCTTCTTCAGGTTGTTGTGCTCGGCACCGAGTATCGAAAGGAACTCGCCGTTGCCCTCGCGCCGCTCCTCGGGAACGGGGATACCGAGCTTGCCGCTGAGGTAGCGCCCGGTCAGAGACTTCTCGTCCGCACAGAGCTCGTCGTAGTTGCCGGCCGCGACGATGTCGCCGCCGTGTTCGCCCGCGCCGGGCCCCAGATCGACGATCCAGTCCGCCGCCCTCATCGTGTCCTCATCGTGCTCGACGACCAGAACCGTGTTGCCGATGTCGCGCATCCCCTGAAGGGTGGCGAGCAGCTTGTCGTTGTCGCGCTGGTGCAGACCGATCGATGGCTCGTCGAGAACATACAGCACGCCCATCAGCTTGCTGCCGATCTGGGTCGCGAGCCGAATCCGCTGACTCTCGCCACCGGAGAGGGTCCCCGAGGCACGACCGAGGCTGAGATAGCCGACGCCGACATCGTGGAGGAAGGTTAGACGGTCGCGGACCTCCTGCAGCACCTTGCCGGAGATGACCTTCTCCTTATCGCTCAGATCCAGCTCTTCGACGACCGCACGCAGGTCGCTCACCGACAGCTCGCTGAGCTGATCGATCGAGTACCCAGAGACCAGCACTGCAAGAGCCTCCGGCTTGAGGCGTCGGCCGTTGCAGTCGGGGCAGACCTGGATCGACATGAACTCCTCGATCCTCGTCTGCATACCCGGTGAGTCCGTGTCACGGTAGCGCCGCTCGAGCATCGGCACGACGCCTTCGTAGGTGCCCTTCCACTGGTAGGTCGAGCGCTTGCCCTTGAGCTCGAACTGCAGCTCGCGGTCTCCAGTCCCGAACAGGACGAGATCGCGAATCTTCTTCGGCAGCGCGCGCCACGGTGTCGTCAGCTCGAAACCGAGCGCCTGTGCCAGCGTGCGAATCATGCGCATCCGCCAGGAGCGCATGCTCTTGGGAAGGGGCAGCAGCACTCCTTCGCTGATCGAAAGGTCCGGATCACCGACGACGCGCTTCGGATCGATGGCCATCAGCGTGCCGAGGCCGCTGCAAGCCTCGCAGGCGCCATAAGGGCTGTTGAAAGAGAAGAGCCGCGGCGTGATCTCGCTGATGCTGTCCCCGCAGGACGTGCAGCCGTAGTTCTGCGACAGCGTCTCTTCTGGCATTCCCGGTACCGAGATGAGGGCCAGGCCGTTGCCGACCTTGAGCGCCGTCTCGAAGGAACCCGAAAGCCGCTGGTGGAGGTCCGGCTTGATGACGAGCCGATCGATGACGATCTCGATGTTGTGCTTCTTCTGCTTGTCGAGCTCGGGAATCCCCTCGGACAGCTCGACCATCTTGCCGTCGATGCGCGCTCGCAGAAAGCCCTCCTGCGCCATCTGCTCGAGCTGCTTGCGGTACTCGCCTTTGCGGCCGCGAACGTAGGGCGCCATGAGCACGACTCGAGTCTTATCGGGCAGCGACATGACGCGATCGACCATTTGCTGCACCGTCTGCGGCTGGATGACGTCGCCACAGCTCGGGCAGTGCGGGATCCCTATCGACGCGTACAACAGACGCAGATAGTCGTGAATCTCGGTGACGGTGCCGACGGTCGATCGCGGATTGCGTGACACCGACTTCTGCTCGATCGAGATCGCTGGCGAAAGGCCGTCGATGGAGTCCACGTCCGGCTTCTCGGCTTGGTTCAGGAACTGACGTGCGTATGCGGACAGCGACTCGACATAGCGCCGCTGGCCTTCCGCAAAAAGTGTGTCGAAGGCCAACGACGATTTGCCGCTACCGGACACACCGGTGATCACCACGAGCTGGTTGCGCGGTATCTCGACCGAGACGTTGTTCAGATTGTGCTCGCGCGCACCGCGCACATAGATGTTGTCCAAGTCGACCTCTCTCGTTCGCTGGGATCCCCTAGGGCTTCGCGGCGCATTCATCGACGGATGACTCAATCCGCCGGCGCTACCGCGCTCTCGAGCCGGGACTCCTCACCAGTCCTTACGATTCAGGGTTTCAGCCACCTCGCGCTGCATCTCCCGCTCGCGCTCCGACGCTCTCTTGTCGTGGAGCTTCTTGCCCTGAGCCAAGGCCAGTTCGACCTTGATCCGGTTGCCGCTCACATACATCGACAGTGGCACCATGGCGAAGCCCTTCTGCTGGACGCGACCGAAGTACTTTTCGATCTCCCGACGATGCAGGAGAAGCTTGCGACGGCGCTCGGGGTCGTGATTCTCACGATTGCCGTGCGAATAGGGGCTGATGTGGGCCGCCACGAGGAAAGCCTCGCCGCGTACGAAGTCGACGTAGCTGTCCCGCAGCTGCACCTTTCCGGCCCGCACCGACTTCACCTCGGTCCCGAGCAGACTGATCCCAGCCTCCACCGTTTCCAGAATGTGGTACTCGTAGCGAGCTCGTCGGTTCTGGATCCGAACCGCAGCTTCGCCCTTTTTCTTCTTGTGAGCGGCCATGGGGTGCGAGAGTGTACTCCCTCTGGCAGGCTCCGACGAAGCCCCGAGCTGGACTCACCGCTCCAAAACACCTTCCGGTTCTCCAAGGCTGCGGCAAGAACCACACAGTGTGGCAAAAACGACACAGATTCAATGTGTCGAACATGCCACGCTACCGACCATCAACGGGCGCATGCCGTCTCGCCAGCGTCACTTTTCCCAGCAAAAACAAGCCAAATCGAGAGCTCTGCGCCCCCTCGCAGCTCAATGGCACGACTCCTGCTTAAGCGTGGGCATCATGCGCGCTTTCCATTCTCGTCTCTTCCAGCAAAACACCATCCAGCGGGCCGCGTCGATCGAGGGAGTGGGTATCCACACCGGTCAGACCACGAATCTCCGCCTGCTGCCCGCCCCCTCCAACACCGGCATTCGCTTCCGTCGCGTCGACGCAGGCGGCGTCGAGATCCCCGCTCTCGCCTCTCAGGTCAGCAGTCTCGAGCTCGCGACGACCCTCGGCCGCGACGACGTCACCGTCTCCACGGTCGAGCATCTGATGGCGGCCATCCACGTCGCCGGCATCGACAACCTGGTCATCGAGATCGACGGCCCGGAGGTTCCCATCCTCGACGGCTCTTCGCTGCCCTACTGCCGGCTGCTCGAGGCTGCAGGGACCCGCAGCCAGAGCGGCCTTCGCAAGATCCTGGCCGTCACCGAGCCGATCCAGACCGAAGTCGATGGCCGCGCCATCCGCATCGCTCCATTCCCCGGACTCCGCGTGTCCTACATGGTCGACTTCCCGATTCCCGCGATCGGACACCAGACGATCGACATCCGCATCGACTCTGACTCCTTCGTTCGCGAGCTCGCCTCGGCACGCACCTTCGCGATGATGAAGGACGTCGAGGCGATGCGTCAGCACGGTCTGGGTCTCGGCGGCAGCGAAGACAACTGCGTCGTCTTCGACGAGAATGAGCCGGTCAACACGTCTCTTCGCTTCTCTGACGAACCCGTGCGTCACAAGGCGCTCGACGCGGTCGGCGACCTCGCGCTCCTCGGTTGCCCGCTCTGGGCACATCTCGAGGTCGAAAAGGGTGGACACCTCGTTCACTTCCGCCTGATCGAGACGCTGCTCGAGCATCCCGAAAGCTGGACCTGGGTTCGCGCCGAGTCTTCGGCCGCCTACCCCGAGGTGGACACTCCGGAGCTGCATCGGGATCACCCACCAGCGTTCCCTCTGCCCTCGATCTCCTGATTCGGCAGCTGGCGCGGCCTCAGCCGTGAGCCAGGGCGCGGTCCACGCTGACGGTCTTGAGCAGACAGTAGACCTCGTGCCCCCCCTCGAGTTCGAGCTCGTGAAGCGAGGCTCGAGTGATTCGCGCCCGCAGCAGAGGCCTCGGCGCATCGGAGGGTCCGTCGAGAGCAACCGTGACTTCGGCAAAGGCCGAGTCCTGCTCCTCCTCGACGCTCCGCACCCGGCCCGTGAGCACGTTGCGGATGCTGACTTCCACGGGGCGGCTCGTCGCTAGCGAGACGTCGCGAGCCCGCACCAGAAGACGCACTCCGTCACCCTCCTCAAAGGAGGCCGGGTGCGGAACGGAAATCTCCTGACCGGCGACTTCGAGCCAGGCGAGGTGCCATCGCGCATCGACCCGCGAGACCTCGGCCGCCAGAACCGAGAGGGACGCATCCTGCAACCGTGCGCCGCCAGCGAAGGAGACCGCGGCAGTTCCGTGCGAGCGCACCGCGCCCGCCTCCAGCTCGAGAACTTCATCAGCGAGTAGGGCAATCTCCTCGAACGAGTGGCTCACGTAGAGCATCGGCAGACCGAAGCCGGCGTGCAGAGCTTCGATGAAACGAAGAATCTCGAAGCGGCGCGAGGAGTCCAGAGCCGCCAACGGTTCGTCCAGGAGAAGCAGGCGCGGACGAGTGAGCAGCGTTCGGCCCAGCGAGACCCGCTGCTGCTCTCCTCCAGAGAGGTCCGTCGTGCGTCGGCTCAGCAGAGGCCCCAGCTCCAGGGCCTCGACCGCGTCCTCGAAAGAGATCGAGCGCCCCTTGCTCGGGGCGCGCCGCTCGGCGAAGCGCAGATTGCCTTCGACGCTGAGGTGGGGGAAGAGTCGAGCGTCCTGGAACATGTAGGCAACGTCTCTGCGATGCGCCGGAACGAAGATGCGCGACGCGCTGTCGAGCCAGAGCTCGTCGCCCCAGGCGATGCGGCCTCGAGCGCGACGCTCGAGGCCGCTGATCGAGCGCAACAGCGAGCTCTTGCCGCTGCCGCTCGGGCCCCAGATTCCGGTAATGCCCTCCGTCGGGAAGTGTTCGTCGAGCCTCAGGGAGAAAGAGCCGAAGCGGAGCTCCACGTCGACGTGCAGCGAGTCAGCGCACATTGAGCGGCAGCTTTCGGTTCAGGGTGTAGACGGCAAAGAGCACCGAAAACGAGAAGACCAGAAGCACGGCCGACAGGCGATGCGCGTCGGCGTAGCGCAGCGTTTCGACGTGCTCGTAGACCGCGATCGAGATGACCCGCGTACGTCCCGGAATGTTGCCGCCGACCATCAGCACGACGCCGAACTCGCCCACCGTGTGGGCAAACGTCAAGACGCCCGCCGTCAAGACGCCGCGCAACGACAGCGGCAGCGCGACGGAGAAGAAGGCATCGAGCGGAGCCGCGCGGAGAGTTGCGGCCGCTTCCATCGGTGCTCGCCCGACCGCCTCGAAGGCCGCCTGCAGCGGCTGCACCATGAACGGTAGCGAATAGAGGACCGAGGCGATCAAGAGGCCACTGAAAGAGAACGTCAGGCTGGCGTCCGTGAGCTCGAGCCAGAAGCCGCCCAGCGGTGACCTCGGGCTGAGAAGCAGGAGCAGGTAGAAGCCCAGGACGGTCGGCGGGAGCACGAGTGGCAGAGCGGTCAGCGCTTCGATCACGGGACGCAACCTCGAGCGCGTCGTCGAAAGCCACCAGGCCAAAGGAGTGCCGAGCAGGAAGAGGACGACGGTGGTCGTCGCCGCCAGACGGAACGTCAGGCCGAGGGCCGAGAGGTCGGCGGAATTCAAGGGAGCTCGTAGCCTGATTCGAGCAGGCGACGCTGGGCCGCCGGCGACTTGAGGTACTCGAAGAAGGCTCGAGCGGCCGCGTTGCCTTGCGCACGCCGCAGAAGGACGGCGTCCTGACGGATCGGCTGGTGCAACGACTCTGGCACGAGATGACCCGACGGACCGCCGAAGGCGACGACCGACGACCGTGCAAGGAGACCGAGCTGCGCACTCCCTGAGGCGACCATGGAGAAGGCCTGGCCTACGTTCTCACCGAAGACAAGCTTCGCTTGCAAGCGCCGCCAGTGTCCTCCCGCCTCGAGAGCGGAGCGCGCCGCAGCGCCGTAAGGAGCCAATTCGGGGTTCGCCAGCGCGATGCGACGCGCCTCGCCGATCTCGAGAGCGGAGTCCCAATCGGGAGCTGCGGGCAGGTCCGCGCCCCAGAGCACCAGGCGCCCTCGCGCGTAGGTGAAGAGCCCACCGTCAGCCACCAGGCCCGACTCGACGAGCAGGCGCGGGCGCTCTTGATCGGCTGCCAGGAAGACGTCGTAGGGGGCCCCATGCCGCAGCTGAGCGTAGAGCTTGCCCGTCGAGCCGGTGGTCAAAGCAACGCTGTGCTGAGCTGACGACTCGAAGTCCTCGACGAGCTGCTCGGCGACCGTCGTGAAGTTGGCGGCGACGGCGACCAGTGCCTGTTCCGCAACCGCCGGAGAAGGGCCCAGCAGGATTGCGACCAGCGCTCCGCAGAGCGACCCGACGAGGCTGAGCCTGAACATCCAGCGACTCTACGACAGCACCTCGCTTTTCTGCCCGCGGTGCTACGATCTCCGGTCGATGACCCTCTCCCCCGTTCTGCGCCGGTTTGCGCTGTTCTGCCTGCTGTTGGCGCTCTCACAGGCCGGAGCCCAAGCGAAGGACGCGCGCATCAGCGACCTGCTCGTCACGCAGGAGGGCTCCTCCCTGCTCGTCAGCTTCCAGCTGCTCGACGGCCTCACCGAGGAGCTCGTCGAGCGCATCGAGTCCGGCCTGCCGACGGGATTCTCGTATCGCGTCAGGGTCGAACGGCCGCGGCGCTGGTGGCTGAACAAGACGGTGGTCGCCAGCGAGCTGCAGGTCGTCGCGATGTACAACGCCATCACGCGCGAATACCTCATCAATTACAAGCACGACGGCAAGCTGATCGAAAGCCGCGTCGTGAAGAGCCTCGAAGACCTCGAGCGCGAGATGACCATCGTGCATGAGATGGCCTTCGTCAACCTCGAAGAAGATCCCGACGCTCGCCTGACGATGCGCCTGCGCGCGGAGCTGGGGTCACGCACGATTCTCGGCTTCATCCCAGCCACGATCCGGACCGACTCGGCGGTGTCGAGACGTCGCACCGCGGTCTGGGAGACGGTCCGCAGCGACTAGGGCCCGTACGGCGATGAAACGGCCTCAGTCGCTCCGCGAAGCGCTGCGCAACAATCGGGTCCTCTTCGGCGGGCTCTCCCTGGCCCTGGTGATCTTTACCGCGGCCTACTACATCGTTCTGCGCGGCCGCGACATCGACGGCGGCGGTATCAACGCCCGTATCCTGCTTTTCTTCCTGCGCAACGTGAACGTGATCCTGGTGATCACGGTCGCGTTCGTGCTGGTGCGCAACCTCTTCAAGCTCTGGCTCGAAAGGCAGGATCGGCGACTCGGCTCGAGCTTCAAGAGCAAGCTCGTCGCTACGTACATTGGCCTCTCGCTGATCCCCGTTCTCCTGCTCTTCGCCTACGGCACCGAGCTCGTCCAGGGCTCCATCGACAAGCTCTTCCAGACACCGGTCGATCAGATCGAAGGGCCTGGCAACGCCGTCGCGCAGGCCCTCACCTCGGAGATTCAGTCGACCGCTCTGCGCGGAGCCCGCCGCGTCCAGAGCAATATCGAGGGCATCGATCTCCAGGATCTCGAGCAGCGACCGCGCCTCAGCCGCTCGCTGCAGCCGCTGCTGCGCGAGCTCGAGCTCGATCTCCTCGCCGTGTACGAGGACACGGAGTTCATCGAAGCGCTTCTCAACCCGCGCAGCGGCATCTCCGATCTTCCCGAGCTCGATCGCGACTTCCTTCTCGAGACCGTCCGAGAAGGTTCGGCGACCGACGTGCTCGTGCTCCCCAACCGGCCGGAGCGCTGGCTCCTCGCTGCGTCGAGTGCGGATCAGCAGGACCGCGCCGAGAAGCGGCTCGTGATCTCGGGACGCGTCCTCGATGCAACGCTTGCCCAGCAGACCGAGACGCTGGTGAACGCCTATCAGGTACGCCGGCAGCTCGAGGCACAGCAGGAAGACATCCGTGCGATCTACCTGCTGCTCTTCCTCATGGTGACCCTCGTCATTCTGTTGACCTCGTCGTGGATGGGTCTCTACCTGGCGCGCCGTATCACCGTACCGATCGAAGCGCTCGCCGAAGGCACACGTCAGATCACCGGCGGCGACCTTTCGCACCGCGTCGCAGAGACGGCCGACGACGAGCTGGGAGTGCTCGTCGACTCGTTCAACCGCATGACCGGTGAGCTGGAGAAGAACAAAGAGCTGCTCGAGCGCTCCAACGACGAACTGACGCTCTCCAACCAGCGCCTCGACGAAGAGCGCGCTCTCGTCGGTGCCGTGCTGCAGAACCTCGCGGCCGGCGTCATCTCGGTGGGCTCCAACGGCCGCGTCTTCACCTGCAACGACGCCGCTCTGCAGATGCTCCAGCTCGGGGCCTCGAGCCTCATCGGCAAGTCGCTCCGGGAGACGCTGGAGGAGCACGGTCGCAACGGAGCCCTCGCACTCTTCGAGGTCGACACGACGTCGATCGCTCCGACGCGGCGAGAGATTCGCACGACGCTCGCTGGGGATTGGAAGACTTTCGAGGTCAAGACGACGCCGATGTTCGACGACGCCGGCACGCCGAACGGCCAGGTCTTCGTCCTGGAAGATCTGACGGAGCTGATCCGAGCGCAAAAGCTGGCGACCTGGAACGAGGCGGCGCGCCGCATCGCCCACGAGATCAAGAACCCGCTGACGCCGATCAAGCTGTCCGCCGAACGCCTCCTGCGTAAGCACCACTTCGGCGATCCCGACCTCGCCGAGACGCTCGAGACCTCGGTCTCGACGATCGTGCGCGAGGTCGACAACATGAAGCTGATGGTCGACGAGTTCTCGCGGTTTGCGCGCATGCCGAGGCCGCAGCCGAGCACCGTCGATCTGCATCAGCTGTGCGACGACACCGTGAAGCTCTACCGCGACATCAAGCCCGGCCTCGTCGTGCGCTCTGAAGTTCCCGAGTCGGGCCTCGCCAGCAAGGCGTCGCTCGACGGCGAGCAGTTCCGTTCGGCGCTCATCAACCTGCTCGACAACGCCGTCGCCGCGACCGAATCACCGGGAGAGATTCGCCTCTCGGCGCGCCGCTCGAACGGCATCTTGAGCGTCGCGGTCAGCGATACGGGCCAGGGCATCGCCGCCGAAGACAAGGAGAAGCTCTTTCTCCCCTACTACTCGACAAAGGGGCGGGGGACCGGACTGGGACTGGCGATCGTGCACCGCATCGTCGCGGACCATCACGGGACGATTCGCGTGGAAGACAACCCGCCGCAGGGCTCCGTCTTCACGATCGAAATCCCACAGTAGACCGATACCCGCGCTGAAGAGCCTCCCACCATGACGAGCCGCATCCTCATCATTGACGACGAGATCGGGATCCGCGAGACCCTGTCGAGCATCCTTCAGGACGAGGGCTACGAAGCGGTTGCCGTCGAGACCGCCAAGCAAGCCGAGGCGATCATCGGTCGAGAGCACTTCGACCTCGCGATCCTCGACATCTGGCTTCCCGACGGCGACGGGCTCGACCTGCTGGAACGGCTGCGCGCATCACACTTCGATCGTCCGATCGTCATGATCTCGGGCCACGCCAACATCGACAGCGCGGTCAAGGCGATCCGCCTCGGCGCCTACGACTTCCTCGAGAAGCCGCTGTCGCTCTCCCGCGTCGTCCTCACCGTGCAGCACGCCCTCGAGCAGAGCCAGCTCGTGCGGCAGCTCGACGCCCTGTCGACCGGTCTCGAGCAGGATGAGCTGCTCATCGGCGAAAGTGACGGCATGACCGAGCTCAAGGAGCAGCTGGCGATGGCCGCGCGCTCCGACTCGCGCCTCCTGATCACCGGTGAGAATGGCACCGGCAAGGAGCTCGTCGCGCGGCAGGTGCATCGCCTCTCCGGACGAGCACACCGGCCGTTCGTCGCGGTGAACTGCGCGGCGATCCCCGAAGAGCTCATCGAGAGCGAGCTCTTTGGCCACGTGCGCGGCGCCTTCACCGGCGCGACGTCGAACCGGCGTGGCCGCTTCGAACAGGCCGACTCCGGCACACTCTTCCTCGACGAGGTCGCCGACATGTCCCTGATGACGCAGGCCAAGGTGCTGCGCGTCGTCGAGGAGCAGAGCTTCGAGCCGGTCGGTGGGCAGAAGACGGTCAACGTCGACGTGCGACTGCTCGCGGCGACGAACAAGGATCTCGAAGCCGAGATCGCCGCAGGCAGATTCCGAGAGGATCTCTTCTTCCGCCTCGCCGTCATCCCGCTCAAGGCGCCCGCACTGCGCGAGAGGCGCGAGGACATACCGCGTCTCATCGAGCACTTCCTCGCGCTCTTCGCCTCCAAGGAGGGTCGAGCGCCGATGAGCATCGAGCGCCCGGCGCTGGAGCGTCTGATCGACTACCCGTGGCCGGGCAACGTACGCGAGCTCCGGAACCTGACAGAACGCCTCTCCATCATGGTGAGCGGGGACGCCATCAGCGTGCGTGATCTGCCGCCGCCGATCCGCGGCGAGAACACCGACCGCGTGCGCACCGCCATCGATCCCTCGGCGACCCTCAAGGACGCCCGCGAGGCGTTCGAGAAGAGCTTCATCGAGTCGCGTCTCAGGGCGAATGGCGGTAACGTCTCGCAGACCGCCAAGGCGCTCGGCATCGAGCGCAGCCACCTGCACCGCAAGATGCGCTCGCTCGGCATCGAAGCCGACCGCGACTGAAGCGCGAAGAGAGATCGAGGCACACCATGAGCAGCCCCCGCGAACAGATCGAAGCCGACCTCAAAGAGGCGATGAAGGCGCGAGAGAAAGAGCGCACGGAGACGCTGCGCATGCTCCTCGCGGAGATCAAGAACCGCGAGATCCAGGACGGCGAGCCGGTCGACGAGAAGGCCTTCACGGCGCTGATCAAGAAGGCCGTCAAACAGCGGAAGGAAGCGGCCGAGCAGTTCCACAACGGCGGCCGCACCGAGCTCGCAGAGAAGGAAGAGCGCGAGCTCGTGCTGCTCGAGCCCTATCTGCCGCAGCAGGTCGACGAAGCGACCCTGCGAGCCGCCGTGCAGTCCGTCATCGAGGAAAAGGGCCTCTCCGGCCCAAGCGGCATGGGCCAGGTCATGCAGGCGGTCATGGCTCAGTTCGGCGGCGGCGCGGACGGCAAGCTGGTCAACCAGCTCGCCAGAGAGCTCTTGGGTTGAGGCGCTGTAACTAACGTGCTTCGCGCGATGCGCAGCGCAGATCGACGGAGGAGCCTGCCCGAGCAACACGCTCTTTGCGTCCAGCCCAATCGATCGAGGCGCTGACTCGACAGAAGCTCGAC